>NZ_CAXUNP010000009.1:0-12135 GCF_964252635.1 uncultured Jatrophihabitans sp.
TTCAGCAAGACCGACACCCAGGAGCTCGGGCACAACCAGCTCGTCATCCGGGTGCAGCCCGACGAGGGCGTCACGCTGAAGTTCGGGTCCAAGGTGCCGGGCAGCGCGATGGAGGTCCGCGACGTCGCCATGGACTTCCTCTACGGCGAGGCGTTCACCGAGTCCTCGCCCGAGGCCTACGAACGGCTCATCCTCGACGTCCTGATCGGCGACGCGACCCTGTTCCCGCGCAGCGAGGAGGTCGAGGCGTCGTGGCGCGTCATCGACCCGTTGGAGAGCTTTTGGCAGGGTCAGGAGCCCTACCTGTACCGCGCGGGCGAGTGGGGGCCCAAGGAGTCCGACGAGATGCTGGCCAGCGACGGCCGGCAGTGGAGAAGGCCCTGATGACGACGTTGTGGGACACCACGGGAACCGCCGTGGTCAAGGCGCTGGCCGCCGAGCGCCGCACCGGCGGGGCGGTCACGAGCGGCATCGCGCTGACCCTGGTCATCGTCGTCGACCACAAGGACGTCGAGGCCGCCGAGGAAGCCGCCTCGCTCGCCGCGAGTCGGCATCCGATGCGCATGCTGATGGTCATCCGCCGCCACATCGACGCCCCGGTCCCCCGCCTCGACGCCGAGGTCACGATGGGCGGCCGGCTCGGGCCCGGTGAGTCGGTGGTGCTGCGGATGTACGGCCGCCTCGCGCTGCACGCCGAGTCGGTGACCCTGCCGCTGCTCGCGCCCGACGCGCCCGTCGTCACCTGGTGGTACGGCGAGGCGCCGGAGAAGATCGCCTACGACCCGCTCGGCGTCTTCGCCGAGCGCCGCATCACCGACGTGTTGCGCTCGTCCGACCCGAACGCGGCCCTGCAGCGACGCGCCGAGGACTTCGCCCCCGGCGACACCGACCTCGCCTGGACGCGCCTGACCCCGTGGCGCGCCGCGCTCGCCTCCGCCTTCGACGGGGCGACCGCCGCACCGACCGGCGTCGTCGTGCACGGCGGCGTCAACGAGCCCTCGGCCCGGCTGCTCGCGGGTTGGCTGACCGCTCGCCTGCACCTGGACGTCGACATCGACGGTGTCGACGACGAGCCGGTGCGTGGCGTCGACGTCTTCTTCGACGACGACCGCACGACCCGCGCCACCGTCGAGGGCACCAACCTGGTGCTGCGCCGCGAGGGTCAGCAGGACTCCTTCATGCCCTTCGGTGAGCGCCCCCTCGGCGAGTTGCTGGCCGAGGAGCTCAAGCGGCTCGACCACGACGCCATCTACGCCGAGGCGCTGGCGACGGTCACCGGCGTCGAGGGCATCGAGCAGCGCAGCCCGCACCGCAAGCACATCTGGTACGACCCGGCCACCGGCGAGGTCGTCGACCGGTCGACACGAACGAAGAAGGCGGAGAAAGCATGAGCGAGGCTTGCGGAGCGAGCCAGAGGCATGGCGTCTCCGCATGCCCGAACGGAGTGAGGGCATGAGCGACGCTTGCGGAGCGAACCAGAGGCATGGCGTCTCCGCGTGCCCGAACGGAGTGAGGGCATGAGCTCCGAACCCGAGGTGGTGCTGCACGACGACGCCGACCAGCTCGCCGAGCGCACCGCGGAACGCGCGGTCAGCGCTCTCGGCCTCGCCCTCGACGAGCGTTCCGAGGCGCATCTGGTCGTCACCGGCGGATCGATCCTGGAGGCCGTCCTCGCCGGCCTGGTCACCGCCACCGAGCGCGCCCCGATCGACTGGTCCCGCGTGCACGTCTGGTGGGGTGACGAGCGCTACGTCCCGTCGGGCGACGACGACCGCAACGACCGACCGGCCAGGGCCAAGGCGTTCGACCACCTCCGGGTGTCCGCGGACCATCTGCACCCCATGCCCGCGTCGGACGCGGGGTTCGGTGACGACCTCGACGCGGCTGCGGCCTCCTACGCCGGTGAGCTCGCGGCCGCGGTCGCGAAGTCCGACGCCGACGACTCGGACTCGGACACCGCTGCCGACACCGACGTCCCCGCCTTCGATGTCGTCCTGCTCGGGCTGGGCCCGGACGGCCACTGCGCGTCGCTGTTCCCGGGCCATCCCGGCACCCGGGTGTCCGACGCCTCCGTCATCGGCGTACGCGAGTCCCCCAAGCCGCCGCCGAACCGGCTGTCGCTGACCTTCCCCGCCCTCGACGCCGCTCGCGAGATCTGGGTCGTGGCCTCCGGCGACGGCAAGGCCGACGCGGTGGCCCGGGCGCTCGGCGGCGCACCGCGCGAGGAGGTGCCGGCCGCCGGGGCACGCGGCACCGAGCGCACGCTGTGGTTGATCGACCGCGCCGCAGCATCGCGACTGCGGGACCGCACCGGCTGATTTCCGGTCAATTGCCGAATTCCCCCAAATTAGTACGCACTTCCTCCTTGTGTGACAGCGGACTCTCAGGCCAGAGTGCAGGAACACGGGCAAACCGCCCGTCGTAGTCCCGACCCCCCACTCTGGGAGCCTGCGTGCCACAAGCACAACGCCGTCGCCTCTTGATCAGTCTCACCGCCGGTGCCGCCGCAGTCGGCACCGCCGCCGGGGTCGCCCTCGCCGCCCCGGCCACCGCCGCACCGACTCCCAGCACCGGGAGTTCGGCAGCCACCAAGTCCGTCATCGTGGTCCTCCGTGACCAGGTGACGTCGCTGCCGGCCAACCGCACGCACGTGAACAGCCGCCGAGCCAAGGTCACCAAAGACCAGAACGCCGTGCTGGGTTCGGTGCGGGGCACGAAGGCCAAGGTGCACCACTACACGTCGCTCAACGCGGTGTCGCTCAAGGTCGACCCGACCCAGGCCGCCCAGCTCGCGAGCAACCCCGCCGTCGCCGCGGTGCTGCCGGACACCAAGATCAGTGTCCCGGCCGCCCAGCCGAAGGTCGTGAACAGCGGCGCCAAGCCGCACGCGGTCGCCGCTCCCCCGGCCGGCGCCTGCCCGACCGACCCGGCCAAGCCGATCCTCGAGCCCGAGGCCCTGTCCGACACCCACACCGCCTCGGACGACCCGAACGCCAAGACCGCCCAGCAGCTCGCGAACGGCGCCGGCACCAAGGTCGCCTACATCGCCGACGCCATCAACCCGGACATCCCCGACCTCATCCGGGCCGACGGCACCCATGTGATCACCGACTACAAGGCGTTCTCGGCCGACGGCCCGACGCCGAACGACGGTGGCGCCGAGGCCTTCGGCGACGCGTCCTCCATCGCCGCGCAGGGCCGGGTCAGCTACGACCTCTCGCAGTTCGTCAACTCCAACTACGCGCTGCCCAAGGGCTGCAACATCCGCGTGCTCGGCATGGCGCCCGGTGCCAGCATCGTGGCGCTGAAGACGGACTTCTACACCTCGTCCATCATCCAGGCCATCGACTACGCGGTCAGCGTCGCGCACGTCGACGTGCTCAACGAGTCCTTCGGAGGCAACGGCACGCCGGACACGTCGGCCAAGAACGCCATCCAGGCGTTCAACGACATGGCCGTCGACGCCGGGACCACCGTGACGGCTTCCAGCGGCGATGCGGGCACCACCGGCACGATCGGCAGCCCCGCCACCGACCCGAAAGTCATCTCGGTCGCGGCGAGCACCAACAACCGCGGTTACGCCCAGACCGGCTACGCCGGCGCGCGCACCTTCTCGAACGGAAAGTGGATCAACGACGAGATCAGCTCGCTGTCCTCGGGTGGGTTCACCCAGGCCGGCGGAACGGTGGACATCACCGCACCGGGTGAGTCCGGCTGGGCACTCTGCGACAAGAACACCACCTCCGGTGAGTGCGCGAACTACAACGGCACCAACTCCGACGTGCAGCTGTTCGGTGGCACCAGCCAGTCGGCACCGCTGACCGCGGGCGCTGCGGCCCTGGTCATTCAGGCCTACCGCTCCACCCACCGGGGCAACAGCCCGTCACCGGCCCTGGTCAAGCGGTTCCTCACCAGCACGGCGACCGACCTCGGCCTGCCGCCCTACGAGCAGGGCGCCGGTCTGCTCGACTCCCGCGCCGCGGTCGAGGCCGCGCTGACCTACAAGGCCAAGGAGGCCGCCCCGGCCGGCGTCGGCTCGAACGTGCTGACCTCGACCTCCCAGGTCGACGTGTCCGGGGCTCCCGGGTCGCACAAGACCGTGAAGGTCGGCGTGACGAACGCCGGCACCAAGAAGGTCACGGTCGCCACCAGCACCCGTGACTTCACCACCGTCGGCACGGACACCGAGAGCACGACCCTGGACGCCAACAGCACGCAGACGTTCCCGTACCCGACCACCGGTGCGCCGTGGGTCTACAAGAAGATCAATTTCACGGTTCCGGCCGGTACCGACCGGTTGGCCGGGAACATGATCTGGCAGGGCGCTGCTCGCACCGTCGGCACCACCAGCGTCACCCCGGTGGTGCGCGTGACCCTCATCGACCCGTCGGGCGCCTACGTCGCGAACAGCCGCCCGCAGGGCGGCGCGGTGTCGGCGAACTACGCCAACCTCGACGTTCGGGCTCCGGCAGCCGGAAAGTGGACGGCGGTGCTGTACACCGTGGCCGGCGCTTCCGGCTACAGCGGTCCGGTCACCTTCCGGGCCACCGCCCAGCGGGCCACCGCAGTGGGCACCGTCAGCCCGGCCGTCACCACGCTCAAGCCGGGCCAGACCAAGAACGTCAAGGTGGGCCTGACCCTGCCGGCCTCCAGCGGTGACAACTCCCAGGCCATCACGATCGCCAGCTCCGGCGGGCACACCACCGCCGTGGCCGTCGTGGAGCGGGCCGTCGTCGCGACGAAGTCCGGTTCGGGCAGCTTCACCGGCACGATCACCGGTGGCAACGCCCGTGCGGGCGCCCCGGCCGGGACGTTCACGTACGCCTTCGACGTCGCCAAGGGCAGGAAGAACGTCAACGTCGGCATCAAGCTGGCCACCGACAAGCGCTACCTGCTCGAGGGCGTGCTCGTGTCCCCGAGCGGCGAGGTGGCGGCGGTCGACGGCAACCGCGTCGTCGACCCGACGACCGACACCATCTCGGCGCAGAGCCAGGCGCTGCAGATGACGGCCGTCAACCCCATCGCCGGACGGTGGCGGGTGGTGATCCTGATCGTCAACCCGGTTCCGGGGGCGGCGCTGACCGAGAACTTCACCGGCACCATCGCCTTCGACAAGATCAACGTCTTCTCCGCCGGGGTTCCCACCTCGCCCAGCACCACCCTGGCCAGGGGCAAGGCGACCACCGGCACGCTCACCGTTACGAACAACGGCATCGCTGCGATGAACGTGCAGGTCGACCCGCGGACGAACAAGGTCCAGAACATTCCGCTGACCTCACCGTTCGGTTCGCAGAACCTGACCCTGCCCGGCCCGTCGGAGGCGGACTTCCTGGTGCCACCGAACACGCTGGCGCTCACCGGCACCTCGGCGTCCTCCTACCCGGCGTTGATCGAGATGACGCCGGGCACGCAGGGCATCGACCTCGTCGGTGACCTCAAGGACGGCCAGAACGGGGACACCATCTCCACCGTCACCGACACCCCGTCGGCCGGCCCGGTGTCCACCGGCCTCTGGTACCTGCTCGCCGACCAGGTGGGCGCGTTCGGACCCGAGGGCGCACCCGCCGGCACCACGCACATCGACCTCAGCGCACGCACGCTGGGCTTCGACCGCGCGGTGACCTCCTCGACCGGTGACTTCTACGACGTGGTCACCGACCCGACGGCCGACATCGGCAGCGCGGTGACGATCAATCCGGGTGAGACCAAGTCGATCACGGTGACGATCACGCCGAACGCGAAGGTCGGCACGAAGGTCAGCGGGGTGCTGAATGTGTACACCCCGCCGAGCTTCGCCTTCCCGAGCTTCAACACCACCGGCGACGTGCTCGCCTCGCTGCCCTACAGCTACACCGTGGGCAAGTAACACCTCAACCCTCCCCGAGTTGTCCGCGCTTCGCCTCGCCCGACGGCGTCGAGGCGCGGACAACTCGGGGAGGGCGACACATCACAGAACGCGAAAGGGCCCGTCCGGAGTGATCCGGACGGGCCCTTTCGCGTGGTCGATCGGTACTACTCGCCGCGACGGGCGCGGAGCCGGCCCAGCGCCTCCTCGAGGATCGCGGCGCCGTCCTCGTCGCTGCGCCGCTCCTTCACGTAGGCGAGGTGGGTCTTGTAGGGCTCGTTGCGCGGCGCCGACGGCGGAGCGTCGGACTGACGGCCGGCCGGGTACCCGCACCGCGGGCAGTCCCAGGTGTCGGGCAACGCGGCGTCGACCGCGAAGGCCGGGCGTACCTCGTGGCCGTTGGCACAGAAGAAAGACACCAGTTGACGGGGTGCGGACTCGCCACGCTCGTTCTCGCCCATCGGCCCGGCGCCCACTCGGCTGCCCCGGATCGCGCTACCACCTGCCACGTACGTCACCCCTCCACATCGGTCGAACAGTTCAGGCGCCCGCAGCCGGGGCGCAGGTCAGGTGTTGCGGGTCAGGCGTTCTTGTACAGCAGGCCGAGGCCGACGATGCAGATGGCCCACACCGCGCCGGCGATGATGGTGAGGCGGTCCAGGTTGCGCTCGACGACCGAGGACCCGGACAGGCTGGAGTAGAAGGACCCGCCGAGCATCGAGGACAGCCCGCCGCCCTTTCCGCGGTGCAGCAGCACGAGCACGATGAGCATCAGGCTCGCGATGGTGAGCACGATGGACAGCGTCAGGATCATGTCGCAACCTTCGATGTGCGGGTACGGGCCGCGGTCCGGCGAGAACCGCGCACCTAGGTTACCTGGCCGGTCGGTCAGGTGGTCGGGGCCGGTTCCCCCGCGACGATGCAGATGCGGGCGAACTCGTCGGCGTCGAGGCTGGCTCCCCCGACCAGGGCACCGTCGACGTCCGGACGGCCCAGCAGCTCGGCGGCGTTCCCGGCCTTGACCGACCCGCCGTAGAGCACCCGGACCGCGTCCGCCAACTCCGGCGAGTAGAGCTCCCCGAGGGTGGCCCGCAGGGCGGCGCAGACCTCCTGCGCGTCGTCGGGAGTGGCCACCTCACCCGTCCCGATCGCCCAGATCGGTTCGTAGGCGACGACCAGGGTCTCGGCCTGGTCGGCGGTGACGCCGTCCAGCGCGGCCCGCAGCTGGGCGGTGACGTGCTGCACGTGGTCGTCGGCCTGCCGCACCTCGAGGCTCTCCCCGACGCACAGGATCGGGACGACGGCGTTGCGGTAGGCCGCGACGACCTTGCTGTTCACGGTGGCGTCGTCCTCGCCGTGGTGTTCACGACGCTCCGAGTGCCCGACGACCACGTAGGTGCACCCGAGCTTGGCCAGCATCGGGCCGCCGACGTCGCCGGTGTAGGCGCCGGAGTCGTGCGGCGAGAGGTCCTGGGCGCCGAACCGGATCGGTACCTGGTCGCCGTCGATGAGGGTCTGCACGCTGCGCAGGTCGACAAACGGCGGGAGGACGGCGACCTCGACGCGGGTGGTCTGCTCCTCGGTCAGGCTGAAGATGAGCTTCTGCACCAGGGCGATGGCCTCGAGGTGGTTGTAGTTCATCTTCCAGTTGCCGGCGATCAGCGGCAGCCGCCCGGGCGGACGGGCGGCACCGCCGGCGCGGCGGTCGGCCTTCGGCACGTCAGTTCGCTTCGTCCAGAACGGTGACACCCGGCAGGTCCTTGCCCTCGAGGTACTCCAGCGACGCACCGCCACCGGTCGAGATGTGGCCGAACGCGTTCTCGTCGAGGTGCAGGGCCCGTACGGCGGCCGCCGAGTCGCCGCCGCCGACGACGGACAGGCCGGGTGTGGCGGCAACGGCCTCGGCGACACCCTTGGTGCCGGCCGCGAACGGAGCCACCTCGAACACGCCCATCGGGCCGTTCCAGAACACGGTCTGCGCACCGTCCAGGGCGGCGGCGAACGCCGCGACCGAGGCGGGGCCGATGTCGAGGCCCTTGCCGCCACCCGGGATGGCGTCGGCGGCCACGATCTCGCTGGCGGCGTCGTCGGCGATGTCGTCGGCCACCACGACGTCGACGGGCAGCACGATCTTGTCGCCGGACTCCTCGAGCAGCCGCCGGCAGGTATCGATCTGGTCGCGCTCGAGCAGGGAGTCACCGACCCCGTGACCCTGCGCGGCCAGAAACGTGAAGCACATGCCGCCGCCGACCAGCAGCGTGTCGACCTTCGGCAGCAGCGACTCGATGACGGCCAGCTTGTCGCTGACCTTCGACCCACCCAGCACGACCACGTACGGACGGGCCGGGTCGCCGGTGAGCCGGCCGAGCACGGCGAGCTCGTCGCGCACCAGGTCGCCGCAGTAGTGCGGCAGCAACGTCGCGACGTCGTACACCGAGGCGTGCTTGCGGTGCACCGCGCCGAAGGCGTCCTCGACGAAGGCGCCGCCGCCGTCCTCGCCGCCGGTCAGCTCGGCGAGCGCGCGGGCGAACTCGAGGCGCTCGGCGTCGTCCTTGCTGGTCTCGCCCGCGTTGAAGCGGACGTTCTCCAGCAGCAGCAGCTGACCGTCGCCGAGGCCGTCGGCCAGCAACCGCGCGCTCTCGCCGACGGTGTCGAGTGCGAACTCGACCGGGCGGCCCAGCAGCTGGGCGAGCCGGTCGGCGACCGGCGACAGCGAGAACTCCGGGTCGGGCGCACCCTGCGGCCGGCCGAGGTGCGCGGTGACGATGACGCGGGCGCCGTGGTCGAGCAGCTTCTCCAGCACCGGCAGGGAGGCCCGGATGCGGCCGTCGTCGGCCACGACCGCGGCGCCGTGCTGGCCGGACCCCAACGGCACGTTGAGATCCGAGCGCACGAGCACGCGGCGGCCGGCGACGCCGACCTTGAGCAGGTCGTCGAGCGTGCGCATCCCCGCGGTCAGAGGGAGGCGCCGACGAGCGCGGTCAGGTCGACGAGCCGGTTGGAGTAACCCCACTCGTTGTCGTACCAGCCGACGACCTTCACCTGGTTGCCGATCACCTTGGTGAGCCCCGCGTCGAAGATGCACGACGCCGGGTCCGTGACGATGTCGCTGCTGACGATCGGCGCGTCGGTGTAGCTGAGGTAGCCCTTGAGCGGGCCGTCGGCGGCCGCGCGGTAGGCGTCCTTGATCTGGTCGACGGTCGCCTCGGCGCCCAGCGTCACCGTGAGGTCGGTGGCCGAGCCGGTCGGGATCGGCACCCGGAGCGCGTAGCCGTCGAGCTTGCCCTTCAGCTCGGGCAGGACGAGCCCGATCGCCTTCGCGGCGCCGGTGCTGGTCGGCACGATGTTCAGGGCGGCGGCCCGGGCCCGGCGCAGGTCCTTGTGCGGGCCGTCCTGCAGGTTCTGGTCCTGGGTGTAGGCGTGGATGGTGGTCATCAATCCGCGCTCGATGCCCCACGCGTCGTTGAGCACCTTGGCCAGCGGGCCCAGGCAGTTCGTGGTGCAGCTGGCGTTCGAGATGACGGTGTGCTTCGCCGCGTCGTAGTCGCCGTCGTTGACGCCCATGACGATGGTGACGTCCTCGTTGCTCGCCGGCGCCGAGATGATGACCTTCTTGGCGCCGCCCTCGACGTGCACCTTGGCCTTCGTGGCGTCGGTGAAGATGCCGGTGGACTCGATGACGACGTCGGCGCCGATGTCACCCCAGGGCAGTTCCTTGGGGTCGCGCAGGGCGAACGCCTTGAAGGCTTTCCCGTCGACGCTGATCTCGTCCTCGGTGGAGCTCACCTCGCCGGGGAAGCGACCCAGGATCGAGTCGTATTTGAGCAGGTGGGCGAGCGTGGCGTTGTCGGTGAGGTCGTTGACGCCGACGATCTCGACGTCGGCCCCGGACGCGGCCACGGCGCGGAAGAAGTTGCGGCCGATGCGGCCGAATCCGTTGATGCCGACACGAACGGTCACTGCGTTGCTCCTCGGGAAGGTCTGCGGTCTTCCCCACGAGCCTATCGGGTGCGCTACCGGCCTGTGTCCGGCGTCACCGGCAGGTGCTCTCGAGCCCACAACGCGGCCGACGTCCGGTCGCCGACACCGATGCGACGGAACACGTTGCCGAGATGGACCTTCACGGTGCGTTCGGCGATCCCGAGGTGGCGCGCGATCTGCTTGTTGGGCATGCCGGTCGCCGCCAGGCGCAGCACCTCGGTCTCTCGCGCACTCAACCCCGGATCCGGTGCGCCGCCGCGTTCGGGGAGCAAGGCGCCCGCGACGCGGGGGTCCAGCGGCGAGTGCCCGGCGGCGGCCGAGCGCACCGCGGCCAGCAGCTCGTCGGGTTCGCAGTCCTTGAGGACGTAGCCCACCGCGCCGGCAGCCATCGCGGCGCGCACCCGGGCCCGCTCCCCGAACGAGGTGAGCACGACGACCCGCGGTCCGCCCGCGCGCTCGGACAGCGACCTGGTGGCCTGCACCCCGTCCATGCCCGGCATCGAGAGGTCCATGAGCACGACATCGACCTCGACGTCGACCGCCAAGGCGCCGGGCCCGTCCTTGGCCTCGGCGACGACCTCGACGTCCGGGGCGCCACCGAGCAGGCTCACGAGACCGGCGCGGACCATCGGGTGGTCGTCGACCAGCAGCACGCGGATCACGTGGTGATCTCCATCCGCCACGCCGTCCCGCGACCCGGTGCCGTACTGAGCGAGAGCACGGCGTCCGCGTCCCGCGCGGCGTCGGCGACGAGGCTGAGCCCGAAGTGCCCGTCCGGTCGGTTGCTCGGATCGAACCCCACTCCGTCGTCGGTGACGGTCAGGACGACGCCGCTCCGGTCCCGGCGCAGCGAGACGCGCGCGGCCGGCGCACCCGAGTGCGCGGCCGCGTTGCGCAACGCCTCCTGCGCCAAGCGGAACGCGGCCTGGACGGAACGTGCGTCCAGTGCGGCGACGGCAGCCGGGTCGAGGTCGAACTCGACGTCGACGGGCAGGCCGACGGCGAGGTCACGCAACGCGCGCTCCAGCCCGGCGTCGTGCAGATTGGGCGGGTAGAGCTCGACGAGCAGCGAACGCATGCCGGCGATGCTCGACCGCACCGCGGCCGCGGCGTCGTGCAGACGGGCGGCGTCCGCCGGCTCGCGACTCGCCGCGGCCGTACCGGACACCGTCAGCGAGGCGGCGACCAGGTCCTGCACGACCCCGTCGTGCAGACCCGCGGCGATGCGCCGACGCTCGTCCACCGAGGCGTCGACGGCCCGGCGGAGACTGTCCTCACGCTGGCGTTGCGCTCGCCGGGTTCGCGCCACCAGCGTCCAGGCCAGGGGGACGAGCAGGACGACCACCGCGACGATGCTGCTCACCGTGATGCCGGCAAAACCGCGCCACAACTGTGCGGCTCGGTCGCTGACCCTGGCGTAGCGGTAGTACGCCTCGAACAACACCGGGCGGCCGCTGGGCGTCCACACCGGCCGATGCACCTCCAGGAGCCGACCGTGGCCGCGCTCGAAGCGGTTCTCGGGCTCGTCGAGGTCCGTGACGTCGGCGCGCACCTGCGGGTCGGACAGCGAGCGCCGCGCGCCGGCGTCGAGGTCGAACGTGCGGCCGACGAGCCGCGGCTCGTCGGAGTAGAGGATGCGTCCGGCCGGTGACCAGATCTTGACGCGCAGGAGATCGGCCGACAGCACGCGGCGGCGGACCAGCCCGTCCAGGGCTGCAGCTGCCGACGTGCTGGTGGCCATCGCGTCGGTGAGGGCCGGTTGCACCACGCTGTCGGCCAGGACGTTCGTCAGCTCCGCGGCCTGGTGCACGGACTCGTTCTCGGCCGAGCGCCGGCTGATCAGCGCGCCGACCAGGCCCACCCCGACCAGGACCACGAGCGTCGCGGCGGCCATCTGCAGCAGGACTCTGCGCAGGCGCGGGACGTCCGCGGTCCCGGGGCCTCCGCGGCCGCCCGTCAGGACGACCCACGGAG
This sequence comes from uncultured Jatrophihabitans sp., assembly GCF_964252635.1. Classification (GTDB taxonomy): domain Bacteria; phylum Actinomycetota; class Actinomycetes; order Mycobacteriales; family Jatrophihabitantaceae; genus Jatrophihabitans. The sequence continues at coordinate 11,801 of NZ_CAXUNP010000009.1, forward strand.
GTCGCGCCGGCGCAGCCGCGGGCACAGGGCCCGCCGTGCCGGTCGCGAAGGGGGTGGACATGGCGGGCGGTCAGCCGTCCTTGCCGTGGTGCCCGTGGGTCGCGTCGTCGCCGCCGTGTCCGCCGTGGTCGTCGCCGGGCTCGGTGTGGGTGCCGCGATCGTCACCGGGCTCGGTGTGGGTGCCACGATCGTCACCGGGCTTGTTGTGGACCGAGCTCGGAGCCCGGGTGACCGTGGCGCTGCGGATGGTCACCGAGGTCGACCGCGAGCCACCGTGCCGGCCGCGGTCGTCACCCGGTTCGGTGTGCCGGCCGCGGTCGTCACCCGGTTCGGTG
>NZ_CAXUNP010000009.1:12235-106369 GCF_964252635.1 uncultured Jatrophihabitans sp.
GCCGCGGTCGTCACCCGGTTCGGTGTGCCGGCCGCGGTCGTCACCCGGTTCGGTGTGCCGGCCGCGGTCGTCACCCGGTTCGGTGCGCCGTGGGGTGGCCGTGGGGCTCGCGGTGGCGCGCGGCGAGGACGTCGCGTGCCCGTGGTCGTCGAAGCTGACGACCCGGGCCGAGCTCGGGACGCGGACCGGGACGTGTTCGCTGAACGACGGGTTGCCGGACAGCCCGGCGGCGGCCGGCACGGCGACGGCGCAGGCTCCGACGGCGAGGCCGGTGACCAGTAGCAGACGGTTCATGAGGAACTCCTTCGATGCGTGGATGGGCACCGTCAGTTCTCCCGTGAACGTGGTCGCAGCCGCCATCGGACGATGGGACTAGTACCTCGCTACGTTCGTGCGTCCCGATCGGTTCACCGGGCACCACCGAGCAGACCGTCTCGGTTACGGGGCGAGCATCTCCGGGGTCACGGCCGACTCGGTGTCGGGGATGCCGAGATCCTGGGCCCGCTTGTCGGCCATGGCCAGCAGCCGGCGGATGCGCCCGGCGACCGCGTCCTTGGTCATGACCGGGTCCGAGAGCGCGCCGAGCTCCTCGAGCGAGGCCTGCCCGTGCTCGAGCCGGAGCCGCCCGGCCTGCAACAGGTGTTCCGGGGCGTCGTCGGCGAGGATCTCCAGGGCGCGGCTGACGCGGGCGCTCGCGGCCACCGCGGCCCGCGCGGAGCGGCGCAGGTTGGCGTCGTCGAAGTTGGCGAGCCGGTTCGCGGTCGCGCGCACCTCGCGGCGCATCCGGCGTTCCTCCCAGTTGATCACCGACTCGTGGGCGCCGAGGCGGGTGAGCAGGGCGCCGATGGCGTCGCCGTCGCGCACGAGGACGCGGTCACCGCCGCGGACCTCGCGGGCCTTGGCCGACACCCCCAGCCGGCGACCGACCCCGACGAGGGCCAGTGCTGCCTCGGCCGACGGGCAGGAGATCTCCAGCGCGCACGCGCGACCCGGCTCGGTCAGCGAGCCGTGGGCCAGGAAGGCGCCCCGCCAGGCGGCTTCCGCGTCTGCCATCCCGCCGGCGACGACGTGGTGCGGCAGGCCCTTCACCGGGCGGCCACGCAGGTCGACGAGCCCGGCCTGCCGGGCCAGCCGCTCGCCGTCCTTGGTGACGCGGACGAGGTAGCGGCTGCTCTTGCGGATGCCGCCGCCGGCGACGATCTGGACCTCCGACCCGTGGCCGAAGATGTCGGCGATCTCCTTGCGCAGGCGCCGGGCCACCGAGCCGGTGTCCAGCTCGGCCTCGATGACGATGTGGCCGCCGACGAGGTGCAGCGCGCCGGCGAAGCGCAGCATGGTGGCCAGCTCGGCCTTGCGGGCGGACATGCGGTCCACGGGAACGCGGCTCAGCTCGTCCTTGACCGCTGCCGTCATCGCCATGCGTCTGCCTCTCCACCCGGAGCGTCGGTGACCCGCTCAACCACGTCACTGATGACCTTGCTGAGCCGGACCGGGTCGTGCCGCTCGACGCTGTCGACGGCAGCGAGTCTAGACACTACGAGCCGGGCACCGAGCGCGCGTGTGCTGCGCCGGAGCTCCTCGGCGTCGAGCACGGAGTCCTGGTCGGCGAGCACGGCGTCGATGGGCAGGCCACCGAAGGGCTCGGCGTGCGTCTGCAGCAGGTCCAGCAGCTCGTGCGGGGCGTAGTCGTCGGTCTCCCCGACCTGCGGGACGAGATTGAGCACGACCACCAGGCGCGCGGCGGTGGTCGACAGCGCCCGGCCCAGCTCGCGCAGGAGCAGGTGCGGGATGACGCTGGTGAACCACGACCCGGGCCCGAGCACGACGACGTCGGCCTCCCGGACCGCGTCGACGGCGTCGGCGCAGGCCGGTGCCCCCGCCGGAAGCAGGCTCACCGAGACGATGCGTCCTGGTGTGGTGGCGATCGAGACCTGGCCCCTGACCTGGCGGGTGCGGGACGGGTCGTCGGGGTCGAAGCGGTCCGCCTCGCCGACGAGGCTCAACGGGACGGGGCTCATCGGCAGCACCCGGCCGACTGCGCCCACCAGCTTCCCGATCGCGGCGAGGGCCCGGACAGGGTCCTCCTCGCGTTCCAACAACCCGGTGAGGACCAGGTTGCCGACGGGGTGGCCGGCCAGCACCCCGGTGCCGCCGAGCCGGTGCTGCAACAGTTCCGCCCACGCGACGTGCTCGGGGTCCTCGCCCGCCAGCGCGGCCAGCGCCATCCGCAGGTCACCGGGCGGCAGCACCTTGAGCTCGCGCCGGATCCGCCCGGACGAGCCGCCGTCGTCGGCCACCGTGACGATGGCGGTGAGGTCGTCAGTGATCAGCCGCAGTGCGCACAGCACGGCGTGCAGCCCGTGCCCGCCGCCCAGCGCCACGGCCTTCAGCGGACGACGCTCGCCCGCGGCCCCGGCCCCTGCCCCGTCATCACTCACGGCCGAGGTCCCGGTGCACGACGGTCGCCTCGACACCCATCTTCCGTAGCCGGTCGGCCAGCTCGCGCGAGATCGCCACCGAGCGGTGCTTGCCCCCGGTGCAGCCGACCGCGAGGGTCAGGTAGCGCTTGTTCTCACGGCTGTAGCCGGCACCGATGATGCGCAGGATCTCGGTGTACCGGTCGAGGAACTCCAGCGCGCCCTCCTGGCTCAGCACGTAGTCCCGGATCTCCGGGTCCTTGCCGGTCAGTGGCCGCAGCTCCGGGATCCAGTGCGGGTTGGGCAGGAAGCGCACGTCGACGACCAGGTCGGCGTCGACCGGCAGCCCGTACTTGTAGCCGAAGCTCAGGACGGTGGCCCGCAACGCCGGCCGCCCCTCGGACCCGATGCCCACGAAGGCCGACTCGATGTCGCGGCGCAGGTCGTGCACCGAGCGGTCGCCGGTGTCGAGAACCAGATCGGCCTCCTCGCGCAACGGCGCGAGCAACCGACGCTCGGCCGAGATGCCGTCGACGAGCCGGCCGCCGGCGTGCAGGGGGTGCTCGCGGCGGTTGTTCTCGAACCGGCGGACGAGCACGTCGTCGCGGGCTTCCAGGAACAGCACCCGCGGCCGCATGCGCCGGTCGGCGAGGTCGCGGATGACGCTGCGCAGGTCCTTGGAGAACGCCCGGCTGCGCACGTCCATCACCACGGCGAGCTTGGTGACCGCGCCCTGGCTGCGGCTGCCGAGGTCGACCAGGGTGCCGATCAGCTCGGGCGGCAGGTTGTCGACGACGAAGAACCCGAGGTCCTCGAAGCACTTCGCGGCCGTGCTTCGGCCCGCGCCGGACAGCCCGGTGATGATCACGGTCTCGAGCGCGCCGACCTCGCCCGACCCCACGGTCCCGGTCCCGCTCCCGCTCCCGGTCACAGCACTTCCCCCGTCGTCGCGTTCACGGCAGGTTGGTCGTCGCGCGGGGTGGCGAGCGCCGCGACGATGGCCTGTGCGGTCCGCTCGCCGATGCCGGGAACCTCGACGATGTCCTCGACGGAGGCCGCGCGCAACCGCTTCAGCGAGCCGAAGCGCGACATCAGCGCCTTGCGCCTGGTCTCCCCCAGGCCGGGCACGTCGTCGAGCGCCGACGTGGTCATGGCCTTCGACCGCTTCTGCCGGTGGTAGGTGATGGCGAACCGGTGCGCCTCGTCGCGCACCCGCTGCAGCAGGTAGAGCCCCTCGGAGGTGCGCGGCAGGATCGCCGGGTAGGGCTGGTTCGGCAACCACACCTCCTCGAGACGCTTGGCCAGCCCGACGAGGGCGACGTCGTCGATGCCCAGGTCGTCGAGCACGGCCTGGGCGGCCGCCACCTGGGGTGCACCGCCGTCGACCACGAGCAGGTTCGGGGCGTAGGCGAACTTGCGCGGCCGACCCGTGGTCGGGTCGATGCCCGGCGCCACGCCGCGGTCGACGGTGTCGGGTTGCTCCCCCGGCTGGTCGGCGTTGTCGGTGATGTCCTCGGCCGGCCCGTCCGCGACCTGCTCGTCGAGGTAGCGCGCGAACCGCCGTCGCACGACCTCGGCGATCCACTGCACGTCGCCGGTGCCCTCGCTGGTGTCGCGCAGGGCGAAGCGGCGGTACTCGCTCTTGCGCGCCAGGCCGTCCTCGAACACCACCATGGACGCGACGACGTTGGTGCCCTGGACGTGGCTGATGTCGAAGCACTCGATGCGCAGCGGGGACGTCGGCAGCTCCAGCGTCTCCTGCAGCTCGCCGAGGGCCCGCGAGCGGGCGGTGAGGTCGGAGGCGCGCTTGAGCTTGTGCTGCATCAACGACTGCGCCGCGTTGCGCCGCACGGTCTCGGCCAGCGCACGCTTGTCACCGCGCTGCGGGACGCGCAGCGAGACCCGGGACCCGCGCCGCTCACCGAGCCATTCGGTCAGCGCGCCGTTGTCGTCGGGGATGACGGGCACGAGGACCTCGCGCGGGATGTCGGAGCCGTCGTCCTCGAAGATGCCGTAGAACTGCGTGACGAACTGCTCGACGAGATCGCCGGTGGTCATGTCGTCGAACTTGTCGACGACCCAGCCGCGCTGACCGCGGATGCGGCCCCCGCGGACGTGGAACACCTGTACCGCGGCTTCCAGGTCGTCCTCGGCGAACGCGACGACGTCGGCGTCGGTGCCGTCGCCGAACACCACGGCCTGCTTCTCGAGCGCGCGTTGCAGCGCGCCCAGGTCGTCACGCAGGCGCGCGGCCTGCTCGAACTCCAGGTTCTCGCTGGCGCGCTGCATCTCCTTCTCGATGCGCCGCATCATGGTGTCGGTGCGGCCGGCCATGAAGTCGCAGAAGTCGTCGACGATGTCGCGGTGCTGCTCGGCGGACACCCGACCGACGCAGGGTGCGCTGCACTTGCCGATGTAGCCGAGCAGGCAGGGGCGGCCCACCTGGCCGGCCCGCTTGAACACCCCGGCCGAGCAGGTGCGCGCCGGGAACACCCGCAGGAGCAGGTCCAGCGTCTCGCGGATGGCCCACGCGTGCGAGTACGGGCCGAAGTACCGCACACCCTTGCGTTTCGGCCCGCGCATGACCTGCAGGCGCGGGTAGTCCTCGTACAGCGTGACGGCCAGCGACGGGTAGCTCTTGTCGTCGCGGTACTTGACGTTGAAGCGTGGGTCGAACTGCTTGATCCAGGTGTACTCCAGCTGCAGCGCCTCGACCTCGGTGCGCACCACGGTCCACTCGACGCTGGCCGCGCTCGTCACCATCTGCCGGGTGCGCTGATGCAGGCCGGCCACGTCGGCGAAGTAGGAGTTCAGACGCTGGCGCAGGCTCTTCGCCTTGCCGACGTAGATGACCTGCCCACGCTCGTCGCGGAACTTGTAGACGCCGGGCTCGAGCGGGATGGTGCCGGGCGCCGGGCGGTACGTGGACGGGTCGGGCACGCTGTCGAGGTTAGTAGCCGTCCCTGACGGGCGGGTGGCCGATCGGGGGGGCCCACCCCGGCCGGGGGATCAGGCAGAACGGATGGCCGGCGGGGTCGGCGAAGACCGTGTCGGCGAGGCGACGGGCGCCCAGCGCCAGCACGGCGGTTGCTGCCTCGTCCACGTCGTCGACCATGACGTCGTGGTGCGCCTGCTGCCCCACGGCAGGGTCGGGCCAGGTGGGCGCCACATGGTCGGGAACGAGCTGGAACGCCAGGCCCGAGGTCGTGTCGTCGTCGGCCACGACGACGAAGTCGGGACTGTCGTGAGTGACGGGCTTGCGCAGCACCGCCGACCAGAACCGCCCCTCGGTGCGGGGGTCCCGGCAGTCGAGGATCAGATGGTGGAGGCGGCCGACCACGGCCTGATCATCATGGATGCGCGCCGGCCGCGCCAGACCGCCCCGTCACCGTGACGTAGTCGTCGATCTCGGCCAGCAGGGCCTGCTTGCCCGCCCCGTCCAGGAACGAGGCGCGCACCCCGGCCCGGGCCAGCTCGGCCACGCCGTCGGTGTCGAGCCCGAGCAGGTCCGCCGCGATCTCGTACTCGTGGTCGACGGTCGTCGAGAACATCGGCGGGTCGTCGGAGTTGATCGTCACCGGGACCCCGGCGGCCACCAGAGTCGGCAACGGGTGCTCGGCCAGCGACGGCACCGAGCGGGTGCAGACGTTGGACGTCGGGCAGATCTCGAGCGGGACGCCGACCTCGGCCAGGTGGGCCATCAACCGGGGGTCCTGCGCGGCGGCGATGCCGTGCCCGATGCGCTCGGCGTGCAGGAAGTGCAGGGCGTCCCAGATCGTCTGCGGGCCGGTCGACTCCCCCGCGTGCGGGACGCTGTGCAGCCCCGCCGCGATGGCCGCCTCGAAGTGCGGCGCGAACTGCTCCCGGGGCACGCCGAGCTCCGGGCCGCCGAGCCCGAAGCTGACCAGCCCGTCGGGACGGACCCTGGTGGCAACGTCGAGGGTGATGTCGGCGGCCGGGACGCCCGCCTCCCCGGGAGTGTCGAAACACCAGGTCAGGGCCACCCCGAAGTCCGCCCGGGCCCGGACGCGGGCGTCCTCGACCGCTTCGCAGAACGCTTCCGCGGCGATGCCGCGCGCGATCGACGAGTACGGCGTCAGCGTCAGCTCCGCGTACCGCACCGACTGGGTGGCCAGCTCGCGGGCGATCTCGTAGGTCAGGGTCCAGACGTCCTCGGGGTCGCGGATCAGGTCGACGACGGACAGGTAGGTCCTGATGAAGTGGGCGAAGTCGGTGAAGGTGAAGTACTCGGCCAGCAACGCCGGGTCGGCGGGGACGTCGGTGGCGCCGGCGTGCCGGGCCGCGAGCTCCGCCACGATGCGGGGCGACGCCGACCCGACGTGGTGCACATGCAGCTCGGCCTTGGGCAGTCCGGCCACGAACGTCTGCAGGTCGGTCATACCTGTGAGTCTGACACAGGCGTGTCAGACCTTGCGGACCGAGCGGGATCAGGCGTGCGTGGCGCGCCCGGCTCTGCTGGTACGCCGAACCCGGGCCCGAAGGGCACGGGACGCCACCGGGCCCAGATCGTCCATCACCTCGACCAGGACGCCGAGCCGCTGCAGCGCATCGAGGGCCTGCTGGGCGCCGAGACGATCGATCCCGTCGTAGAGCTCGAGGCCGATGAACCCGGCACTGATGGCCCGCGCCAGGCCGGCCGGGTCGGCGATGTCCGCGAACGCCGACCCGACGAGCACCCGCCGCACCACCGACTCGATCTCCGCGTTCCAGGTGGACATCGCGTACCGGGCGGCCGAGGCCAGGACGTCGTCGCGCTGGGCGCCGGCCATCAACTGGGCCATCATCGCCACGTTGCCCAACCCGCGTTCACGCTCGTGCAGTTCGCGGCCCACCTCGAGCAGCTCAGCGAGCGAGCCGACCGCGGCGAACTGCTCGCGGTAGAACAGCACGCTGTCGTCGCACGCGCGCCGGCACGCCGTTTCGACCAACTCCCCGACCGAGTTGAAGTGGTAGAAAACGAGCGCCTGGTTGACACCGGCGCGCGCGGCGATGGAGCGGGCCGACAGCGCGGCGATGCCGTCGTCGCGCAACGCGTCCTGAGCGGCCGTCAGCAACTTCGCCCGGGTGTCCGACCCCGTCACCGCCGGGTCACGGCCTGCACGATGGCCGAGACCCCGGCCGCGATGACGCCGCCGAGCAGGCCCACGGGTACGCCGAGAAGCGCCGCCTCGACCCCGGCGGCCACGACCGTCGACGGCGAGTCCCCGGCGGCGCCGACGACGAGCCCGACCATCGCTCCGGTGCCGGCCCCTGCTGCCGCGCCGCGACCCAGCCACTCGAGCACACCGGCCACCGCCGCGTCGGCCGCTGGACGCCGCACGAACGGCCGTCCAGGCGCCCACGGGTTGAACGCCGGGCGTCGGCCGAACGCCACCCGCGGCCCGACGACGGCACCGATCGCACCGCACGCGACGACGAACGCCAGGCCTACGAGCCCGGCCACGGGCACGCGCCCCACGAACAGCGCGGAACAGACCGCGGTCGAGGTGGCGCAGGAGATGCGCACAGCGGCCAGGTCGGCCTCGTCGGTGGCGATCAGGGACAGCACCACCCCGCCGGCGAGCCCCAGCGGAGCCCCGAACACGACCCCGATGACCGCTCCGAAGATCGTTCCGATGATGGGGAAGGCTGCCGTCCCGGCCAGACCCCCCAGGCAACAGCCGATGAGGGTGCCCCACCCCAGGCCACGCACGACCACGGGGAAGCGCCTGTCGAACCGGCTCGGTGCGTAGCTCGCCGTCATGTCAGCCCCTTCGTTTGAGCACCCGCTCAACCGCCAGTTAACCAGCTCTTGAGCGCTCGCTCAAGTCGCGTCCGGCCGAATCCGGTGGCCGGTGTCCTGACGTCGCTCTAGCGTCATGGACGTGACCAGCCCCGCCGAGCACCTCGTGTTGCGTCCGTTCACGCTGGAGGACGAGCAGGCGGCCCGCGCCGCCCACCGAGCCATGGCGAGCGAGGACTTCTCCTTCCTGCTCGAACAGACCGAGGGCGACTCCTGGTCGCAGTACCTCGACACCCTGGGCCGTGTCCGCCGAGGCGTGGGTCTCGCACCGGGCCGGGTGCCCGCGACGTTCCTGGTCGCTGAGGTGGGCGGGTGCATCGTCGGGAGGACGTCGATCCGGCACGAGCTCAACGACTGGCTGCTGGCCCGCGGCGGGCACATCGGCTACGGGGTGCTGCCCGGGGCGCGGCGCCGGGGGTACGCCACCGAGATCCTGCGGCAGAGCCTGGTGATCGCCCGTTCCTACGGCGTGCGCGAGGCGTTGCTCACGGTCGACGACGACAACGTCGGCTCGATCGCGGTGGTCGAGGCGGCCGGCGGGCGGCGTGATCCGGCCTGGCCCGGCGACGAGTTGGACGGCCGGCCCATCGGCCGCTATTGGATCCCGTTGCCGTGATCGTCCGCGATGCCTCCGATGACGACTGGCCGGCGATCTTCCCGATCTTCACCGAGGTCGTTCGTGCCGGCGAGACGTACACCTACCCCGAGGGGCTCGACAGTGCGGCGGCCCGGTCGCTGTGGATGCAGCCGCCACCGGCGCGGACGGTGGTCGCGGTCGAGGGCGGCCGCGTGCTCGGGTCGGCGACGACGGGCCCGAACCGCCCCGGCCGCGGGTCGCACATGGCGACGGCGAGCTTCATGGTCGACGCTGCGGCCCGCGGCCGGGGCGTCGGACGCACGCTCGGGGCGTGGGTCGTCCGGGCGGCGCGCGACGGCGGGTACCGCGGCATCCAGTTCAACGCGGTGGTCGAGACGAACACCGCGGCCGTCCACCTGTGGCAGTCGCTCGGCTTCGTGACCGTCGGCACCGTGCCCGGCGCGTTCCGCCGGCCCGACGGCAGCTACGTCGGCCTGCACGTCATGTACCTCGACCTGACGTGACCGTCAGGCGCTACGAGCCGACGTGACCGTCAGGCGCTACGAGCCGAGGCCTGGCGGGTCGCGTTCTTGCGTGCCGCCGAGGTCTTCCGTGCCGCCGTCGAGGTCGTGCGGGTCGCGGCGGTCGTACGGGTGGCCGCCGTCTTGCGGGTCGCGGCCTTGCCGGCCGCGGCCGTGGCTTTGCGGGGCGCGCGCGTGGCCGCCGCCCCGCCGCGGCCCGACCGGGACCGCACCGTCGCCCCGGGCAGCAGCGGACGCAGGAACTGGCCGGTGTAGGACTCCTCGACCTGGGCGACCTGCTCCGGCGTGCCCTCGGCGACGACCGTGCCGCCGCCCGAGCCGCCCTCGGGGCCCATGTCGATGATCCAGTCGGCGGTCTTGATGACGTCCAGGTTGTGCTCGATGACCACGACCGAGTTGCCCTTGTCGACGAGGGAGTGCAGCACGCCGAGCAGCTTCGACACGTCCTCGAAGTGCAGGCCGGTGGTGGGCTCGTCCAGGACGTAGATCGTGCGACCGGTCGAGCGCTTCTGCAGCTCCGCGGCGAGCTTGACGCGCTGCGCCTCGCCGCCGGACAGCGTCGGGGCCGGTTGACCGAGACGGACGTAACCCAGGCCGACCTCGACCAGGGTGCGCAGGTGCCGGGCGATGCGCTCGATCGGCTTGAAGAACTCCGCGGCCTCCTCGATCGGCATCTCGAGGACCTCGCTGATGTTCTTGCCCTTGTAGTGCACCTCGAGGGTCTCGCGGTTGTACCGCGCGCCCTTGCACACCTCGCACGGCACGTACACGTCCGGCAGGAAGTTCATCTCGATCTTGATGGTGCCGTCGCCCTGGCAGTTCTCGCAGCGCCCGCCCTTGACGTTGAAGGAGAACCGGCCCTGCTGGTAGCCACGGACCTTGGCCTCGGTGGTCTCGCTGAACAGCTTGCGGACGTGGTCGAACACCCCGGTGTAGGTGGCCGGGTTCGAGCGCGGCGTGCGCCCGATGGGCGACTGGTCGACGCCGACCACCTTGTCGAGCTGCTCGATGCCGCGCACCCGCTTGTGCCGCCCGGGGGGCAGCTTCGCCCTGTTGATCTTGTTGGCCAGGGACGCGTAGAGGATGTCGTTGACCAGTGAGGACTTGCCGGAGCCACTGACCCCGGTGACGGCCACGAAGGTGCCCAGCGGGAACGCGACGTCGACGTTGCGCAGGTTGTGCTCACGCGCGCCCTCGACGACGAGTTCGCGGCCCCGCTGACGGGGTCGACGCATCGTCGGCACCTCGATGGCGCGACGCCCCGACAGGTACTGGCCGGTGATCGACTCCTCGGAGTCGCGGAGGTCGTCGACGGTGCCGCTGACCACGATCCGGCCGCCGTGCTCGCCGGCCATCGGCCCGATGTCGACGACCCAGTCGGCGGTGGTGATGGTGTCCTCGTCGTGCTCGACGACGATCAGGGTGTTGCCCAGGTTGCGCAGGCGCACCAGCGTCTCGATGAGCCGGTGGTTGTCACGCTGGTGCAGCCCGATCGAGGGCTCGTCCAGCACGTAGAGGACCCCGACCAGGCCGGACCCGATCTGGGTGGCGAGCCGGATGCGCTGCGCCTCGCCGCCGGCCAGGGTGGCGGCGGCGCGGTCGAGCGAGAGGTAGTGCAGGCCGACGTCGACGAGGAAGCCGAGCCGGGCGTTGATCTCCTTGAGCACGCGCTCGCCGATGATCCGTTCGCGGGAGTCGAGGTCGAGCGCCGCGAGCCATTCGGCGGCGTCGCCGATGGACAGCGCCGCGACCTCGGCGATCGAGCGGCCGTGTACGGACACGGACAGGATCTCGGGCTTGAGGCGCGTCCCCCGGCAGGTCGCACACGGGACCTCGCGCATGTAACCCTCGTACTTCTCGCGCGAGTAGTCGCTGTCGGTCTCGGAGTAGCGCCGCTCGATCCACGGCACCACGCCCTCGAACGCGGCGTAGTAAGAGCGGTTGCGGCCGTACCGGTTGCGGTAGCTGACGTGCACCTGATCGTCGGTGCCGTGCAGCACCGCCTTCTGGGCGCGGGCGGGCAGCTGCTCCCACGGGGTGTCCAGGTCGAAACCGACGGCCTCGGCGACGCCCTGGAGCAGGCGCAGGAAGTACTCGCTGGACTGCCCGGCGGACCACGGCGCGACGGCGCCGCCGGCCAGCGTGTTCTCGGGGTCGGGGACGACCAGCTCCGGGTCGACCTCCTGACGGGTGCCCAGCCCGGTGCAGACCGGGCAGGCGCCGAACGGGGAGTTGAACGAGAACGACCGCGGCTCGAGCTCGTCGATGGCCAGCGGGTGGTCGTTCGGGCAGGCCAGGCGCTCGGAGTACCGCCGCTCGCGGTGCTCGTCGTCCTCCGGCAGGTCGACGAAGTCGAGGATGATGACGCCGCCGGCCAGGCCGAGCGCGGTCTCGACCGAGTCGGTGATCCGCTGCTTGCTGCTGGGCCGCGCCGACAGACGGTCGACGACCGCCTCGATGGTGTGCTTCTCCTGCTTCTTCAGCTTCGGCGGGTCGGTGAGCGCATGCACCACGCCGTCGATGCGGGCGCGGGCGAAACCCTTGGACTGCAGCTCGCCGAGCAGATCGACGTACTCGCCCTTACGCTCGCGGATGACCGGCGCCAGCACCTGGAAGCGGGTGCCCTCGGGCATCTCGAGGATGCGGTCGACGATCTGCTGCGGGGTCTGCTTGGCGATGGGCAGGCCGCAGACCGGGCAGTGCGGCTTGCCGATGCGCGCCCACAGCAGCCGCAGGTAGTCATAGACCTCGGTGATGGTGCCGACGGTCGAGCGCGGGTTCTTCGAAGTCGACTTCTGGTCGATCGAGACCGCGGGCGACAGGCCCTCGATGAAGTCGACGTCCGGCTTGTCCATCTGGCCCAGGAACTGCCGGGCGTACGCCGACAGCGACTCGACGTAGCGGCGCTGGCCCTCGGCGAAGATGGTGTCGAAGGCCAGGCTCGACTTGCCGGACCCGGACAGCCCCGTGAACACGATCATGGCGTCGCGGGGCAGGTCGAGGCTGACGTCCTTGAGGTTGTGCTCGCGGGCGCCTCGGACGATGAGTCGATCGTTCACTCGGCTTCTTTCGGGCAGCGTGGGTGGACGGCAGGGACGGGCGGGGTGACGGGACGTTCTCACCCTAATGACCGGGTACGACACCGGCTCGGGCAACGCCCACCCTCGGTGGGTACAACCGGGCCATGCCTCGATCTATTGCCACCAACACCCGCGTCGAGCTCCCGGAACTGCTGGACTTCCTGCGGCCGCGGCACCGGATGATCCTGGTCACTCGGCGCCGCGACGGCTCACCGCAGCTGTCCCCCGTCACGGCCGGGGTCGACGACGGCGGCCGGATCGTGATCTCGACCTACCCCGAGCGGGCCAAGGTCACCAACCTGCGCCGGAGTGCCGAGTGCTCGGTGATGGTGCAGTCCGATGAGTGGAACGGGCCGTGGGTGCAGGTCGACGGCACCGCGGAGGTCCTCGACCTGCCGGACGCCCTGGACCCGCTGGTCGACTACTTCCGGGCCATCAGCGGCGAGCACCCCGACTGGGACGAGTACCGGCAGGCCATGACCGACCAGGGCAAGTCGCTGATCCGGATCACGCCGACCCGCTGGGGCCCGATCGCGACCGGCGGCTTCCCGGCCCGCCTCGCGAACGACTGACCCCGTCGGTAGCGGCGTCAGGCGAGGGTCCAGTCGACCGGTTCGGCGCCCCGCTCGACCAGGGACGCGTTCGCCCGCGAAAAGGGTTTCGAGCCGAAGAAGCCCCGGTCGGCGGACATCGGGCTCGGGTGCACCGACTCGACACGCGGGGTATCGCCCAGCAGCGGTCGCAGGGTCTGCGCGTCCTTGCCCCACAGGATGGCGACGAGCGGACGGTCCCGCGCCACCAGCGCCCGGATCGCCTGGTCGGTGACGGCCTCCCAGCCCTTGCCGCGGTGCGACGCGGACGCCCCGGGCGCGACGGTGAGGCACCGGTTCAGCAGCAGCACCCCGTGCTGCGTCCAGGACGTCAGGTCGCCGTGCACGGGCGGCTCGACGCCGAGGTCGGAGCGCAGCTCGCGATAGATGTTGGTCAGGCTGCGCGGGATCGGCCGGACGTCGCGCTCGACGGCGAACGACAGCCCGATGGGGTGCCCCGGTGTCGGGTACGGGTCCTGGCCGACGATCAGCACCCGGACGTCGTCGAAGGGCTGCGTGAAGGCCCGCAGCACGTTCTCGCCGGCCGGCAGGTAGCGGCGACCGGCCGCGACCTCGTCGCGCAGGAACTGCCCCATGGCCGCGATGCGGTCGGCGACCGGCTCGAGCGCGACCGCCCAACCCGGGTCGAGGATCTCGCTCAGGGCGCGCGGCGTCATGTGCCGAACCTAGCCAGTGCCCCGACCGTCGGCGGCGGCCCCCGGTCGGCCCGCTCTACCGTCGACGAGTGACCGTCGCCCCGCCCCGGATCGCTGCCGGCACCCCGGAGCTGCGTCGTGTCCAGGTGGCGATGGTGTGCGCCGGCCTCGCCGCCTTCGCCCTGCTCTACGCCACGCAGGCCCTCTTGCCGGACATCGGCAGGACCTACGGGGTCGGCGCGACGGCCGCCAGCCTGACCGTGGCCGTGACCACGGGGACGCTGGCGCTCACCGTCCTGCCGATGTCGGCCTGCGCCGAGCGGGTGGGCCGCACGCGGGTGATGACCGTCGCGCTCGCCGTGGCCTGCCTGTCGGTCCTCGCCGGGTCCGCCGCACCCCAGCTCTGGATGCTGCTGGCCGCCCGCGCGGTCGACGGCCTGGCGCTCGCCGGGGTGGTCGCGGTCGCGATGGGCCACCTGGGCGCGGAGGTCGACGCCGACGCCTCCGGCGCCGCGATCGGCGTGTACGTCTCGGGAACGACCGTCGGCGGTCTGCTCGGACGGTTGGTCCCCGCGGGCGTGGACGAGCTGGGTGGCTGGCGGATCAGCCTGGTCGTCCTGGCCGCGGTCGGCGCCGTGTGCACCCTGGTCTTCGCCCGGCTGGTGCCGCCGACCCGGCAGCGCCCTCCGAAGGTGCGTCCCGTGCACGGCATCGTCGTGCATCTGTTGGACCCCGGCATCGTCCGGCTCTGCCTCGTCGCGTTCCTGCTGATGGGTGGGTTCGTCGCCACCTACAACTACCTGACCTTCCGGCTGGCCGACGCGCCGTTCGACCTGTCGACGTCGGTCATCGGGTTGGTCTTCCTCGCCTACCTGTCCGGCACCGTCAGCTCGACGCTCGCGGCCCGGATCGCGGCCCGCCACGGCCGCCGGACCGTTCTGCTGGCGTCGACCGCGGTGGCCCTGGCGGGTCTGCTCGTGACCCTGGCCGACGACCTGGTCGCCGTGCTCGTCGGCCTCGTCGTGTTCACGACCGGCTTCTTCGGCGCGCACTCGGTGGCCAGCGGCTGGATCGCCGGACGGGCCGTCGTGAACAAGTCGCACGCCTCGGCGCTGTACCTGCTCGCCTACTACCTCGGGTCGAGCATCGGCGGCACGGTCATCGGGCTGGCCTGGACGAGCGGCGGGTGGCCGGCCACGGTGGCCGCGGTCGGCGGCTGCTACGTCGCGGGTGCGATCGTGGCGGCCGGTCTCCGTGACACGTCTTCCGTCGACCCTAGGGACGCCACAGTTCGAGGCGCGGGATCCCCGGCGGGTCGAAGCCGAGGATCTGACCGTAGAAGGACAGTTCGGCCTCCCGCGAGTCGATGATCGTCTCGCGCTTGCGGAACCCGTGCGACTCGCCCTCGTAGGCGCGGTAGGCGTGCGGGATGCCCTTGGCCACCAGCGCGTCGCGGAACAGCTCGGCCTGCGACGGCGGGACGATCGGGTCGTCGAGGCCCTGGAGCAGCAGCACCGGGCAGGACAGCCCGGCGACGTTGTTCAGGGGCGCCCGGGTGTCGTACAGCTCGCGCGCCTCGGGGAGCGGGCCGACGAGCCCGTCGAGGTAGCGCGACTCGAAGTCGTGGGTGTCCGAGACGAAGCGCACCAGCTCGGCCACCCCGAAGAACGACGTCCCGCAAGCGAACACGTCCGAGGTGGTCAGCGCCGACAGCACCGTCCAGCCCCCGGCCGAGCCGCCCTCGATGGCCAGCCGGTCGCGGTCGGCGATGCCGGCGTCGGCCAGCCCCAGCACGGCGGCCACGGTGTCCTCGACGTCGACGACGCCCCACTGGCCGCGGAGGCGGTTGCGGTACTCACGCCCGTAGCCGGTCGAGCCGCCGTAGTTGACGTCGACGACCCCGATGCCGCGGCTGGTGAAGTAGGCGGTGAGGACACTCATGGCGGGCACGACCCGACCCGTCGGGCCGCCGTGGACGAACGCTACGAACGGCGGGTGCTCCCCCGCCGGCGCGGCGAAGTCGGGGTTGTGCGGCGGGTAGACGATCGTGTGGACGTCGCGCCCCTGGGGGCCGGTGAACGTCATGAGCTGCGCGTCCGGGAAGTAGCGGACGTCGGGCAGGTCGTCGGCGCCGAGCCGGACGTCGGTGAGCTGCGCACCGGTGTGCGGTGACGCGGTGAGGTCGAGCCGCCGCAAGCCGCTGCTCACTCTGGCGCCGCCGGTCGACAGCAGCACCTGGTCACCGCGCCGCCCACCGAGGGACACCGAAGAGTGTCCGGGCAGGTCGATGTCGGTGAGCTCCCCCGAGGCCGGGTCGAGCACGGCCAGCGTGTCCACGCCGAAGCTGCGCACCGTGAGCAGCCGCCCGTCGTCGAGCGGGGCGTACCAGCGCATTCCCAGCATCCAGAGCGACCCGCCGAGGTCGGCCTCGACCGGGTGCAGCGGCTCGACGGCACCGCTGTCGACGCCGACCCGGTACAGGTTCCAGAAACCGCTGCGGTCGCTGATGACGTAGACGGCGCCGTCGTCGGCCCATTCGGGTTGCAGCACCGACTCGGTGGTCGAGCCGAGCAGGGTGCGGGCGTCGCGGGCGACCCCGTCGACGAGATCGGCCACGCGCAGCTCGGTGCCGTCCCACGGCATCTGCGGGTGCTCCCAGGCGATCCAGGCCAGCCGGCTCCCGTCCGGCGAGACCCGCGCCCCGGCCAGGAAGTGCGACCCGCCGACAACGCTGCGCACCGCGGCGGGGTCGGACACCGCAGAACCGTCCAGCGGGACGGCGGCGAGATCGCGGACGATGCCGCCGTGCGCGTCGTGGGTCTCGCGGACGCACCAGACCTCGTCGCCGACGACCTGCAGCTCGGCGT
Source organism: uncultured Jatrophihabitans sp. (assembly GCF_964252635.1). Lineage (GTDB taxonomy): Bacteria > Actinomycetota > Actinomycetes > Mycobacteriales > Jatrophihabitantaceae > Jatrophihabitans. The sequence continues at coordinate 28,768 of NZ_CAXUNP010000009.1, forward strand.
ACCGCGCACCGCCGGGCACCGCCGGCTCGGGTGTCAACGGCGTCGGCTGCGCGCCCGGCGCGAGCCGGTACAGGCGCTGGTCGGAGAACTCGGCGAACACCAGCGCGCCCGCGGCCGTCGTCCACGCGCCGCCGCCGTACTCGTGCACCCGGGTGCGCGCGTTCCACGGGGCGGGCAGCAGGTCCTCGGGTGACCCGTCGGCGCCCGCGCGGCGCACCGCGTAGCGACCGCCCTCGGCGGGCCGCAGCTCGAGCCACCACACGTCGTCGCCGACGAACGTACCGCCGGCGACCGGGTGGGAACCGGCGGCGTAGTCGGCCGCGGTGATGGGTGAGACCCACGACCCGTAGGGCGCCGTGGTCACAGCCGGGTCGACGTCCTCGCTCGTCGGGCGAGGGCTCATCGGGCGAGGGCCACGATCGCGTCTGCGGCCGCGTCGACGGCGACCTGGTCGCGCTCGTCGCTGCGCCGGTCGCGCACCTCGATGACGCCGTCGACCAGGCCCTTGCCGACGATCGCGATGACCGGCACGCCGATGAGCTCGGCGTCCTTGAACTTCACGCCCGGCGACACGCCGCGGCGGTCGTCGTACATGACGCGCAGCCCGGCCGACTCGAGCTCGGCGGCCAGGGTCTCGGCGGCGTCGAACACGGTGTCGTCCTTGCCGGTGGCGACGAGGTGGACGTCGGCCGGGCCGATGCCCTTGGGCCAACACAGGCCCTTGTCGTCGTAGGTCTGCTCGGCGAGGGCGGCGACGGCCCGGGTGACCCCGACCCCGTAGGAACCCATCGTCACCGTCACGGGCTTGCCGTTCTGGTCCAGGGCGGTGAGCCCGAAGGTCTCGGCGTACTTGCGGCCCAGCTGGAACACGTGGCCGAGCTCGATGCCGCGGGCCAGCCGCAGCTCGTGGCCGCACCGGACGCAGTGGTCGCCGTCGCGGATCTCGACCGCGCCGATCTCGCCGTCGGGTTCGAAGTCACGCCCGCGCACGACGAAGGCCGCGTGCTTGCCGTCGGTGTTCGCGCCGGTGACCCAGGCGCTGCCCGGCACGACCAGCGGGTCGACCAGGTAGCGCACCTTGAGGTCGGCCAGTACCTGCGGGCCGATGTAGCCCTTGACGAGCCCGGGCTGCGTGGCGAGGTCGTCCGGGCCGGCCTGCTCGACGATGGTCGGCTCCAGCTGGCCGCCCAGGCGCTTGAGGTCGACGTCCCGGTCGCCGGGCACGCCGACGACGAGCAGCTCCCAGTCGTGCGTGCCCGGTGCCTGGGTGCGCAGGACGACGTTCTTGAGCGTGTCCGACGCCGCGAACGGCTCGTCGCGCAGGCCCAGCTCGTTCAGCCGGGTGACCAAGGTGTCGATGGTGGGGGTGTCCGGGGTGTCCAGCACCTGCTCCGCGGGGTGCTCCGCCGCGTCCGTGCCGCGTGCCGGCTGCGGCGGGAGGGCGATCTCGACGGCCTCGGTGTTGGCGGCGTAGTCGCAGTTCGTGCACTGGACGAAGGTGTCCTCGCCGGACGCGGCGGGGGCGAGGAACTCCTCGGACGCCGAACCACCCATGGCCCCGGACACCGCGAACACGATCCGGTAGTCGAAGCCGAGACGGGTGAAGATCCGCTCGTAGGCGTCGCGGTGCGCCTTGTAGGACGTCTCGAGCCCGGCGTCGGTGAGGTCGAAGGAGTAGGAGTCCTTCATGACGAATTCGCGGCCGCGCAGGATGCCGGCGCGGGGGCGGGCCTCGTCGCGGTACTTCGTCTGGATCTGGAACAGCGACAGCGGATAGTCCTTGTACGACGAGTACTCGCCCTTGACGAGCAGCGTGAACAGCTCCTCGTGCGTCGGTGCCAGCAGGTAGTCGGCGTCCTTGCGGTCCTGCAGGCGGAACAGCAGATCGCCGTAGTCCGACCAGCGCCCGCTGACCTCGAAGATCTCGCGCGGGATCAGCGCCGGGAAGTGCACCTCCTGCGACCCGATCGCCTGCATCTCCTCGCGCACGACGCGCTCGACGTTCGCCAGCACGGCCAGGCCCAGCGGCAGCCACGAGTACATGCCCGGCGCCACCCGCCGCACGTAGCCGGCACGCACGAGCAGCTTGTGACTCGGCACCTCGGCGTCGGCCGGGTCGTCACGCAGGGTCCGCAGGAACAGGGTCGACAGTCGCAGCACGGCCTTCAGGCTAGTGGTGCGCGAAAACCCGGTTGCGCCGCTGCCGACCGGTCGTCACGCTGACCGGGACGTCCCGCACAGGTGCGGTCGCGGAGAGAACCGGAGGTGCCCCCATGTCGATCACTGTCGTCCGGGTGTGCGCCGTTCTCACCCGCCCATCCCCGCGCTGACCCGGCACCCCCGGGCGGCGCTTCCCGCCCTGGAGACCCGACGTGCGCATCCGCCGCATCGACCACCTGCTCGACGAGCCCGAACGCCTCGACTGGACCGAACCGCAGTACTCCACCTACGACGTCGCCCGCCACGGCCCGGAACCGGAACCCGAGTGGCTGGTGTGCGACCGCAATGCCCTGGACACCGACCTCGGGGTGCTCAAGACCGGCAAGGAGGCCGACGTCCACCTCGTCAGCCGGGCCCTGCCGGACGGGCCCGAGTGCCTGCTCGCGGCCAAGCGCTACCGCACCGCCGAGCACCGCATGTTCCACCGCGACGCCGGCTACCAGGAGGGCCGCTCGACCCGCCGGACCCGTGACGTGCGGGCCATGGAGGGCCGCACCGGCTACGGGCGGCAGCTGCTGGCCGGCCGCTGGACCTTCGCCGAGTTCGAGGCGCTGGACCGCCTCTGGCGCCTGGGCGCGCCGGTCCCCTACCCCGTCCAGTGCCTCGACACCGAGCTGATGATGGAGTTCATCGGCGACCCGGACGGCACGGCAGCACCCCGGCTGGCGCAGTGCCGGCCGTCGCCGGACCGCTTGCGCCGGCTCTGGGACCAGCTCGTCGACGCCCTCGTCGTCCTGGCCCGTGCCGGCTTCGCGCACGGCGACCTGTCGCCGTACAACATCCTGGTGGACGGTGACCGGCTGGTGCTGATCGACGTCCCGCAGATCGTCGATCTCGTCGCCAACCCGCAGGGTCCGACCTACCTGGAACGCGACTGCCGGACGGTGTGCCGGTGGTTCGCCGCCCGTGGCCTTGACGGCGCAGACTGCGACCTGCTGTTCGGCGACCTCATGGCCGAGGCCGTCGCGCGGTGGTGAACGGGGTGGTGAGTGCGGTGGTGAGCGGGTGCGGGCGCGTACCGGTCGGTAGGTTCGACGTATGCCGCACCACGACCTCGTCATCATCGGCTCGGGCTCGGGCAACTCGCTGGTCGGGCCCGAGTTCGACGACTGGGACATCGCGCTCGTCGAGGAGAACACCACCTACTTCGGCGGCACCTGCCTGAACGTGGGCTGCATCCCGACCAAGATGTTCGTCTACCCCGCGGACCTGGCCGAGAACGCCGCCCACCCCGAACGGCTCGGACTCAAGCCGGGCGACCTCGCGCCCGACTGGCCGGCGATCCGCGACCGCATCTTCGGCCGCATCGACCCCATCTCGGCCGGCGGTCGCGAGTACCGCCGCTCGGGTTCGGCGAACGTCACGCTGTACGAGACGCACGCCGAGTTCACCGGTCCGCGCACGCTGCGGCTGGGCACGGGCGAGGAGCTGACGGCCGAGCACGTCGTGCTGGCTGCCGGGTCGCGTGCCGTCGTGCCGTCGCTGATCACCGAGTCGGGCGTGCCGTTCCACACCTCGGACACCGTCATGCGGCTGCCGGACCTGCCGAGGTCCATGATCATCGTCGGTGGCGGCTACATCGCGGCCGAGTTCGCGCACATCTTCTCGGCCTTCGGTACGCACGTCACGGTGCTGGCCCGGTCCGGCCTGCTGCGGCGCAAGGATCACGAGATCGCCGACCGCTTCGCCGACCTCGTCCGCGAGAGGTGGCACCTACGCGAGGACACCCACCTGGTCGCCGTCACCCGGTCGGAGTCCGGCGGCGTCCACGTCGAGCTCGCGGACGGCAGCCGCGTCGAGGCCGACACGTTGCTCGTCGCGACCGGCCGCATCCCCAACTCCGACCGGCTCGGGCTGCAGCACGCGGGCGTCGAGGTGCACCCCGACGGCCGGGTCGCCGTCGACGCCTTCCAGCGCACCACTGCCGACGGCGTCTGGGCGTTGGGCGACGTCAGCACCGAGCACCAGCTCAAGCACGTCGCCAACCACGAGGCGCGCGTCGTCGCCCACAACCTGGCGCATCCCGGCGAGCTGGTCGAGTCCGACCACCGTTTCGTGCCGGCCGCCGTCTTCACCCACCCGCAGCTCGCGACGGTCGGGTTGAGCGAGGAGGCCGCGCAGCGGTCCGGGCGCCCGTACGTGAGTGTGACCCAGGAGTACGGCAGCACGGCGTACGGGTGGGCGATGGAGGACACCACCAGCGTCTGCAAGCTGCTCGCCGACCCGACCACCGGGCACCTGATCGGCGCCCACCTGATGGGCGAGCAGGCCTCGACGCTGATCCAACCCCTGATCCAGGCCATGTCGTTCGGCCTCGGCGTCAAGGAGATGGCCCGCGGCCAGTACTGGATCCATCCGGCCCTGACCGAGGTGGTCGAGAACGCCCTGCTCGCGCTCGACCTGCCCTGAATTCGGCCGACGGCCCGTGACGGCCGTCGGATGCTCCTAGACTGACCGACGTGGGCAGCTTCCGACTGACCGCGCTCGGGTCGAACACCGCTGTGCTCGAGCTGCCCTTGACGACGCCCCTGGCCGAGTGGCCCGACGAGATCCTGGTCAACGTCCCGCGCGGCATGTCCCGTCACGTCGTGCGCTTCGTCGAGGTCGAGGGCGAGGTGCTGGCCGTCAAGGAGGCGACGGACCGCTACGTGCTGCGCGAGCACGGCCTGCTGCGCGGTCTCGCCGAGCGTTCGGTGCCGGTCGTCGAGGCCTTCGGGACCGTCGTCGAGCGGGTCGACGACGCGGGCGAGGAGCTCGGCGGCCTGCTGTTCACCCGGCACCTGCAGTTCTCGCAGCCGTACCGCTCGCTGTTCACCGGACGCGGGCTGCCCGAGCTGCGCAACCGCCTGCTCGACGCGCTGGCCGCGCTGTTCGTGCAGCTGCATCTCGCGGGCTTCTACTGGGGCGACTGCTCGCTGTCCAACACCCTGTTCCGGCGGGACGCCGGCGCGCTGGCCGCCTACCTGGTCGACGCCGAGACCGGTGAGCTGCACACCACGCTGTCGAACGGCCAGCGCCGGCACGACCTCGACATCGCGATGGAGAACATCGCCGGGGAGATGTTCGACCTGCAGGCCGCCGGGCTGCTCGACCCGCGCGCCGACGTCATCGAGCAGGCGCAGACGCTCTCGGTGCGCTACGGCGGGTTGTGGGACGAGCTGACGCACGACGTCGTCGTCCCCACCGGTGAGAACTACCGCATCAACGCCCAGCTGCGCCGGCTGAACAAGCTCGGCTTCGACATCGGCGAGATGTCGGTGAAGACCGGGCCCGACGGGTTGCGGCTGCACGTCGACCCGCAAGTCGTCGAGCCCGGCCACCACCAGCGGCGGCTGTTCGCCCTCACCGGGCTGCGTGTGCAGGAGAACCAGGCCCGCGCCCTGCTCGGCGACCTCGCGCGGTTCAAGGCCAAGTGGGAGTCCGGGTCGGGCGTCACCGTCGACGACGCGGACGCCGCCCGCCGGTGGATGACCGAGAAGTTCTACGGCACGCTCGGCCTCGTCCCGTCCGACCTGCGGGTCAAGCTGCCCGACGCGGAGTTGTTCCACGAGATCAACGAGCACCGGTGGCTGCTGTCCGAGGCCCAGGGCGAGGACGTCGGACGTTCGGCGGCCGTGCGGTCCTACGTGGACTCGGTGCTCAAGGACCTGCCGGACACCCGCGTCGACTTCTCGCAGGGGCCGCCCACCCAGGAGTTCACCCCCATCTTCGAGTGAGCCCCGCCCTGCGCCGATAGATTGCGGGGATGAGCGAGTACACGGGTGCGGTCACGGTCGGCGGCGACATGGACGTGCGGCGCCTGCCCGGGCTGACGATCACCAAGGTCGCGGTCGGGCCGATGTCGAACAACGCCTACCTGCTGCGCTGCACGCAGACCGACGAGGGCCTGCTCGTCGACGCCGCGAACGAGGCCGACCGGCTGCGCGACCTGGTCGCCTTCGAGGGCCCGCCCGTGTCGGCGATCCTCACCACGCACCGCCACGCCGACCACTGGCAGGCCCTGGCCGAGACGGCCGAGGCGGCCGGCGCGGCGATCTACGCCGGCGACGAGGACGCCGACGAACTGCCCGTGGCCGTCGACGAGCGCCTCGTGCACGGCGACGAGGTCACCCTCGGCGACCTCAGCCTCGAGATCATCGCGCTGCGCGGCCACACGCCGGGCTCCGTCGCCGTGCTCTACCGCGACCCGGAGGGCACGCCGCACCTGTTCACCGGCGACTCGTTGTTCCCGGGCGGGGTCGGGAGGACGACGTCGACCACGGACTTCACCTCGCTGATCGACGACGTCGAGGCGCGGGTGTTCGACACCCTGCCCGACGACACCTGGTTCTATCCCGGCCACGGCGACGACTCGACCCTCGGTGCCGAGCGCCCGCATCTGGCGGAGTGGCGCGCTCGCGGCTGGTGACCCGAGCAATGGGTAGACCCACCGCATGCGTGCAGTCAGCTACACCGAGACCGGTGACCCGTCCGTCCTGACCCTCGAGGAACGCCCCGTGCCCGACCCGGGTCCGGGTGAGGTTCGGGTGCGGGTCCACCGCTCCGGGGTGAACCCGACCGACTGGAAGTCACGCAGTGGTACCGGACCGGGCACGCCCGTCGCCCCGCCGCAGACGCCGAACCAGGACGGGTCGGGGGTGGTCGACGCCGTCGGGGCGGGCGTCGAGGCCGGGCTCGTCGGGCTGCGGGTCTGGCTGTGGGAGTCGGCGTACCAACGCCCCTGGGGGACCGCGGCCGAGTACACCCTCGTCCACCGCACCCGCCTCGTGACGCTGCCCGACTCGGCCTCCTTCGACCTGGGCGCCGGTCTCGGCGTCCCCTTCATCACGGCACATCGCTGCCTCACCGTGGCCGAGGACGGTCCGCGCCGGCTCGGGCCGGGCACCCTCGACCGCCAGGTCGTCCTCGTGCAGGGCGGCGCGGGCGCGGTCGGCAACGCGGCCATCCAGCTGGCCCGCTGGTCGGACGCCACCGTGATCACCACGGTCAGCAGCCCGTTCAAGGCCCAGCTCGCCGCGGCCGCCGGCGCCGACCACGTCATCGACTACACCAGCCAGGACGTCGCCGCCGAGGTGCGCCGCATCGCCCCGCACGGCGTGCGCTCGATCGTGGAGGTGTCGCCGACGCGCAACGCCGCGATCGACGCCCAGGTGCTGGCCGTCGGCGGCAGCGTCGCGATGTACGCCAACGACGGTGGTGACGAGGCCACGCTGCCGATCCGCCCCAACATGCAGACCAACGCGCGCTGGCAGTTCGTGCTCGTCTACACGGCGCCGGCCGCGGCCAAGGCCGAGGCCACCGAGGACGTCACGGCCGCCGTTCTCGACGGTGCCGTGCGCGTCGGCGACGACGCCGGCCTGCCGCTGCACCACTTCCCGCTGGAGCGGACCGCCGAGGCGCACGCCGCCGTGGAACGCGGCGCCGTCGGCAAGGTGCTCATCGACGTCACCGACTGACCCGGGGCCCCGTCTTCAGGACAGACCCGGTCTCACTCCAGCGAACCGGGGTCGGCGGGCACGTCGACGGCGTAGCCGCGCAGCACGTCGAGCGGCACGATCTGCAGGACGCGGGCGTTCGTCGCCGCCAGTACGACCGGCGGCGCGACCCCGTCCTCGTGCGCCTGCAACCACCGCAGGGCCACGACGCACCACCGATCGCCGGGACGCAAGCCGGGAAAGCGGAACTCCGGGCGCGGGGTGGACAGGTCGTTCCCGACGCGCTGCTGATGGGCGAGGAACTCGGCCGTGACCACGGCACAGACGGTGTGGTTGCCGACGTCCTCGGGGCCGCTGGTGCAACAGCCGTCGCGGTAGAACCCGGTCAGTGGGTCGGTGCCACACTCCTCGAGCTCGGCACCGAGGACGTTGCGGTCGAGGGGCACACCGCAGTCTGGCACGGCGCACCGGCGGGGCCGGCGGGAGCGGTGACACGATGAGGCGGTGTCCGTCCTCGAGCTGCGTGACCCGGCGCACCTGGTGAGCCGGCGGGCGCGCGGGTACTGGACGGTGCGGGCGACCCTCGGCTGGTTCGCGGTCGTCGCCGTCGAGGTGCTCGTCCTGCTGGCCTCGGACGCGTCCGCGCAGGCCGTCGTGCCCGTTGCCGTGGCCACCGGGGTGGCGGCTCTGACGCACGTGCTCGTCATGCCGCAGTGGCGCTTCCGGGTCCACCGCTGGGAGATCACCGACACCGCGGCCTACACCCAGTCGGGCTGGTTCACCCAGGAACGACGCATCGCCCCCCTCGCCCGGGTGCAGACCGTCGACACCCGGCGCGGCCCGCTCGAGCAGCTGTTCGGCCTGGCCGACGTCACCGTGACCACCGCGTCGGCGAAGGGTCCGATCAAGATCCACGCGCTGGACGGGCCGGTGGCCGAACACATCGTGCAGTGGCTCACCGAACGCGCCCAGGCCACGGCCGGCGACGGCACGTGACGGCACCGCCCACCGCGGCCGGGGCATCCACCGCGACCTGGCACCGGCTGAGCCCGCGCATGCTGCTGATCCACCCCGTCACCGAGCTGACGCGGGCCCTCCCCGCGCTGGCGGGGGTGTTCTTCGCCGGGCACGCCGGCGGTCACGGCCTGATCACCAGCCTGCTCGTCGCCGTCGGAGTCGTCGCGCTGTCGGTCACCCGGTGGTTCACCACCCGGCTGCTCGTCACCGACGAGCAGGTGCAGCTGCGCCACGGGCTGCTCCGACGACGCACGGTCGCCACCCGCCGCGACCGCATCCGCACCGTCGACGTCACCGCCCACGTGCTGCACCGTGCGCTCGGACTGTCCCGGGTGGTGGTGGGCACCGGCACCTCCGACCGCAAGAACGAGGCACGGATCGTGCTCGACGGGCTGACCGTGGGCGCGGCCGAGGCGCTCAGGCGGGAGTTGCTGCACCGCAGCGCCACGGCTCCCGCCCATCCGGTCGGCGAGGCCGCCGCGACGGAGCTCGCGCGCCTGCACCACCGCTGGATCGTGCTCGCCCCGTTCACGCTGTCCGGCGTGGTCACCGGCCTCGTGGTCTGGGGGTTCGTGTGGCGGGTGCAGGGCGAGTCCGGCGTCGACCTCCTGCACTCGGGGCCACTGCGCTCCGTCGGCCACGGCCTCGACACGCTGCCCACCGCGCTGGCCGTCCTGATGGTGATCGCCGCGGTCGTGGTCTTCGTCGCGGTGACGTCGGTGGTCGGCTACCTGCTGGCCTTCTGGAACTTCCGCCTGATGCGCCACGAGGACGGGACCCTGCAGGTCACGCGGGGCCTGCTCACCACCCGGGCGACCAGCATCGAACGACGGCGGCTGGTCGGTGTGGAGATCTCCCGTCCCCTGTCGCTGCGTGCCGTGGGCGGCGCACGCACGCTGAGCGTGGCGACCGGGCTACGGGTCGGACGCGGCGCCGAGAAGGGCGGCGAGGTGTTGCTGCCGCCGGCTCCCGTGTCCGCGTCCCGGTCGGTGGCCGGGCAGGTGCTGGCCACCGGGGCAGAGGCCACCGGGACGGGGGTCACCGGCAGTGCGGTCACGGCCACGCTGCACCCGCACGGGCGGGCAGCGACCCGTCGTCGTTACGCCCGCGCGCTCGGTGGCGGCGTCGTTCTGGTCGTCGCCGCAGCGGTGGGGTGGCGTACCGGCGGGTCGTTCTGGGCCGTGCCCGTCGCGCTGGCCCTGCTGATGGCGTCCGTGCCGCTCGCGGCCGACCGCGCCTCGTCGCTGGGGCACGCTCACGTGGACGGCGCTCTCGTCACGCGCTACGGCTCGTTGCTCCGTCGACGGGTGGTGCTTGCCGACCACGCCGTGATCGGCTGGACGGTGCGCGCCACCTGGTTCCAGCGACGGGTCGGCGTGAGCACGCTGACCGCCACCACCGCGGCCGGGCGGCAGAGCTACCGCGTCGTCGACGTCGAGACACCCACCGGCGTCGCGCTCGCGGACGGGGTCACCCCCGGACTGCTCGGTCCGTTCCTGGCTGCGCCGTCGTCAGCGCGCCCAACGCACCCAGCCACAGCGCGGTGAGCTCGTCGACCAGTGTCGACCGGGACATGCGCAACCGCCCGGACAGCACCGCCTCGATGACGTCCGCCGACCCGCCCATCACGAACAGGGCGGTCGCCCGCGCGCGACGGCGCTCGGCCAGGCCCAACGCGTTCAGCACCGAGATGCTGTCGATGATCAGGTCGGCGAAGGCGCTGACCAGGTCGTGCCGGTGTTCGCGCAGCGGTTCGTGCCCGGCGCCGGCGACGAGCATGGCCGTCGCCTTCCGGGGGTCCTTGGCAACGACGCCGTAGCCGGCGTCGATGGCCGCCCGCACCTGCGCCTCGGTGCCGTCGGGGGCGCGCCGGGCCGCGGTCACGGCGCACGTGGCGACCTCGTCGGTGACCGTGGACACCGCCGTCGACAGCAGGTCGTCGAGGTCGGCGAAGCACTCGTAGAAGTAACGCGGCGTGAGACGGGCCCGTGCGCAGACCGAACGCACGCTGACGCCGGCCAGCCCCTCGTCGTGCAGGCAGTCCAGGGCGGCTTCCACGAGTAGGCGGCGCCGCTGCTCGTGGCGCTCGTCACCGGATACCCCACGGTACGGACGGCTGGACGGCACGCGCACCTCCACGTTGACAACACTCGTTGTCACACTATGGTCGAGGGCAACCGGACTGGCAAGGAGCTGGTATGACCTCGACAGACACCACCCTGCGCGAGATGCCCGGCGACTCCGGGCTGCCGCTCGTCCACCACAGCTGGGGCTTCGTCAGCGGGTCCATGGCGACCGACCGTTCGCGCTTCGACAAGTACGGGCCGGTCTCGTGGATGAAGGCGCTGGGCCGGACGTGGGTGTCCGCCGCCGGGCCCGACGCGGTGGGCGAGGTGCTGACGAACCGCAACCGGGTCTTCGACAGCGGTCCGGGGTGGAGCTTCCTCATCGGGCCGTTCTTCCGGCGCGGCCTGATGCTTCTCGACGGCGCGGAGCACCACACGCACCGCCGCATCATGCAGGAGGCCTTCACGGCGGCCCGCCTGGCCGGCTACCTGGAACCCATGAACCGCACGATCACCGAGAGCCTCTCGCGCTGGCCCGAGGCGGGCATGCTCGCCTTCTACCCGACCGTCAAGCAACTGACGCTCGACATCGCGACCGACACCTTCATGGGCGCCGAGGCGGGAGCCGAGGCCGACCGGCTCAACACCGCGTTCGTCGACGCCGTCCGCGCCGGCACCGCGTTCGTCCGCTTCCCCGTGCCGGGCCTGCGGTGGTCGCGCGGACTGGCCGGACGCACCCTGCTCGAGAACTACCTCACCCCGCGCATCGCCGAGAAGCGCACCGGCGACGGCACCGATCTGTTCGGCGCGCTGTGCCACGCCCAGGTCGAGGACGAGAGCTTCACCGACACCGACATCGTCAACCACATGATCTTCCTGTTGATGGCCGCGCACGACACGTCGACGATCACCCTCACGTCGATGGCCTACTACCTCGCGCGCAACCCGGAGTGGCAGGACCGCTGCCGCGACGAGTCGCTCGCGCTCGGCAGCGAGGCGGTCGCCTACGGGGACCTCGACCGGCTCGTCGCGCTCGACCTGGTGATGAAGGAGTCGCTGCGGCTCGTCGTCCCGGTGCCCGGCGTCATGCGGTGGGCCTCGACGGACACCGAGCTGCTCGGCTACCGCGTGCCCGCCGGCACCCACGTCGCAGCGAACCTGTGGGGGGTGCACCACTTCGAGGAGTGGTGGCCCGACCCCGAGCGCTTCGACCCCGGCCGGTTCGCCGACGACCGGCGCGAGGACAAGGTGCACCGGCACGCCTTCATGCCCTTCGGCAACGGGGTGCACAAGTGCATCGGCATGTACTTCGGCGGTATGGAGATCAAGGCGACGATGCACCAGCTGCTGCAGCGTTACCGCTTCTCGGTCCCCGACGGGTACGAGATGCCGATGGACTGGTCGTCGCTGCCCCGACCCAGGGACGGGCTGCCCGTCACGCTGCACCGGCTGTGACGGACCAGCTGTGACGGACCGGCTGTGAAGGACCGGCTGCAACCGACGCGACCACGCCACGCGGTACGGCGCGGTCCGTGCCACCATGACCGCGTCCCGAACCGATGCGAAAGGCAGCGCCTGTGACCTCCTCCCCGTCCCTCTCCGGCCGCACCATCCTCATGTCCGGCGGCAGCCGGGGCATCGGCCTGGCCATCGCCGTGCGCGCCGCTCGGGACGGCGCGAACGTCGCGCTGCTGGCAAAGACGGACACACCCGACCCGCGGCTGCCCGGCACCGTGCACACCGCCGCCGAGGAGATCACCGCGGCCGGTGGCACCGCGTTGCCGCTCGTGGGCGACGTGCGTGACGACGACTCGGTGGCCGACGCGGTGGCCCGCACCGTCGAGCGCTTCGGCGGCATCGACATCGTCGTCAACAACGCCTCGGCCATCAACCTGTCCACGATCGGTGACCTGCCCCCCAAGCGCTACGACCTCATGCTCGACATCAACGCCCGGGGCACGTTCCTGCTGACCAGCGCGGCGCTGCCGCACCTGGCCGAGTCCGACAACCCGCACGTGCTGACGTTGTCGCCGCCGCTGAACCTCGACCGCAAGTGGTTCGCCGACCACGCGCCGTACACGGTGAGCAAGTACGCGATGACGATGCTGACCCTGGGCGTGGCCGAGGGCCGTCGCGAGCAGGGCATCGCCGGCAACTGCCTGTGGCCCCGGACGCTCATCGCCACCGCCGCGGTGCAGAACCTGCTGGGCGGCGACGAGAGCGTGGCCAAGGCCCGGCGACCCGAGATCGTGGCCGACGCCGCCTACGCGATCCTGACCCGCTCGGCCCGCGAGTGCACCGGCAACACCTTCATCGACGACGAGGTGCTGGCCGCGGAGGGCGTCACGGACCTGAGCCCCTACCGCTACGGCGACGGCACCGAGGACGACCTGGCGCTCGACATCTTCCTCTGAGCGCCGACCTCCGACCGGACATCGCGCACGTGGCACCCAACGGATTCCTCGACACCGACGGGCCGGTCGCGTTCGCCCACCGCGGCTTCGCCGTCGCGGGTGGCGAGAACTCGATGGCCGCGTTCCAGGCCGCGGTGGACCTCGGCTACCGGTTCCTCGAGACCGACGTGCGGGTCACCGCCGACGGGGTCGCGCTGGCCTTCCACGACGCGACCCTCGACCGGGTGACCGACGCCCACGGCCGGATCGACCGGCTGCCGTGGTCCGCGGTGCGGCGAGCGCGGATCGGCGGGACCGAGCCGATTCCCCTGCTCAGCGACGTGCTGGCCACCTGGCCCGACGTCTGCCTCAACCTCGACGTCAAGTCCGGTCCGGGCGTGGCCGCCACGGCCGCAGCGGTCCGCGCCACGGGTGCGCTCCCGCGGGTGTGCGTCGGCGCGTTCTCGGCCCGGCGGGTACACGCCGTCCGTCGACTGCTCGGACCGCGTCTCGTGACGGGCCTGGCTCCGCACGAGGCCCTGGGGCTGAGGGCCGCCCGCGGCCGCGTCGCCGCCGGGCTGCGTGGCCGCTGCGCCCAGGTACCGCCGCGACTGGGTCCCGTGACACTCGTCGACCGCAGCTACCTGGCCGCTGCACACCGGCTCGGGGTCCGGGTGCACGTCTGGACGGTCAACGACCGTGCGGAGATGACCAGGTTGCTCGACCTCGGCGTCGACGGCGTCATGACCGACCGGGCCGACGTCCTGCGCAACGTGCTCCGCGAGCGCGGGCAGTGGACCTGACGGCCGGGCGGACCCGGTAGCCTCGCCGCGTGGTCGAGCCCCGCGACGACGGAGCGCTGTCCTCCGTCCCCGCCGCCGGGAACCGGCGGGCGACGCCGATGCCGGCCCAGCTGAAGTTCTTCTACGGCCCGATGGACTGCGGCAAGTCCACGCTCGCCCTGCAGATCGACCACAACCAGGCCCGGCAGGGCCGCCGCGGGCTGCGCCTCGTGCGGTACGACCGTTCGGGGGGCGCCAGCATCACGACCCGGGTGGGTCTCGCCCGCGACGCGATCGAGGTCGACGACGACACCGACGTGCGGAACCTCGTCAGGGACCGCTGGGCAACGGGGCAGCACGTCGACTACCTCATCGTCGACGAGGCCGGCTTCCTGACCGCCGCGCACGTCGACCAGCTCGCCGAGCTCGTCGACGACTGGCACGTCGACGTCTACTGCTTCGGGCTGGTCACAGACTTCCGCACGATCCTGCTGCCCGGCGCGCAACGGCTCGTCGAGCTGGCCGACGAGATCGCGCCCGTGCACGTCGAGGTGCTGTGCTGGTGCGGCCGGCCCGGGCGCCTGAACGCGCGCGTCGTCGACGGGCGCGTCGTGCGCGAGGGCGACACCGTCGTGGTGGCCGACACCGCGGCGCCCGAGGACTCCGGCGCTGTCGAGGCTGCGGTGCACTACCAGGTGCTGTGCCGTATGCACCACCGCCGCGGTGACCTCGGCACGACCACGGTGCGCGGTCAGCTCAGCCTCGAGGTCTGATCGCGGGGTCGCGCGGGCCCGCTCGGACCCCCACTCCACCGGTGCGACTGGCACGCCACTGAGTCGCAAGGGCTTGACATCGTTACCTCGGGCACCATAGGGGGGAATCCTGATGTCGAGTGGCTCGTTGAACCATTCGTACGCGAGCCCACGAACATCCTGGTAGGGCTCACCACTACCGCCCGAGGAGGTGCCCACCATGGCAGATCGCACTTTGCGGGGCAGTCGGCTCGGTGCCATCAGCTACGAGACCGAGTACGGGGCAGAGCCTGCCCCGCGCAACGTCGCCGCGTACCGCTGTGAACGCGGCCACGAGTTCACCGTGCCGTTCTCCGAGGAAGCAGAGATCCCCAGCACGTGGGACTGCCGACTCGACGGCACCGTCGCCAAGTTGATCGACGGCCCGGAGCCCGAGGCCAAGAAGGTCAAGGCTCCGCGCACGCACTGGGACATGCTCATGGAGCGTCGCACCATCGCCGATCTCGAAGAGGTCCTGGCCGAGCGGCTCGACGTCCTGCGCGCCCGACGGGGCCAGAAGAGCGCCTGACCCACTGATCCGGCCTCGGCCGGTCAGTCGAACAACGACAACTGCTCCACCGCGGGCCGCTTCGGCGGCAGCGGTGGCAGTCGTCGGGGCGCACCTGTCCGCCACCAGCGCCGCTCGCCGGGAGCATCCGCATAGGCCGGTGCCGGTGTGACGGTCTCGCCGGCGTCGGCCGGTTCGACGTCGGCCAGCACACGCACCGCGTTCGCCGCCGACCAGGTCAGGTTGTGCTCGCGGAAGACCGCGGCGACCGGGTCCGCGGCCAAGGGCAGCACACCCACTCCCCCAGCCAGCTCGAGGCCGAGCTCGACGTCGCGATGCATCGTCATGACCTGGCAGTTGAGCTCCCACGCCTCGCGGGCGCCGTCACAGGCCATCCTGCGGGCGGCGCCCTGACCCAGCCGGGCCGTCACCGCATCCAGGTCGTCGAACGCGGCACGCGCCGAGCCGAACTCACCCAGCAGGCGTGCCGCCAGCTTGGGCCCGACCCCGCGGACGCCGGGCAGGTTGTCCGACGGGTCACCACGCAGCGCCGCGTAGTCGCGGTACTGGTGCGGGTGCACGCCGAGCAGCAGCACTAGACGTTCGGCGGTCATGGTGGGTGAGGCGTCGACCCCGCCGTTGATGATGCGCAGCACGTGCGTGTGCTCGTCGATGAGCGCGAAGGCGTCACGGTCCGAGGTCACCACGACCGTCCGGGCGCCGTGGCGGGGTGCGTACTCGGCACACGAGGCCAGGACGTCGTCGGCCTCCAGACCGGCGGGCACGACCACCGCGACGCCGATCCGGCGCAACACGTCGACGGCCTCCGCCAGCTGCTCCACGAGGGTGTCGAGCTTGTCGACACGGTTGGCCTTGTAACCCGGCCACCGTTCGCGGCGCGTCGAACGGTCGGGGTCGTCGAAGCCGACCACGACCACGGCCGGGCGGACCCGCTCGACGGCCGCCACCAGCTGCGTCAGCAGCCCCCGGACCGCCCACGACGCCTGCCCGGTCTGGGCCTGGGCGTGGAAGCTGCGGTGGACGAGGGAGTTGCCGTCGACGGCGAGGACGACCGGCTGCTGCACGTCGACCACTCTGCCACCTGCCGCCGACGACATGTCTCAGCGACGCCCGCGGACCAGCCCACGCAGCTGGTCGGCGCGGTGCCGGACCCCCCATTGCGTCACCCGGGTGAAGGCCTCACGCACGATCTCGCTGCTCATCTTGGACTCGCCGCGCTCGCGCTCGACGAAGGTGATCGGCACCTCGACGACCCGGAACCCGGCGTCGAGGGCGCGGCGGGCGAGGTCGACCTGGAAGCAGTACCCCTGCGAGGCCACCCCGGCGTAGTCGATGCGTTCGAGCACCTCGCGCCGGAACGCACGGTAGCCGCCGGTGGCGTCGCGCAGCCGCAGCCCGAGGGCGAGCCGGGTGTAGAGGTTTCCGCCGCGCGAGATGAGCTCGCGCGAACGGGGCCAGTTCACGACGGACCCGCCCGGGACGTAGCGCGAACCCAGGACGAGATCGGCCCGGTCGAGGGCGGCCAGCAACCGCGGGAGCTGCTCGGGCGCGTGCGAACCGTCGGCATCCATCTCGACGAGCACGTCGTAGCCCTGGTCCAGCCCCCAGCCGAAACCGGCGATGTACGCCGCCCCGAGGCCGGCCTTCGCGGTCCGGTGCAGGACGTGGATGTGGTCGTCGCCGTCCGCCAGCTCGTCGGCGATCTTGCCCGTTCCGTCCGGGCTGCCGTCGTCGACCACGAGCAGGTGCGCGTCGGGCACGGACGCCCTGACCCGGCCGATGATCCGCTCGATGTTCTCGCGCTCGTCGTAGGTCGGGACGACCACCAACACCCGGCTCATCGGTGCGCAACCTCCTCCTGCTCGACCCCGCTCGCTGTGCCCTCGTCCCGCTGGCGCGCCGACGCTGCGGTCCGGTCGCCCCGGCGGCGCCAGACCGCGAACAGCAGACCGGCGAGCGCGGCTGCGCTCAACACCCATTCGGGTACCGCGCCGATCCGGGTCGCCAGCGTAGTGGCCGTCCGGACGGGCACGGCGTGGACCAGGATCGCCGAGCGGTACAGCGGCCCTGAGCTCAGGATCACCCGGCCGTCCGGGCCGATCAGGGCCGACTTGCCGGTCGTGGCCGCCTGCACGACCGTGCGGCCCAGCTCGACGGCCCGCAACTGGCTCATGGCCAGCTGCTGGTAGGTCTCCGGGGTGTGCCCGAAGGTGGCGTTGTTGGTCTGCACGACGACGAGCCGGGCTCCGGCCGCGACCGACGAGCGGACGAGGTCGTCGTAGGCGACCTCGAAGCAGATGACGTCGCCGATCGGTACCGGGCCGCCCCGCAGCAGCCCGTTGCCCTTGCCCGCCACCATGTCCTGGGTGACCGTCTTGGCGTCGGAGCTGACGGCCTGCGCGATACCGCGCAGCGGGATGTACTCGGCGAACGGCACCGGGTGCCGCTTGACGTAGCGTGCGCCGGGGCCGGTGGTCGGCGACCACAGGATGCCGACGTTGCGGCGGTGCGTCGGGCCCGGCCCCTGCAGGATGGCCCCGACGAGCACGGGCGCGCCGACGGCCTTCACGGCCCGGTCGATCTTGGCGTAGGCGCCGGCGTCCTCGAACGGGTCGACGTCGGAGGCGTTCTCGGGCCACAGCACCAGGCTCGGCCGGGCCACCGTCCCGGCCTTCACCTCGGCCGCGAGCTTCAGCGTCTGGCGGACGTGGTTGTCGAGGACCTGCTCGGCGCGGGTCTCGATGTCGAGGGTGCCGGTGTCGGGCAGCCCGCCCTGGATGACGGCGACGGTCTCCTGCCGGCCGCCGTCACCGGGGTCGAGCGGGACGGCCAGCACCAGCCCGACGACGGGCACCGCCACCAGCGCGACCAGGCCCGCGACGAGCGGCCGTCGCAGCGTGGGCCACGCCGCCAGGCCGGCCTCGGCCAGCCCGGCCCCGGCCACCGCGACCACGAACGTCACCAACGGTGCGCCGCCCAGTGGCGCGAACCACTTGAGTGGCGAGCTCGCCTGGCTGAACGCGAGTCGGCCCCACGGGAACCCGCCGAACGGGATGCGGTCGCGCAGGAACTCCTGCCCGACCCACGCCGCGCCGACCCAGAAGATGCGTCCCGGCAGCCGCACCAGCACGGTGAGCGCGGCCCCGAGGACGGCGAAGAACAGCGCGAAGAACAGGCCCAGGATGAGCCAGGGAACGGGGCCGACGTAGATGCCCGTCCAGTGCACCAGCGGCAGCAGGAACGCGGCGCCGTAGAGGTAGCCCAGCCACGCCCCGGTGCGCGCGCGGCGACCGTCGACGGCCACCGACAGGGCGGCGACGCTGAGGAACGCGAACGGCCACCATCCGAAACGCGGGAACGCCAGGACCCCCGCCGCGCCGCCTCCGACGGCGGCGAGCGCGGCCCAGCGCGCCGGGAAGCGCGGCGCGCGGACGGGGTGCATCGGACCAGTATCGCCGAGCCCCGCTGAGGCGACACCGACCTCGCCGACCGCCGCCGTCACCCCGTCTCGTGCAGCACGTGGCCGCGCAGCACCGTGGCCCGGCAGGTCGGCAGGCCGGCCGGGTCGTCCAGCGGCGGGAGGTCGTGCCCGTCGTCGGCGGTCCGCCAGACGCGAACGTCGCCGGCCGGCCGGGCGCCAGCACGCCCTCGACGTCGTGCCCCGCCGCCTGCCACCCGGCGCGCGTGTGCGCCTCGAACGCGGCCTCGACCGGGATCGAGGCAGCCGGGTCGTGATGGTGGGTGGCGGCGCGCACCGCGGCCCAGGGGCCGAGCTCGGTGACCGGCGAGTCCGAGCCCAGGACCAGGGGCACGCCGGCGGAGACGAGGTCGGCCAGCCGGTTCAGAGCCAGCGAGCGGTCGCCGCCGAGACGCTGCGCGTACATGCCGTCGCGCCCGCCCCACAACGCGTCGAAGCAGGGCTGCATCGAGGCCGTCAGCCCGGACGCGGCGAGCCGGGCCGGGTCACGGACGTACTCGGCGTGCTCGATGCGCTGACCCGCGCCTGCCGTCCGTCCCAGCCGGGCCGAGGCCAGCTCGTAGGCGTCCAGCACCTGGTCCACGGCGGCGTCGCCGATCGCGTGGAACCCGGACTGCAGGCCGGCGACGGCGCAGGCCTCCACGTGCGCGGCCATGTCCTGCGTGGCGAAGCGCAGCAGGCCCGTCTCGCCCGGGTGGCTGGCGTACGGCTCACGCAGCGCGGCGGTCGCCGAACCGAGCGAGCCGTCGCAGAACAGGTCGCCGGCGGCTCCGACGGCGCCCAGCTGGCGGGCTTTCTCGACGGCCCCCAGCTCGCCCCAGTACGGCGTCACGTCCGGCAACGACGGGTCCGCGGCCAGCACGATCAGCTCGACCAGGTCGTCCTCGGTGCTGATGACCGGCCCGGCCATCTCGTGCACGGCGGCGATCCCGAGTGACGCCGCCCGGCGCAGCATGGCCAGCTGCGCGTCCCGGCGTTGCGCCCGAGTCAGCGACGCCAGGGCCACCTCGCGCACCCGGTCGTGCGCCGGCTCGCGGATCCAGCCGTTCTCGCCGACCCCCGCCCCGGCGAGGCCGGGCACCGCGGCCCGCAGCGCCGACGACACCACCGCCGAGTGCACGTCGACCCGCGCCAGGTAGACCACGCCGCCGTAGGACGCGCGGTCCAGCTCCGCCGACGTCGGCGGCCGCCCCTCAGGCCAGTCGGTCTCACTCCACCCGCCGCCGAGCACGGGACGGCCCCGCGCCGACCGGGCGGCGTCCTCCACCGCCCGCAGCGCCTCGCCCAGGGAGCGGCAGCCGCTGAGGTCCAGCGCGGTCAACGCCAACCCGGTGGACGTCGCGTGGACATGCGCGTCGACGAACGCCGGCGCGACCCATCCCCCGTCGAGGTCGACGACACGTGTCCCGACCCGGCCGGCATCGGCCTCGGCCCGGTGCTCGTCACCGACCCACTCGATCATCCCGTCGTCGCCCACCATCAGGGCCGTCGGCCGTCGTGCGGCCGGGGTGTGGATTCGTCCGTGGCGGTAGAGGGTGGGCACCCGTCCGAGTGTGCCAGCGCGGTCGGTGCGCACCCGGCGGGCGATCACCGGCGCCGGACGGGCCGGGGACCGGTAGCGTTTACGCGACCCGGCGGCCGCAGCCGGCGTCACCACCGACAGGAGCACCGCGTGGTCGCGAGCATCGAGGACGTCGCCCGCCGGGCCGGCGTGTCGATCGCGACGGTCTCCCGGGCGCTGCGCGGGCTCCCGGACGTCGCGGCCGGCACCCGCGACCGCGTCCTCACCGCGGCCAACGAGCTCAACTACGTGGCCTCGCCGTTCGCGGCCCGGCTGGCCAGCGGACGGACGGCGACGATCGGGCTCGTGGTCCCGTTCGTCAACCGCTGGTTCTTCGCCGAGGTCATCGCCACCGTCGAGGCCGAGCTGCGCCAGGCGGGTTTCGACCTCCTGCTCTACAACCTGGGCGACGAGGACGGCCGGCGTCGCTTCTTCGACGAGATGCCGATGCGCAAGCGCGTCGACGGCGTGCTGGTCGCCAGCCTCGTGCTCGAGGACGCCGAGTTCGACGCGCTCACCGCCCTGCACCGCCCGGTCGGGCTGCTCGGCATCGAGCGGGAGGGTTTCCTGTCGGCCGGCATCGACGACGTCGCCGCCGCCCGCGCGGCCGTCGACCATCTCGTGAGCCTGGGACACCGCCGCATCGGGCTCATCGGCGGCGACACCGACGACCCGATGCGGTTCACGCCGCCGCTGCACCGCCGCGACGGGTACCGGCACAGCCTCGCCGCGGTCGGCGTCGAGCCCGACCCCGACCTCGAGCGGCTCGGCTACTTCACGGTCGAGGGCGGCCGGTCCGCGACCCGGAGCTTCCTCGAACTGCCCGACCGGCCGACCGCGATCTTCGCCGAGAGCGACGAGATGGCCTACGGCGCCATCCGCGAGATCTACCGCTCCGGGCTGGTGCCGGGCGAGGAGGTCGCGGTGATGGGCTTCGACGACCAGCCGTTCGCCGAGCTCATGGACCTGTCCACCGTGCGTCAACCGGTCGGCGTGCAGGCCCAGGACGTCACCACCAGACTGCTCGCCCGGATCGCCGGGGCCGACGACGACGACGGGGACCCGCGGGACCCGGCGGTGGTGCTGCCCACCGAGCTCGTCCTGCGGGCCAGCACCCAGGGCCCGGACGGAGCCTCGTCATGACCTTGATGCTCATCGACGCCGCCAACCTGTACTTCCGCGCGTTCCACGCCATCCCCGACACCGTCACCGCGCCGGACGGCCGCCCCGTGAACGCGATCCGCGGCTTCCTGGACATGTCGGCCTCCCTCATCGACAAGCGGCGTCCGTCCCGCTGGGTGGCCTGCCTCGACCTGGACTGGCGACCCGCGTTCCGCGTCGAGCTCGTCCCGACCTACAAGGCGCACCGGGTGGCACCCGACGGCGGCGAGGAGGTTCCCGACCTGCTGAGCCCGCAGGTGCCGCTCCTGCTCCAGGTGCTGACGGCGTTCGGTCTCGCGTGCGCCGGCGCCGAGGGTTTCGAGGCCGACGACGTCATGGCGGCCCTGGCGCGTCGCGACCGCGACCGGGTGGAGGTCGTCAGCGGCGACCGCGACATGCTGGCCCTGGCCGACGACCGCGTCACCGTGCTGTACACCGGCAAGGGGATCGCCAAGATGGAGGACATGACGCCGGCCGCGGTGCGGACGAAGTACGGCATCCCGGCCGAGAACTACGCCGACTTCGCGGTGCTGCGCGGCGACCCCAGCGACGGCCTGCCGGGCGTCGCCGGCGTCGGCGAGAAGACCGCCGCCGCGCTGGTGTCCCGCTTCGGCACGATCGAGCAGATCGTGGCCGCGGCGACCGCCGGCGACGACGGGTTCCCGGCCGGCGCCGCGGCCAAGGTGCGGGCCGCGACCGACTACCTCGCGAAGGCGCCGTCAGCCGTCCGCCTGCGCAGCGACGCCCCGGTGCCGGAGGTTGACGACGACCTGCCCGCCCGTCCGCGAGATGCGGACCGGCTTGCCGAGCTGGCGACCGAGCTCGGCCTCGAGAGCTCGGTCGAGCGCCTGACGAAGGCAGTGGCCGCCGCGCGCGGCTGACGCAGACCCGACCGTCAGCTCGTCGGCTGCACCGTGTACTTGGCGTCGCTGGTCTTGGTGATGGTCACCCGGTAGGTCGCCTTGGCCGAGGTCGTGCACGTGAAGGTGGCGTCCTTCTTCACTGTGATGTCCTTGCCGTTGTTGCACGAGACGCCGCTGCGGCTGAACGTGCTGGCGATGTACTTCTCGACCGCGGTGTGGCTGAGCTTCTTGTCGGCGAAGGGTTTGAACACCGCGAAGATCAGCACCAGCGCGACGGCGACCACCACGACGACGGCGACGAGGGCGATCAGCAGGCCCTTGCGACTCTTGCGCTCGGGCTGCGGCGTCGACGGGTAGGCACCGCCCTGGCCGTAGCCCTGCTGGCCGTAGCCCTGCTGGCCGTAGCCCTGCTGGCCGTAGGACTGCTGGCCCTGCCCGTAGTTCTGCTGGCCGTAGGACTGCTGGCCCTGCCCGTAGGACAGTTGGCCGTAGCCCTGCTGGCCCTGCCCGTAGGACTGTCGGCCGTAGCCCTGCTGGCCGTAGGACTGCTGGCCGTAGCCCTGCTGACCCTGTCCGTAGGACGGCTGGCCCTGGCCGTAGGACTGCGCACCATGGTTCTGCTGGGCCTGCTGGCCGTAGGACTGCTGGCCGAACGAGCCGCCGGCGGACAGCGCCGTCGTCTCGTGTCCAGAGTCCGGCCCGGCCGCGTCGCTCGGCTTGCTCCACGGGCTCGGCGCCGGGCCGGACCCCTGGGGTGACGGGCTCGGCCGCTGCTGGCTGCCCTGGTCCCCCCAGGAAGGCTGCTGCTGACCCTGCTGCTGATCGCCCTGCTGCCCCCAGGAGGGCTGCTGCGCATTCTGCTGCTGGCCGGCCTGCTGGCCGCCCTGCTGCCCGTAGGACTGCTGGCCGCTCTGCTGCCCGTAGGACTGCTGACCGCCCTGCTGCCCGTACGACGGCTGCTGGGCAGCCTGCTGCTGGCCGAACGGCGGCGGCGTGCCCTGGCCGGCGGCCTGGCCACCCGGAGTCGGATCACCGGCCAGTCGCGGCACCACCCGCGTCGCGTGGTCGTCGTCCTCCGCACCGGCATCGGACCGTGCGTCGGGCTCCTCGCGGGGGTTCTGTGCCTCGGGCGCAGGTGGCGGCGGCGGCCACGACTGCTGCTGCGGCGGCGTGTTCTGCGGCCACTGCTGGCCGGGGTTGCCGCCCTGGTTGCTCTGGTCGGACATGCGCCACCTCACCGATCGGGTCGTTCGAGCCGCGATCACGGTAGCGCCTGGACCTACGCGGTGTCCGGGCCGACACCGTCCCGGCCGACATTCTGGGGCCACGTCGCCCTGGCCCGTGCTGTTCGGTCTGCAGGTCAGGGCTGCATGCTCTGCGCGACCACGCCGTGCCTGATGGCCGCGGCGGCGCTGCGGGCGACGGCGCCCACCGTGGACGCGCCGCCGTTCGGGCCGGGCGCGGCGGCGAGCTGCTCGAGCAGGTCCAGCACCTGCTTGCACCAGCGGATGAAGTCTCCGGCCGACAGCTCGTTGCCGCGTTCGGCAGCCACCCCGAGTACGCGGTCGAGACGCTCCTGCCGGGCCCAGCGGTACATGGCCCAGACGAAGCCGAGCTGCGGCTCGCGGCTGGGCGGCAGCTGCCGCTGCTCCTCGACGTCCGCGAGGTCGGCCCAGATGCGTTCGGTGGCGGCCAGGGCGTCGCGCACCGCCGAGCTGGGCATGGCGTCGACCAGCAACTCCTCGCGGCGCGCCTCGTACACCAGCGACGAGGCCACCGCGGCGAGCTCGGCCGGGTCGAGCCCGTCCCAGACCCCGGCGCGCAGACACTCGGCGGTGAGCAGGTCGGTCTCGGACCAGATGCGGGCCAGCTGCCGCCCGGCCGGCGTCGTCTCGTCGCCGTCGAGGTAGCCGCGCTCGTCGAGCAGGTCGCAGATCCGGTCGAACGTGCGGCCCAGCGAGCCGGTGCGGCCGTCGATGCGCCGGCGCAGCCCCTCGTTCTCGCGGGCCAGGCGGCTGTACCGCTCGCCCCAGCGGGCGTGCTGCTCGCGGTCGGTGCACTGGTGGCACGGGTGCGCCCGGAGCGCGCGTCGCAGCCGCTGGACCTCGGCGTCGCCGTCGCCGGTCACGTCCGCGCCCGCGCGCCGGGGCCGTCGCGGGACGTCGTCCGGCAGGTCCAGCGCACGCAGGCTCGACGCGAGGTCCCGACGCTCCTGCGGTGAGCGGTGGTTGACGTGCTTGGGCACGCGCACCGAGCCCAGCACGTCCACTGCCATGGGGAAGTCGACGAGCGACAACCGACCCGACCACCGGCCCTCGGTGACCACCAGCGGACGCGGATCGTCGCGCGGGGCGACCCCCGGGTCCAGAACCACCGCGAGCCCGGCGCGCCGACCGCGCGGCACCCGGATGACGTCCCCGCGCCGCAGCGCCTCCAGCGAGGCGGCGATCGCTCCACGCCGCTCCCGTGCACCCTCGCGGGCGAGCAGGGTCTCGCGCTCGCCGAGTCGCCGACGCAGGTCGGCGTACTCGGCGAAGTCACCGAGGTGGCACTGCATCTGCGCCGCATGCTGGCGCAGGGTCTCCTCGTTGCGCCGGATCTGGGCGAGCAGCCCGGCCACCCCGCGGTCGGCCTGGAACTGCGCGAACGACGCCTCGAGCAGGGTGCGGGCCTGGCCACGCCCCATCTGCCCGACGAGGTTGACGGCCATGTTGTACGACGGCCGGAACGACGAGCGCAGCGGATAGGTGCGGTTGGACGCGAGCCCGGCGACCCGCTGCGGATCGACGTCCGGCGACCAGACGACGACGGCGTGCCCCTCGACGTCGATGCCGCGGCGACCGGCCCGGCCGGTCAGCTGGGTGTACTCCCCCGGCGTGACGTCGGCGTGCGACTCACCGTTGAACTTCGTGAGCCGTTCGAGCACGACTGTACGGGCCGGCATGTTGATGCCCAGCGCCAACGTCTCGGTGGCGAACACGGCGCGGACCAGGCCGCGGACGAACAGTTCCTCGACGGTCTGCTTGAACGCCGGGATGAGCCCTGCGTGGTGGGCGGCCACGCCCCGACGCAACCCGTCGCGCCACTCCCAGTAACCCAGCACCTCGAGGTCCTCGCGAGGCACCTCGGCGGTGAGTTCGTCGACAACCTCGTCGATCTCCGTGCGCTCGTCCTCGTCGGTGAGCCACAGCCCCGCCCACACGCACTGCTTGGCCGCGGCGTCGCACCCGGCCCGGCTGAAGATGAAGGTGATTGCCGGGAGCAGGCCCTCGCGGTCGAGGCGGGTGATGACGT
Source organism: uncultured Jatrophihabitans sp. (assembly GCF_964252635.1). Lineage (GTDB taxonomy): Bacteria > Actinomycetota > Actinomycetes > Mycobacteriales > Jatrophihabitantaceae > Jatrophihabitans. The sequence goes on from NZ_CAXUNP010000009.1 coordinate 54,358, forward strand.
CCGGTCGGTGCGGCGGTCGCCAGCCGCGTCCCCCGCGCCCGCCCCGCCGGTTGGGCACCGGGTCGACGTAGCGGGTGCGGTCGGCGACCTGGCGCAGCAGCTGCCCGTCGACGGAACTGCCGTCGGGCCCGAACAGGTCGAACATCCGCGTGCCGACCAGGACGTGCTGCCACAGCGGCACCGGCCGCTCCTCGTGCACGATCACCCTCGTCTCGCCCCGCACCGACACCAGCCACTCGCCGAACTCCTCGGCGTTGCTGACCGTGGCCGACAGCGAGATCAGCCGCACCGCGGCCGGCAGGTGGATGATCACTTCCTCCCACACGGCGCCGCGGAACCGGTCGCCGAGGTAGTGCACCTCGTCCATGACGACGTACCCGAGCCCGGCCAGCGCGGGGCTGCCGACGTAGAGCATGTTGCGCAGCACCTCGGTGGTCATCACGACCACGGGAGCGTCCGGGTTGATCGCGGTGTCGCCGGTCAGCAGCCCCACCTGTGCGGTGCCGTACCGGTCGACGAGGTCGTTGTACTTCTGGTTCGACAGCGCCTTGATCGGCGTCGTGTAGAAGCACTTCTGGTGCGCGGCGAGGGCCAGGTGAACGCCGAACTCCCCGACGACGGTCTTGCCGGCACCCGTGGGGGCGCAGACGAGCACCGAGTACCCGTCCTCCAGCGCCTCGCAGCCCTGCTCCTGGAACGGGTCGAGCGCGAACGGCAGTTCGGCGCGGAAGTCGACGAGGATCGGGCGCCCCCGGCGGCGCCGGGACGCGGCGTACCGCTCACTCGGCGACGACATGCCCTCCACAGTAGGCGGGCGGACCCGACGGCCGGACCGACAGCCGTCAGGTCGTGTCGGACCACGCGTCGCCGGCGACGGGCAACGACCGCGGGATGGGGTCGACGACGGACGGCTCGTCGTCCTCGAGGTGCTGCTCGGCGCGCTCGATCGCCTTCCGGCGGGCCTTGCGGCGGTCGTGGACGACCGCGAACAGCACCGCGCCCTCGAAGAGCACGACCATGGGCACGGCCATCGCGCACATCGTGAACGGGTCCGTGCTCGGGGTGGCGACCGCTGCGAACAGGAAGATCAGGAAGATCGCGATGCGCTGCGACTTCTTCAGGATGCGGGCGGACAGCACGCCGGCCATGTTGGCCATCACCACGAGCAGCGGCAGTTCGAAGGCGGCGCCGAACACCACGAGCATCAGGGTGACGAAGGAGATGTAGTCGTTGATCGTCAGCTGGGCCTGGGTGCCGTACCCGGACTGCTCGAGCAGCACCTGCAGGCCCTTGGACAGCACGGCGTAGGCCAGTGACATGCCTGCCGCGAACAGCACCGTCGAGACCGCGATGAACGAGATCGTGTAGCGGCGCTCGTTCTTGCGCAGGCCGGGGGTGATGAAGGCCCAGATCTGGTACAGCCAGAACGGTGCGGTGAAGATCGCTCCGGTGATCACCGAGACCTTCAGGCGGGTGGTGAACCCGTCCAGCGCGCCGTGATAGATCAGAGCGCACTCGGGCGCGTCCTTACCCGCCGACACGACCCGGTACTTCTCGGGAACCGAGCAGTAGGGGTGCCGCAGGAACTCGAGCGTGTGCGGGTACAGGAACCACCCGACGACCGCGCCGACGGCGATGAACACCAGCGCCCACACGATGCGACGTCGCAGCTCCCGCAGATGGTCCATGACGGCCATCCGGCCGTCCGGGGTCTTGGCCGGGCGCTGCTTCTTCGCCTTGCGCGTCCGCACCTGCTTGTCGACCATCGGCGTCAGCCAGCCCTGTCAGCGCAGGCCGGCGGCGCTCAGGCGGGCCTGCGCGGCGGAGATCCCGCCCTGCAGGTCCACCAGCTGCCCGTTGAGCTCCTGCAGCTGCGCGAGGTCGCGCCGGAGCCGGCGGGCCTTCCAGCTCAGTTCGTAGGCGCAGAAGCCCAGCACGACGACGGCAACGACGGCCGCGCCGATCCAGGCACCGATCGGGATCCACTCCACGTGCAGCACTCTACGTCGCCGCAGCCGTGAACAGCCCTACGTGTAGGCAGCAAGGGTGCGTACGGCCTCGGCGCGAACGTCCTCGGCCAGCCACTCGGGCGAGAGCACCTCGACCTGGCCCGCCGAACCGAGCACCAACGCCCGCACCCATCCGGGGTCGGCCACCCGCAACTCGATGCGCAGGCGGTCGCCGTCCTCGTGCAGGTTCTCGATGGCGTAGTAGTCGGCCACCCAGGCGTAGGCCGGGCCCAACCGCAGACCGACGAGCAGGTGCTCGACCGCGGGCTGGAACACCCCCTCGGAGAGGTCCCGCGGCTCGACGCCGGCCGGCACCGAGGCCGGCTCGTCCAGTTCGACGACGTCCTCCATGCGGTCGAGCCGGAAGACGCGCATGCCCTCCACACGGCGGCACCACGCCTCGACGTAGGTGTTGTCGTCGGCGACGAACATCCGCACCGGGTCGATGGTGCGCTCGGTGGTCTCGTCGCGGGAGGCGCTGTAGTACCGGATGCGCAGGGCGCGGCCGCGGTCGAAGGCGTTGCGGACGACCGGCAGCAGGCGCTCGGCGTCGTCGAGCTGCACCGCGACGGTCTCGTCGCGCACCGCCTCCCCCGCCACCGACTCGACCTTGGCCAGCGCGCGTTGCACGGCGTCGGTGTCCGCCAGACCCGGCGTCTCGGCGAGGGTGCGCAGAGCCACCACGAGGGCCAGCGCCTCCTCGGCGGTCAACCGCAGGGGCCGCGACATACCCGCGTCGAAGACGACCTCGACGTTCTCGCCCTCGAAGGACAGGTCGATGAGGTCCCCCGGGCCGTGGCCGGGCAGCCCGCACATCCACAGCAGGGTCAGGTCGCGGCGCAACTGCGCGTCGGTGATCCCGAAATCGGCGGCGGCCTGCTCGACGCTGATGCCCGGGCGGGCCTGCAGGTACGGGACGAGGGCCAGCAGTCGGGGCAGGCGCTCCTCGTTGGAGTTGGTGGCCATCACCCCACCGGGCCCGCGACGGCACGCAGCCGCTCGACGACCGCGGCGGCGAGGTCGGCGGGCTCGATCACCCGCGCTGCGGCGCCGCTGCCGGCCACCAACCGGGCCAGCCAGCCGGTGTCGGTGAAGTCCACCGTCAGCACCCCGTCGCGCTCGGAGCGGGCGATGCGGCGCAACTGGCCGGCGCCGCCCTCGCTGACCTGGATGCGCGCGACCCGGTCGCGCTCGGGTTGGGCGCCGGCCACCATGTCGAGCAGGTCGACGTGGTCGGGACGCTCGAACGCGCCGGGCCCGCCCACCGTCTGGACGCTGCCGATGATGCGGCCGAGCCGGAAGCTCCGCGGCTGGTCGCGGTCACGGTCGAAGCCGGCCACGTACCAGCGCCGGCGCCAGGACAGCACGCCCCACGGCTCGAGGGTGCGGGTCTCGGGCGCCGAAGACCCGGCCTTGGTGTAGTCGAACCGGACGACGGTGGCCGAGCGGGACGCGGCCAGCAGCGGCGGCAGCGCCGGGTCGCTGGCGTCGAGCTGGGGCACTGCTCCCGGCGCGTCGGCGGCGCGGACGTCGGTACCCGCCGCGCGCAGCTTGATCAGCGCCTGCCGGGCCGGCTCGCCGAGCGTGGCCGACTGCCAGAGCCGGGCGGCCAGGCCCACGGCCGCCGCTTCAGCCGCGTCGAACTCGATGGCCGGCAACTCGTAGTCGCGGCGCCGGATGCGGTACCCGTCCTCGGCATCGAAGTGGCTGTTGCGGCCGGTCTCGAGCGGGATGCCGAGGTCGCGCAGCTCGGCCTTGTCGCGCTCGAACATCCGCTTGAACGCCTCGTCCGTCGCCTTCGCACCGTCGGCGGCCTCGTAGCCGGGCACGGCGTCGCGGATGCGCTCGGCGGTGAGGAACTGGCGGGTCGAGAGCAGGCAGATGACCAGGTTCACGAGTCGTTCCGCGCGCCGGGCTGCCATGTCCTCAAAGCTAATCCGCGCGCGCGGCCTGCGCTGCTCGGCACGCCTGGAACCCATGGGCCCGATCATTGCCGATCGGGCGGCTGCGCGGGTAACGGGTATCGAGGCTCGGCGCGTCACGACAGGTGTCCCGGCCGCAGCCGTGGCTCACATCGAGGCGATGAGCTTCTCGACCCGCTCGTCGACGCTGCGGAACGGGTCCTTGCACAGCACGGTGCGTTGCGCTTGGTCGTTGAGCTTGAGGTGGACCCAGTCGACGGTGAAGTCGCGGCGGCGTTCCTGGGCCCGCTTGATGAAGTCACCACGCAGCTTGGCCCGCGTGTTCTGCGGCGGCACGCTCTTGGCCTCGAAGATCTCCAGGTCGTTGACGACCCGTTCGACCGCGCCCTTGCGCTGCAGCAGGTAGTACAGCCCGCGGGTGCGCGAGATGTCGTGATAGGCGAGATCCAGCTGGGCGACCCGGGGTGAGCTCAGCGGCAGGTCGTGCTTGGCGCGGTAGCGCTCGATGAGCTGGTACTTCGTCGCCCAGTCGATCTCGCGGTCGATGAGGGTGAGGTCCTGCTTCTCGACGGCGTCCAGGGTGCGGCCCCAGAGCTCGAGCACCCGCTTCGACGACGCGTCCTCACCGGTGCGGGCCACGAAGTCGACGGCCTTGGTGTAGTACTCGCGCTGGATCTGCAGGGCCGACGCGCTGCGCCCGGCGGCCAGCCGCACGGCGCGGGTGCCGGTGAGGTCGTGGCTGATCTCGCGGATGGCGCGGATCGGGTTCTCCAGCGTCAGGTCGTTGAACTGCACGCCGTTCTCGATCATGCGCAGGACGAGGTCGGCCGACCCGACCTTGAGGAAGGTGGTCGACTCGTTCATGTTCGAGTCACCGACGATGACGTGCAGGCGGCGGTAGCGCTCGGCGTCGGCGTGCGGCTCGTCGCGCGTGTTGATGATCGGTCGGCTGCGCGTGGTGGCCGAGCTGACGCCCTCCCAGATGTGCTCGGCACGCTGGCTCACGCAGTACACGGCGCCGCGGGGGGTCTGCAGCACCTTGCCCGCACCGCAGATCAGCTGGCGGGTGACCAGGAACGGGATGAGCACGTCGGCGAGACGGCTGAACTCGCCGTGCCGGCCGACCAGGAAGTTCTCGTGGCAGCCGTAGGAGTTGCCGGCCGAGTCGGTGTTGTTCTTGAACAGGTAGATGTCGCCGGCGATGCCCTCGTCGTGCAGGCGCTTCTCGGCGTCCACCACGAGGCCCTCGAGCACGCGCTCGCCGGCCTTGTCGTGCGCCACCAGGCTTTCCAGCGAGTCGCACTCCGGGGTGGCGTACTCGGGGTGGCTCCCGACGTCCAGGTAGAGCCGCGCACCGTTCTTGAGGAAGACGTTCGACGAGCGGCCCCAGGACACGACCCGACGGAAGAGGTAGCGCGCAACCTCGTCCGGCGACAGCCGGCGCTGACCGTGGAACGTGCACGTGACGCCGTACTCGTTCTCCAGGCCGAGGATCCGCTTGTGCATACCTTGCAGAGTAACCACGCGATGCCGGACGGGCGGGCACGACGGGGCCGTCGGGACGAGTGGCGACGGCGCCCGCCGACCACGGTGATGCGGTCGTCCGAACCGCCGCGCTCCGGGTCCGTCGACGGTGTGCGGACGCACGGGTTCCGACCCGTGTGCGCGCGCACCGCCGTTTACCCGTGACGGCCCGTCTTTACAATCAGACGTCTTCTGTCTAACCTCTGGATTCACCGGCTTGCCGTGTCAACCGAGGAGGCAGCATGCGCGAGGGGTCCCTGTCCGCCAATCTGAGCGGCACGACGTCGGCGGCCCGGCCGCAGTGGCGCGACCGCAAGCGCTACCTCTGGCTGCTCGGCACCGTCGTCCCGCTGTTCCTGTTCCTCGGCTGGGGGTTGGTGAATCTCACCGGGTCACCCGTGTTCTGGTGGATCGGGCCGATGATCATCTACGTGCTGATCCCCTCCCTGGACCTCGTCATCGGCGACGACGCGTCCAACGCCCCCGAGGAGGCCGTCGCCTGGCTCGACCAGGACCGCTACTACCGATGGGTCACCTACCTGTTCCTCCCGTGCCAGTTCGCCGCCTGGTTCACCGGCTTCTGGCTGATGACGCGGCACGGGGGGCTGGGCGTCGTCGACCGCATCGGCATCGCGGTGACCCTGGCCATGCTCAACGGCGTCGCGATCAACACCGCGCACGAGCTGGGGCACAAGAAGGAACACCTGGAGCGGTGGTTCGCGCGGATCGCGCTCGCCCCGTGCGGCTACGGCCACTTCTTCATCGAGCACAACCGCGGCCACCACGTGCGGGTCGCGACGCCGGTCGACCCCGCGTCCAGCCGGCTCGGTGAGTCGTTCTGGCGGTTCTGGCCGCGCACCGTCGCCGGCAGCGTGCGCAACGGGTGGCACCTCGAGCGCACCCGGCTGCGTCGCCTCGAGAAGTCGGTCTGGTCGTTGCGCAACGACGTCCTCAGCGCCTGGGCGATGACCGTCGTGCTGTGGGCGGTCACCATCGCGCTGTTCGGCGTGGGCATCTGGCCCTACCTGCTGCTGCAGGCCTTCCTCGCGTTCAGCCTGCTCGAGGCCGTCAACTACCTCGAGCACTACGGCCTGCTCCGCGCGTCGTTGCCCAACGGCCGGTACGAGCGGGTGACCCCGCGGCACAGCTGGAACAACAACCACCTGACCACGAACCTGTTCCTGTACCACCTGCAGCGGCACAGCGACCACCACGCGAACCCCACCCGCCGCTACCAGTCGCTGCGTCATTTCGAGGAGTCGCCGCAGCTGCCCGCCGGCTACGCCGCGATGATCCTGCTGGCCTACGTCCCGCCGTTGTGGCGTCGCGTCATGGACAAGCGGGTGCTCGCCCACTACGGCGGTGACGTGACGCAGGCCAACATCGCACCGCACGCGCGCGAGCGGGTCCTGGCCCGCTACGGCGCGGGCACCTCGGCCACTGCGGCCGAGGCCGCCTGACCGGTTGTCACAGCGAGCGACTGTCACACTGGGTCCATGGCCAGGTTCCGCTGCGAGGTGTGCGACTACACCTACGACGAGGCGGTCGGCGAGCCGCGTGAGGGCTTCCCGGCCGGCACGCCCTGGACCGACGTGCCCGACGACTGGACGTGCCCCGACTGCGGTGTGCGCGACAAGGTCGACTTCGTCGCCGTCGACGGACCCGACGAACGCGCCGACGGGTGACCCCGGGTGCACCGGTGCCCGGGCGCGGGCCGGTGGCCGGCGAGCCCGTGCGCTACGCGACCGCCGCCCGCGGCCTGCTCCGCGACACGATCGTCGACTCGGTCGATGCGCTCGCGCGGTCCCGCGGCTGGGCGGCCACCACGATGTCGGACGTCGCCCGCACGGCCGGGGTGAGCCGGCAGACGCTGTACAACGAATTCGGGTCGCGCCACGCCCTCGTCGAGGCCTACGTCGCGCGCGAGATCGAGCGGCTGGTCGCGGCGGCGTCCGAGGCGGTGCGTCACCACGCCGACGACGCGAAGACCGCGCTGCGCGAGGCCTTCGCCCTGTTCCTGCGCCTCGCGTCCGACGAGCCGGTCGTGAAGATCATCGTTGCGGACACCTCGACCGAGGGCGAACTGCTACAACTGCTCACCGGGGTGGGCCAGGCGGTGGCCGGCGGCCGGATCGCGACGCTGATCCAGGAGGTGTGGCCGCAGGTCGGTCCGGCCGACGCGCAGGTGGTCGCCGAGACCCTGGTACGTCTGGCGATCAGCCACGCGCTGCTGCCCGTCGCGGACCCCGACGTCGTCGCCGGCGACGTCAGCCGGCTGCTGGCCCCGTTCGTCGACTCCGTCCTCGGCCCCTGAACCCGTTCAGAGGGTCAGCTGCAGGATCGCGGTCCCGTCGGGCAGGGTGATCTGCACCCTGGCGATGCGTTCACGGCGCACCGCGGTGCCGCCGGTGAAGTAGGTGGTCCCGTCGGGCACCAGCGACCACGTGCCGACGTCGTGGCTGCGGTGGTCACGGTCGATGACCCGCAGGCCGTAGTCGCCGCGCAGCGACGCGGCGTAGCGGGCGTAGGTGCACCGGACGTCGATCTCGGTGCCCCAGGGCTTGGCCACGAGGCGGGCGGTCGCGTGCACCGGGGTGGTGCGGACGGCGGCCAGCGCCTGCGGCGCGGGCCGCGACGGCGTGGACGACGGCCAGAGCACGACGACCAGCGTGACCAGGCACGCGGCCGCGACGGCGGCGATGCCGGTGACCGCCCAGCGCCGCCGCCGACGCTCACGTCCGGCGCGGCGCAGCAGTCCGGGCAGCAGCGTGTCGGGAACGGGTCCGGCACGGTCCCGGTCGTCGGCACGCCGGTCATCGGCGGCTTCGTCGTGGCCCACCCCGGCCGTCACGCCTGCGGCCCTGGCCGCGGCGAGCACCCGGACGGTAGGTCGGAGCTCGTCCACGCGGGCGCGGCACGCGGCGCAGGTGCGAAGGTGCGCCTCGAACGCGGCGAGGTCGTCGGAGTCCAGCGCGCCGAGGACGTACGCGGCGTCGAGGTGGGAAAACGCGTCGCTCATGCCGTCACCCCCAGCTCGTCGAGGGCCAACCGCAGGGCACGCAACGCGTAGTGGGTGCGCGACTTCACCGTGCCGGGCGGGATGCCGAGGGCCTGCGACGCCTCCTGCACCGACGACCCGCGGAAGTAGCACTCGTGCAGCACGGCCCGGTGTTCCAGGGACAGCGCCCCCATGGCCTGCACGACGAGCTGGTGGTCGACCGCGTGGTCGGTGGGGTCGGGCACGGGCTGCTCGGGCACCTCGTCGGTGACGCGTTCGCGGCGGGAACGGGCGGTGCGCCAGTCGTCGATGACCAGCCGCTTGGCCACCGTGAACAACCAGCCGCGTGCCGAACCGTTGGCCTGGGCCAGGATGTGCGGGTTGCGCCAGGCCCGCAGCATCGTCTCCTGCACGACGTCCTGCGCCCGCGCGCGGTCGCCGTTGGTCAGCCCGACCGCGTACGCCCACAGCGCCGACCCGTGCTCGGTGTGCAGCTCGCGCAGCAGCTCGGCGTCGTCGGTGCGCACGGCTCCCTCGCGGTGTCTGTCGGCCAGGCGGTCGAGCGTCCTCACAACCGGACTACGGCGCACGGGCCGATCCGGTTCAACGGTGGTCCGGTTGAACCTAGTAGAACGCTCAACCGTGGAGAACCACATGGACATCACTTCAGCTGTGAGCAGGCGAGGAATCCTGGTGGCCGGGGCCGGTGTGGCCGGTGTCGCCGTCCTCGCGGCCTGCTCGGGGAACTCGTCGGGATCGAACGACACCGGTAGTGCGGACGGCAGCGGCACGGACGTGATCTCGCCGCCGGCCGGCGCACCGACACCGACCGCGGACACCTCGTCGGAGACGTCGTCGCAGGCGGGAAAGGGCCCGGCCGGGGACGCCCTGGTCTCGCTCGACGATCTCGGCGTCGGCACGTCGAGGGCCGTGAAGCTGGCCGACGGCAAGCCCGCCATCGTCACCCGGACGGGAACGGCGACGGCGGTCTGCTTCAGCGCCATCTGCACCCATCAGGGCTGCACCGTGAAGCCGAAGGGCAAGGAGTTCGACTGCCCGTGTCACGGTTCCCGGTACGACGCGACAACGGGGAAGGTGCTGGGCGGTCCGGCGCCCTCGCCGCTGCCCAAGATCACGGTGACCGTCACGGACGGCAAGGTCAGCGAAGCCGGCTGAACCGGCGCGGGTCGGCCCGATAAATCGGGGCGGGTCGAGCGACCTCAGTCGGTCGTCTCGTCGTGCGGCGGGGTGTCGGCCGGTGCCGGGTCGGCCGTCGGTTCGTCGGCGGCCGGCCGGGGCAGCAGGTCGGTCAGCGCCAGCCCCACGATGCGCCGGAACTTGCGCTGGCCCCGGTTGCGGTCGAGCACCGCGACCTCGAGCTGGTTGGCGGGGATGGCGCGGTGCTCGCCGTCCGGGCCACCCACGGACCCGAGCGTCGTGACCGCCACCTGCAGCGCCTCGCGCAGCGGCTGCCCGGCCACGAAGTTGTTCTTGACCTCCGTGGTCAGCTGTTCAGCCTGCCCGCCCATGACCATGAACTGCGGCTCCTCGACGATGGTGCCGTCATAGGTGAGCCGATACAGCTGGTCGCCGTCGGCGGTGTCCGCCACCTCGGCGACGCAGAGCTCGACCTCGTAGGGCTTCTGCTGCTCGGTGAAGATCGAACCCAGCGTCTGGGCGTACGCGTTGGCCAGCGCACGGGCCGTGACGTCACGGCGGTCGTAGCTGTAGCCCCGCAGGTCGGTGAGCCGGATGCCGGCCACCCGCAAGCTCTCGAACTCGTTGTAGCGACCGACCGCGGCGAAGCCGATGCGGTCGTAGATCTCGCTCACCTTGTGCAGCGCGTTGCTCGCGTTCTCGGTGACGAACAGGACGCCGTCGGCGTAGGTCGACACGACGACGCTGCGCCCGCGGGAGATGCCCTTGCGGGCGTACTCCGAGCGGTCGCGCATGATCTGCTCGGCCGAGGCGTAGAACGGCATCGACATGGCTGCTCCTTCGGTCTCGGTCGCGCGTCGGCGCGGGTCGGGCTGGTTCGTTGGTGGCCGGCGGGTCAGGCGCCGGGGTGGGCCTCGCGGTCGACGAGCAGCTCGCGCACCACGTCGCCCAGGGCGTCGTCGTCGATGCGTTCGGTGCCCGACGCGGTGGCGGTCATGACGACCGGGTAGATGCCGCGGGTGACGTCCGGGCCGCCGGTGGCCGAGTCGTCGTCGGCGGCGTCGTAGAGCGCTTCGACGGCGACCCGCACGACCTCGTCGCGGGTCAGGTCCGGGCGCCAGCGCTTCTTCAACGAGCCGCGGGCGAACAGCGAGCCGGAGCCCACGGAGTGGAAGTAGCGCTCGGTGGAGCACGAGCCGGTGATGTCGTAGCTGAAGATCTTGCCGGCCGACGCCGCGTCGGCGGCGGTGACGTCGAAGCCGGCGAACAGCGGCACCACCGACAGGCCCTGCATGGCCATGGCCAGGTTGCCGCGGATCATCGTCGCGAGCCGGTTCGCCTTGCCGTCGAGCGTGAGGTCGGTGCCCTCGATCTTCTCGTAGTGCTCCAGCTCGACCTGGTAGAGGCGGACCATCTCGAGGCCCAGGCCGGCCACGCCCGCGAAGGCGATCAGCGTGTGGTCGTCGGCCGGATAGACCTTCTCGATGTCACGCTGGGAGATGAGGTTGCCCATGGTGGCGCGGCGGTCGCCGGCCATGACGACGCCGTCGGCGTACTGCGCGGCCACGATGGTGGTGGCGTGCGGCAGGGTGACGTTGGACGGCGGGGCGGAGGGCAGCAGTTCGGGGGCCGCGCCGGCCAGGAAGTCGGTGAACGACGACGAGCCGGGCATGGTGGCGTAGCGCAAGATGCCGTGGGCACCGGTCGGTCCGCTCGGTGACCCGGATCGGTCGATGCTCAACGTCGCTCCTCGCTGCGGCTTGCTGGGGTGTCTTCGACCCTACCCAGGCCGCGCGCGCACGCGAGTCGGTGGGACCGGCTCAGGCGGGCGCCGGCTCGTCGGCCGGGCGCGCGCTCTCGAACTCGCCGAAGCTCAGGCTCATGCCGAACGGCGCGGTGTCGAGCACCGCCTGCGGGCCGCCGTCCAGGTACATCGCCGCGCGGAGCATGAGGTCGCGGCGGTCGCGGAACTGGCCCAGCGCGCCGTTGCAGTTGAAGCAGAGCAGGCCGCGGACGCGGTCGGTAGCGTGGTCGTGATCGACGTGCTGGGCCGGCGCCTCCCGACAGATGGCGCACAACCCACCCTGCTCGGCCAACATCCGGTCCGCATCCTCAGCAGTGATCCCGTACCGACGCCGTAGGTGATAGTTACGCGCCCCGCCGTGCTTTTCCTTGTCCCGCCGAGTGATCGTGTTGTGGCACGGTTTGCAATACGTGCCAAGACCAGTTTTTGAACTTCGGTTCCGCGGAAATTCATGGACGGATTTGGTCTCGCGGCACTCCGGACACCACTTGTTACCCTCGGCCACATCGGCAGGCCCCTGGCCATTCCGGGTTCGTGGTGGGCCGAGGCGTGCGCGACGACTAGCCACATGACGAGCACGGGCGCAGGGTGCGCAGTAGAAGGCCAATCCGTCGCGGTTACGTCGATTCAACGTGAACGCTGACACCGGCAAATCCTGACGACAATCGGGACAAAACTTCGTCTCCCCAGGGTCGTTCAAGATCAACTCATTGGCCCCCTTTCTGGACAAATGCCCTGACGAAGTCCTCTGCATTGACCTCGAGCACGTCGTCGATCTCATCGAGGATCGCGTCCACGTCCTCGGTCAGTTTCTCGTGCCGCTCGCTGACGTCGGACGAGGTCTCGACGGTCTCCTCGACCTCGTCCTCGTGGGTGCGCTGGGGCCGGTTCTGGCCGCTGTCGTGGGTAGGCACGGCGGCCTCCTCTCCTCGGTTGGATCAACCCTAGCTCGGACGGGTGACAATTCCGCGTCGAAGCGACGACGGACGGCGACCGGCCGTCAACGCGGTCCGAGGTCCTTGACGAACTCCGTCAGCTGCGCCAGGTTGCGGCACTCGGTCATCGGCAGCACGGCGTCGAAGTCGCCGGCCCGCGAGTCACCGGTGTCCCACATCGCCCGGCGCTCCGGGTTGAGCCAGTACGCGTGCTTCGCGGTGGACGCGAGCCGGGTCAGCTCGTCCAGGCCCAGCGCCCCGTAATTCGAGCGGGCGTCGCCCAGCACCAGCAGCGACGACTTGGGCCCGACCGCGTCGGGGAAGCGCTGCGTGAACAGCTGGAAGGCCCGGCCGTAATCGGTGCGCCCGAGCAGCCAGGTGACGTCGGCCTCCCGGGTCAGCCGCGTCACCGCGTCCAGCACGTCGCCGCCCGGGGTGAAGAACCGGGTCAGCTCGTCGAGCTCGTCGACGAAGCCGAACGCCCGCACCCTGCTGAACTGCTCGCGCAGCGCGTAGACGAACAGCAGCGTGAACTGCGCGAACGCGGCCACCGACTCGCTGAGGTCGCAGATGACGACCAGGTCGGTCTTGTTCGGCCGTCGCGGCTTGTGGTGCGTCTCCATCGGTACACCGCCGAACGACAGCGAGCTCCGCACCGTCCGGCGGAAGTCGAGCTGGCCGCGACGCCCACGGTGCTGGTCCTGGGTCAGCCGGGCGGCCAACCGCCGAGCCAGCGGCTGGATCTCACGCCGCAGCGCCGCCAGGTCCTCGCGGTTGGCGTTCAGGAACGACACCCGCTCCAGGCTGGGGCGCACCGACGTCCGGGCGATCCGTTGCGGGTCCCCGTCCGCGTCCTCGGCCAGGCGTCGGCGCACGTCCGCCTCGACGCGCTGCTCGAAACGCCGGACCCGCCCGTCGATCATCGTGCGGGCGCGTCGTTCGGCGAGCCCGCCCCGGTCCCCCGGGCCGAGCACGGCGTCCAGGATGCGGGCCATGAGGGTCTGCGGCGAGACACGCTGCAGGGTGGTCAGCCGCGAGTACGTGGTCTCGCCGCGTCGACGGCCCGGCACCTGCCCGAACGTCGCGACGGCGTCACGGGCCAGCGCGTCCAGCCGGCCGTCGTCGCCGGACTCGAGGTAGTCGGCCAGGTCCTCCCGGAACCGGTCCCGCTCCGCGTCCTCGAGCGGCCCGCGCGCCGCCGCGTCCGGATCGCGCTCGGGCGCGCGGGTGTCGCTCGGCGGCGCCGCCGACGCGCCCGTGACACCCGGCCAGAACAGGTCGAACAGGGTGTCGAACGTCGGCCGTTGCAGTTGCCGCTTGACCAACGTGGCGGCCAGCGCCCCGCGCAGCTGCTCACGGTCGAGCAGGTCGATGCGTCCGATCGCCCGGACCGCGTCCAACCCCTCGGCCACCGACACGGTCAGGCCCGCGGTCCGCAGCGCGTCGACGAAGGCGACCTGCCGGTCGAGCAGCGTGCGCGGCACGTCCTCGGTCACGACGGCCTACTCATGCAGGCCGAGCTCCTTGGCCGCGCGGCCGTGGTCGGAGTGGTGCTTGAGCACGACCCCGAGGGTCCGGGCGATGGCCGCGTCGTCGAGGTCGTCGATGCCCAGGGCCAGCAGCGTCCGGGCCCAGTCGATCGTCTCGGCCACCGACGGGGCCTTCTTCAGCTCCAGCGTCCGCAGGGTGGCCGCCGTCCGGGCGATCTGCTCGGCGAGGTCGGCCCGCAGCTCGGGCACCTGCTCGACGATGATCTCCTTCTCCCGCTCGGGAGTGGGGTAGTCGAGGTACAGGTACAGGCACCGCCGCTTGAGCGCCTCGGACAGCTCGCGCGTGGCGTTCGAGGTCACCACGACGAACGGCCGCCGCGTGGCCGTGACCGTGCCCAGCTCGGGAATCGTCACCTGGAACTCCGACAGCACCTCGAGCAGCAGCGCCTCGACCTCGATGTCGGTCTTGTCGGCCTCGTCGATGAGCAGCACCGTCGGCTCGTCCCGCCGGATCGCGGTGAGGAGCGGGCGGGTGAGCAGGAACTCGTCGGTGAAGATGTCGTCGTGCGTGCGGTCCCACGCCTGCTCCGACGAGGTGGCCTGGATCCGCAGCAGCTGCTTGCGGTAGTTCCACTCGTACAGGGCCCGCGCCTCGTCGAGCCCCTCGTAGCACTGCAGGCGGATCAGCCCGGCCCCCGTGGCCGCCGAGATGGCCTTGGCCAGCTCGGTCTTGCCGACGCCGGCCGGCCCCTCGACGAGCAGCGGCCGCTCCAGCGAGTCGGCGACGAACACCGTCGTGGCCGTGGCCGTGTCGGCCAGGTAGTGCACGCCCGCCAGCTGACGTGCGACCTCGGCGGGGGAAGAGAACACCAGGGGCTCCAGACGACGACCGGGGGCCGGCGGACGACGACCCACGCCCATCCTCCCCCGCGCCCACCCCGTCCGTACGGTGAGGGCGTGACGCACCGGTGGCGCAGGCGGGCACTCGCGATGCTGCTGCCCGTCGCGGTCGTGCTGGGTGGCTGCAGCGGCGGTGACCCGAAACCGGGCAGCGCGGACCGCACCTTCCTGTCCCGGATGATTCCGCACCACGAGCGCGCCATCGAGGTGGCCCGGGTGGGCATCGACCGCGCCACCGACCCGCGGGTGCGGGCCTTCGCCCGTCGCATCGTGCGGGAGCAGGCTCCCGAGCTGTCGCGCATGCAGGCCCAGGCACGGGCGACCACGGTCGACACCGTGGCGGGCGCGCGGACGGCCATGCACCGCGTCAGCGACACCGACCTCGCTGCCCTGCGCGCGGTGTCGGGCGCCTCCTTCGACCGCCGCTTCCTGATGCTGAACATCAGCAGCGAGCAGGGCGCGGCCGCGATGGCGCGCGTCGAGCTGTCGCACGGCCGGGCTCCGGACTCACGCACCGTGGCGAAGGCCATCGCCGGGGCGCCCACCAGCGAGATCCCCGAACTGCAGGCGCTGTTGAGCGCGATCAGCTAGTCGGCCGGTCCTCGACGGTGGTCAGCCGACCCACTGCGGACCGGTGGTACCGCTGACGTACCAGCGCCCCCGATGCCAGCGCAACACCAGCGTCTGCCCCTGGCCGCAGAGGCTGCCGCACTGGGTCTCCATCTGCAGTCGGGCAATGACGTGCCCACTCCGGCCGCCCACCCGCAGCGGGCCGAAGGTCACTACGGGCACCCCGGTCTCGCTCGACGTCGGCGGGTCCGTGCGGAACACGACTGCGGGGCCGAGGACCTGGCTCACCCGGCGTTGCACCTGCTGCGGCACGGCCGGGCCGTGGCAGCGGGAGACCGCCACGCTCACGACGTCGGCGCACTGCCGGTCGCGGACGTACACGCGGCGCGCGAGGCGGTGCGGCGCCGGGCCCCCGGACAGGGCGGCGACGTAGACCGCGGCCTGGCGAGCGGGGCCGTCCCCCGCCGGCCCCGGGCCGTCCGCGCTGGTCGATGTCCGGTCCGACAGCACGGTCGGCACCGCGACGGCGAGGGCCGACACCAGTACCCCGAGGGTGACGAGCAGCCAACCGCGTCGTCGCTGCTCGACCTCGTCGAGGAGCAGGTCGGCGGCCCGCGCGTCGTCGGCGTCGTGCACCTGCTCGACCACCACGCGCTGCCGCCTCCCCCCGTCTGCTCCCAGGGGTTAGACGCGCACCGACCCCCCGGTGGTTGCACGTCGGGCCGAGGGAATTCCGCGGACCAGCGGCAGGCCGGCCACGACCAGCGCCGCGAGCACGGCGAAGGCGACGTGCGGGCGGTGGTCCAGCACCTGCACCACCAGCGCTGCGACGAGTCCCGCGGCGTTGCCGGCCAGCCAGATCAGCGCGCTCACCGTGGCCCCGGCCGAACCGGCACGTCGCTCGGCGAGGTCGAGGATGACCGGCAGGTCGCTCAGCAGGAACACCCCCAGCGCGAGCACCGCCGCCAGCCCGGTCCACAGGCCCGGGGCGATCGCGAGCAGCGCGAACGCCGCACCGCCGACGACCACCGACACGAACAGGTAGCGGGCCTCGCCGGCGCGCCTCGCGACGACCGGTGGCAGGGTCGCGGACGCCACCACCCCGGCCAGCACCATGACGAGCAGCAGCACGCCCGCCGCCGTCTCCCCGACACCCGCCGGACGCAGCAGCGTCTGCAGCCAGGTGGTGACGGCCACGAACGCCCCGAACCCCACGCAGACCAGCCCGACGAGCACCCGCACCTGCCGGTCGGCCCACACGACCCGCAGGCGGACGGCGGCCTCGGGCGTCTCGACGGCCGCCGCCGGCCGACGCAGCTCGAGGACGAGCCAGCCGGCGGCGAGGACGGACAGGACGCCCTGGACGAGGAGCAGCGCCCGCAGGTGGCCGGCGCCGAAGACCGAGCCGGTGCCCAGCGCCAGCACCATGCCGGCGAAGATGCCGGCCGACGACACCGCGATCCCGCCCGCGCGGTCGGCCGGTTCGAGGTGGCGCGCCGACATGCGCGTCACGGCGTTGAGCACGAGCGGCTGGGCCACCGCGACCAGCACCTGGCCGGCCAACGCGGTGCCGTACGCGTCACCGGTGAGCCGGACGACGGCACCCGCGGCCGTCAGCACCGCACCGGCGCCCAACCAGAGCGGCAGGTGCCGGTCGACGAGGCGGCCCGCCGGCAGCGCCAGGACCACGTACAGCAGGGGGAACAGCTCGGCCAGCCAGCCGATCGCGCCCTCGGAGACGCCGTAGTGGTGGGCCGAACCGGTGGTGATCGGCGCGTACGTCAGCCAGAGCATCTGGTTGGCCGCACTCAGCGCGGCGTAGGCGAGGACCGGGCGCCAGCCGGCCGCGCGGTTCACCGGAACGGCCGCTCGGTCAGGCGGCCGCGCACTGCGGGCACAGGCCGAACAGCTCGATGGTGTGGTCGACGTCGGCGTAGCCGTGCTCGCGCGCCACCTCGCCGGCCCACCGTTCGATGGCGCGACCCTCGATCTCGGCGGTGTTGCCGCAGCGCCGGCAGACCAGATGGTGGTGGTGGCCGGAGCCCTGGTCGCCGCAGTAGCGGTAGGTCGCCTCGCCCTCGGGCGTATGGATGACGTCGACCGTGCCTCCGTCGACCAGTGCCTGCAGGTGCCGGTAGACGGTGGAGAGGCCGACGTTCGAGCCGTCGCGTCGCAGAACGGCGTACACGTCCTGCGCGCTGCGGAACCCGCCGCACCCGCTCAGGGCCTCACGGACCGCGTCGCCCTGACGGGTGGCCCGCTGGCGCGCCGGGCTCATCTCACGACTCCGTCGACCATGCACTCAGCCTAGCGGTAACCGTTATCAACTACGCGTCACTGCCGACCGCCACCATCTGGCCGGTGATCAACTACGTCGCGGTGGAGCAGCAACCCCGAGCCGCAGTTGATCACAGGAGAAGGAGCGGCAGGTCAGGCGTACTCGGCCACCGGCGGGCAGGAGCAGACCAGGTTGCGGTCGCCGAAGGCGCCGTCGATGCGCCGCACCGGGGGCCAGTACTTCGAGCGCGGGTCCACGCCCTCGGGGAACGCGGCCAGCTCGCGGGAGTACGGGTGCGCCCAGTCGCCGGTGACGCTCTCGGCGGTGTGCGGTGCGTTCGCCAGCGGGTTGTCGCCGGCCGGCCACTCCCCTGCCGCGACCCGGTCGATCTCGCCCTTGATCGCGATCATGGCCGCCACGAATCTGTCCAGCTCCACCAGATTCTCTGATTCCGTCGGTTCGACCATCAGGGTGCCGGCCACCGGGAACGACATCGTCGGCGCGTGGAACCCGTAGTCGATCAGGCGCTTGGCGACGTCGTCGACGGTGACGCCCGTGTCCTTGGTGATGCCGCGCAGGTCGAGGATGCACTCGTGGGCCACCAGGCCGTGCGCGCCCGTGTAGAGCACCGGGTAGTGCTCGTCGAGGCGCCGTGCGGTGTAGTTCGCGGCCAGGATCGCCGCGCCGGTGGCCGCGGTGAGGCCGTCCGGGCCCATGAGCCGCAGGTAGGCCCAGGTGATCGGCAGGATGGATGCGGAGCCCCAGGGCGCCGAGGAGATCGCGCCGGCGCCGGTGTCGGGCCCGGCAGCAGGCTGCAGCGGGTGGTTCGGCAGGAACGGCGACAGGTGCGAGCGCACTGCCACGGGCCCGACGCCGGGGCCGCCGCCGCCGTGCGGGATGCAGAACGTCTTGTGCAGGTTCAGGTGCGAGACGTCGGCCCCGAACTTGCCGGGACGGGCCAGCCCGACCATCGCGTTGAGGTTCGCGCCGTCGACGTAGACCTGGCCGCCGGCCTCGTGCACCTGGGCGCAAATCTCGCCGATGTGGTCCTCGAAGACCCCGTGCGTCGACGGGTAGGTGATCATGATCGCGGCCAGCGAGTCGGCGTGCTGCGCGATCTTGGCTCGCAAGTCGTCGAGGTCGACCTCGCCCTGGTCGCCGCCGGTCTTGACGACGACGACACGCAGCCCGGCCATGACTGCCGACGCGGCGTTGGTGCCGTGCGCCGACGCCGGGATGAGGCAGACGTCGCGGTGCTCCTGACCGGACGAGCGCAGGTAGTTGTGGATCGCGAGCAGGCCCGCGAACTCGCCCTGCGAACCGGCGTTGGGCTGCAGCGACACCGCGTCGTAGCCGGTGATCTCGGTGAGCCAGGACGCGAGGTCGCCGATGAGCCGGGTGTAGCCGGAGAACTGGTCGGCCGGCGCGAACGGGTGGATGTTCGCGAAGCCGGGGTTGGTGACCGGCTCCATCTCGGTGGTGGCGTTGAGCTTCATCGTGCACGAGCCCAGCGGGATCATGCCGCGGTCGAGCGCGTAGTCGCGGTCGGCGAGGCGGCGCAGGTAGCGCAGCATCGCGGTCTCGGACCGGTGGGCGTGGAAGACCGGGTGGGTCAGGAACTCGCTGGTGCGCGCGAAGGGCAGCTCGTCGGGGACCGACGCGTCGAACCGGTCGACGGCCTCGGGTTCGAGGTCCACCCCGAAGGCGTCCCACACCGCGGCGACGTGGGCGCGGGTCGTGACCTCGTCCAGCGTGATCCCGACCGTGTCGTCGTCCACGTGACGCAGGTTGACGCCCGTGGCGCGCGCGTTGCGCACCACGTCGGCGGCGCGGCCGGGCACGGTGGCGGTGACGGTGTCGAACACCGGCACGTCGGCGACGTCGACCCCGCCCTCGCGCAGACCGGCGGCCAGCACGGCGGTGAGCCGGTGCACGCGGCGCGCGATTGCCCGGAGCCCGTCCGGGCCGTGGTAGACCGCGTACATCGAGGCGATGACGGCCAGCAGCACCTGCGCGGTGCAGATGTTGGACGTGGCCTTCTCGCGGCGGATGTGCTGCTCGCGGGTCTGCAGCGCGAGCCGGTAGGCCGGGGCGCCAACGGCGTCCACCGACACCCCGACGAGCCGACCGGGCAGCTGGCGCTCGAGCCCGGAGCGGACGGCGAGGTAACCGGCGTGCGGGCCGCCGAAGCCCATCGGCACGCCGAAGCGCTGCGTGGTGCCGACGGCGAGGTCGGCGCCGAGCTCACCGGGCGGGGTCAGCAGGGTCAGCGCGAGCAGGTCGGCGGCCACGACGAGCTGCGCCCCCAGGGCGTGGGTCGCCTCGGCCAGCGGGGCGAGGTCACGGATCGCGCCCGAGGCACCCGGGTACTGCGCGAGCACGCCGAAGACGCCCTCCTCCGGCAGCGGCTCGTCCAACGACTGCACGACGACCGAGAGGCCGAGCGGCGTCGCCCGGGTGCGCACGACGTCGATCATCTGCGGCAGCGCGTCGGCGTCGACGACGAACACGTCACCGGTCTTGGACGCGCGGTGGGCCAGGGCCATCGCCTCGGCGGCGGCGGTGCCCTCGTCCAGGACGGACGCCCCGGCGACCGGGAGCCCGGTCAGGTCCTCGACGACGGTCTGGAAGTTGATCAGTGCCTCGAGCCGGCCCTGGCTGATCTCGGGCTGGTAGGGCGTGTAGGCGGTGTACCAGGCCGGGTTCTCGAGCACGTTGCGGCGGATCACGGCCGGGGTCACCGTGCCGTGGTAGCCGAGGCCGATCATCGAGGTCAGCACCTCGTTGCGGTCGGCCAGCGCACGCAGTTCGGCCGCCACCTCGACCTCGGATGCGGCCGGCGGCAGGGCGAGGGTGAGCTTCTCGCGGATGCTGGCCGGGACCGCGTCGGCGAGCAGGTCGTCGAGGCCGGTGTAGCCGAGGGCGTCGAGCATGCGCTGCTGGTCGGCCGTCCCGTCGGTGACGCCGATGTGCCTGGCGACGAAGCGGTCGGCGTGCTCGAGGTCGGTCAGCGTGGGGCGGGACTGCTCGTTGGGCATGACGCTCCGGAAGGACGGCTCGACGCGGTCACCGAAGGGCGACCGGTCCCCGTCTGTCGGGAGGTGCCCCTTCAGACTGGCCTCGTCCGCTCGGTCCTGGTGCCTGAGAGGTTCCGGGGAGGTTGCCCCTTCGGCGCCGGCTCGCAACAGTGCGGTCGGCTCTCCCGAGCGTGGTCGTCAGCCGTCTCCGACGGTACCAGCGTCGGCGGCCGGAGGGCGGGTCACGACGCTCCCGAGGGGTCGAATGTGACCCAGATCAGGCGGGTCGGTCGAACACGCCGGTCAGGCGGTGGCCGAGCGGCGCTGCCGGCGCTGCGACAGCTCGTCGCGCGCGGCGGCACCGGCGGTCTCGTCGACCTCGACGAGGCCGGCCCGCTCACCCGGGAGGTGGGCCAGCGACCCGCGCAGCTCGCGCAGCGCTCCGCTGACCGCGATGCCGAACACGCCCTGCCCGCCCTGCAGCAGGTCGACGACCTCCTCGGAGGACGTGCACTCATAGACCGTCGCCCCGTCGGACAGCAGCGTCACCTGGGCCAGGTCGTCGACGCCGCGGGCGCGCAGCGCCTCGACCGCGACCCGGATGTTCTGCAGCGACACCCCGGCGTCGAGCAGTCGCTTGACGACCTTGAGGACCAGGATGTCCTTGAAGGAGTAGAGACGCTGGCTGCCGGAACCGGTGGCCGTGCGCACCGTCGGCAGCACGAGGTCGGTGCGGGCCCAGTAGTCGAGCTGGCGGTAGGTGATCCCGGCCGCGGAGCAGGCGGTGGGGCCGCGGTAGCCGACGATGTCGTCACCGTCGGGATCGGACGGGTCGGCGAACAGCGCGCCCTGCTCCGGATGGTCGCTCATCAAGTCCCCGCCTCTGTTGCGCCCCGCGAATTGCACGCTCGTCATTTGCTCGGCTGACGGTAGGACGGCAACGGTGCCGTGGTCAATGCGACGCGCCGCATTTCATAACCCTCACGTTGACGTTGAGGGATCGAGCCGGTCCAATCACCCCTCGGAGGCGAAGTCCTCGGGCGAGATGTTGTCGAGGAACTCCTTGAACTTCTCGACCTCGTCCTCCTGCTCGTCGGGGATCTCGATCCCGGCCGCGTCGAGCACGGCGTCCGAACCCAGGATGGCGACGTCGCTGCGCAGGGCCAGCGCGATCGCGTCGGACGGACGGGCGCTGACGGTCACCCCGCCGGTGAAGCGCAGCTCGGCGTAGTAGATGTCGTCCCGCATCTCGGTGATGTGCACGGCCTCGAGACGCACGCCGAGGGCCGAGATGACATCACGCAACAGATCGTGGGTGAGCGGCCGGACGGTCTGCACGCCCTGCTGCTGGAAGGCGATCGCCGACGCCTCGACGGCGCCGATCCAGATCGGCAGGTAGCGCACGCCGTCCTCTTCGCGCAGCAGCACGACCGGGCTGTTGGCCGGGAGCTCGACCCGAACGCCGACCACTCGCATCGGATGCACGATGGGGACCTCCTGCCGTACCGACCCTCGACGTCCCGGGAACCCGCGAACGCGTTCCGGACGACTTCGACGCTACACGTCGGTCGGTAACGTCCGGCGGTGTCTCATGACCCGCCGGTGACCTCGCGCAACCCGATCTGCACGAGGGCTGCGTGCAGCCGGACCGAGAGGGCGGCGAGCTCGCGGACGGTCTCCTCCGCGCGGGCCTTCGCCTCTCCCCCGCGCTGACGGCCCGTCGGGCCGACGACCTGCGCGAACAGGCCGACCTCGCGTTCGGCGGCCGTCCGGAACGCCCGCAGGTGACGACCTTCGAGCCCGAAGCGGGCGAGGTCGGCGACGATGGTCGCCACGGCCAGCGCGTCGTCGTCGTAGTAGCCGCCCGGCCTCGCGTTGACCAGGCCGAACTGCTCGAGTTCGCCCAGCTGGTCGGCCCGCAACCCGGCCGCGTTGCACAGCTCGTCCTTCGACATCCGCATCGCCGCCGGAGCGGGCCGGAAGTGCTCGGCGGTGGGCGCGTTGTCGGGGATGCTCGCGACGGCCACGTGCGCGGCACGCGGGCTGTCCGGCGACGTCCCCGGCGGGACGAGGCCGCGGTCGATGGCGTCGAGCTGCTCCTTGATGACCCGCAACGGCAGGTAGTGATCACGCTGCTGGGACAGCACGTAGCGCAGACGGGCGACATCGCCGGTGGAGAACTTGCGGTAGCCCGACGGCGTGCGTTCGGGCTGGACCAGACCCTCGGTCTCGAGGAAGCGGATCTTGCTGATCGTCAGATCGGGGAAGTCGACCTTCAGATGGGCGAGCACGTCGCCGATCGTGAGCGTGGACGGATACTGCTCCGCGGTCGCTGCCCTCGTCATGCGCGCACTCCCCGAGACGTGGAACGGGTGATCATGCCTTGGCGCCGACGCCGGTACGAACCGCCGCCGTCAGATACACCAGCCGGAACTTGCCGATCTGCACCTCGTCGCCACCGGACAACGGTGCCGCGTCGATGCGCTCACGGTTGACGTACGTGCCGTTGAGCGAGCCCACGTCATGGACCGTGTAGCCGCTGCCTTCGCGGCGGAACTCGGCATGCCTGCGGGACACGGTGACATCGTCCAGGAAGATGTCACTGTCCGGGTGGCGACCCGCCGACGTGACGTCCTGGTCGAGCAGGAATCGGCTGCCGGCGTTGGGTCCGCGCTTGACGACGAGAAGGGCCGAGCCCGGGGTCAGCGCGTCGACGGCGCCCTGGTGGGCCTCGGCCGAGAACTCGTTGTCGGAATCGGGCAGCGAGCCGCTGGTGGTGCTGCTGATGGTCGTGGTGACGTCCGGTCCCGGGGTCGAGACCGGAAGGGCCGCGCCACAGTTGGCGCAGTAGTGGCTACCGGGAAGATTCTCGGTGCCACAGGCGGTGCAGAACACGCGGTCACCCTTCAGTTCAGTGACGGCCGATCGGGGGAACGCCGCCGCAAGCAGATGCGGAAGTCGAGCGGTGCGCCGAGCCTAGGACGGGCCCGATGCGAGGGTCAATCGCAGGTCGAGGGCGTCAGCCCGCGAGCGTGCCGTACGCTCCCGCGTCCAGCAACGAGTCCAGCTCGCCCGGTTCGGCGACCTCGATCTCGAGGATCCAACCCTCGCCGTACGGGTCGGAGTTGATCAGCTCCGGCTGGTCGTCGAGAGCCTCGTTACGGGCCGTGACCGAACCGGTCAGTGGCGCGAACACGTCCGAGACGCTCTTCGTCGACTCGACCTCGCCGATCGTGGCCCCGGCGGCGATGTCGGCGCCGACCTCCGGCAACGACACGTAGACGACGTCGCCCAGAGCCTGCTGCGCGTAGTCGGTGATGCCCACCCGGACCGTGCTGGAGCCGCCCTCGCCGAGACGCACCCATTCGTGCTCCGCCGTGTACTTCAGCGTGTCGGGCACCTCGGACATGGGCACTTCCTCCCTGCTGGACGTCGTAAACCGCCCTGACCCTACCCACCGGGGTCACGGTCAACGCGAGGGCTTCACGTACTTCGCGCGCGGCAGCGGCCGGGTGACCGTGATGGCGATCTTGCTGCGCTCCGAGACGGTGAGCTCGCCGCCCTTGAGGCGCAGGGTCGCGGCCACCCCGCCGGGGATGTTCAGGGCGGTGTCGAGCGTCTTCGCCTCGCCGATGGCCGACACCGTGTACGGCGGCCGCAGGGTCCTGCCGTCGACGCGCACCGCGCCGGGCGATCCGGTGAACGCCGTGTCGGTGCTGACCCGCACCCCGGCCGACGAGCCGGAGCCGAACGAGATCGCCTCGGCGCCCGCGCCGCGCAGCTCCTCTGCGACGTCGAGCAGGTCCTCGCCGTTCAGGCGGCCGTCCGGGTCGGTGACCGTGACCCGCACACCCGGCCCGGTGGCCGGCAGCGTGCCGAGCAGCACGCCCAGGGCCTGGGCCTCGCTGCGGGCCTGCTCGCGTGCGGCCGCCGACCGGTCCCCGGAGTCCTTGAGACGGCGCAGGCTGCCCTGCAGCTGCGTGATCTGCTGACGCAGGCGGTCGGCCCGGTTGTTCTGGTTGTCGAGGATGTTGACGAGGTCGTCCTCGCGCAGGCCGCTGAGGTTGTCCGACGACGAGTTCGCCCTGACCTGGACGACGATGGCGAAGCCGAGCAGAAGGGTCAGCACGCCGATGACCGCGGCGGACGCGTGCCGGCCGCCGAGCAGCCCGCGGTGCCGATTCGGGGGCCGGTCGGCAGCGAGGTTCTGCTCGTCGGGCGCGGCGTCCTCCGATCCGACGCCGTCCGACGCGGGCTGGTCGTCACTCATCGGTCACGCCCGGAACAGGTGTCGGCGGATCGCGGCGGCGTTGCCGAAGATGCGGATGCCCAGGACGACGACGACCGCGGTCGACAGCTGCGCGCCCACGCCGAGCTTGTCGCCCACGAAGACGATCAGCGCGGCGACCAGGACGTTGGAGATGAACGAGACGACGAACACCTTGGCGTCGAAGATGCCGTCCAGGCGCGCCCGCAGGCCGCCGAAGACCGCGTCGAGCGCCGCGACGACCGCGATCGGCAGGTAGGGCTCGAGCCAGCCCGGCACCGTCGGTCGCAGCACCAGGCCCAGCACGATGCCGACGACCAGCGCCAGCGCGGCGATCACCGGGACGTCCGGCTGGGGTGCGGCGAGGTGGGGACGGCGTAGCGCAACGTGCCGGGCACGCCGGCCTTCAGGTCGACGCGCGAGTGGGTGTCGAAGGAGAAGCCGATGCCGGACGCGCTGACCAGCGTCTGGTAGCGGCTGGCGACCGCGCTCTGCGCGAACGTGGTGGACAGCAGGTCCGCGTCGCCCAGGGCGGTGATCGTGTACGGCGAGGTGATGGGCTGGAAGTCCACGAGCACCGCCTCACCCGCGAACCGGATGGCGCTCGTCGGGGTCAGCCTGATGCCGTTCACCGCGATCGCCTCGGCGCCGTCGGACCAGAGCTCGTTGACCACGCTGCGCACATCACGGTCGGTGAGGATATGCGTCGCCGCGACCGGCGTGCTGCCGACCCGTCCGTTGGCGGCGGTGGTCTTCGACGCCTTGGGTTCGCGGAGGGTGACGGTCAGGCCCGGCCCGTGCACGGCCACCTGCCCGGCCGCGACCTGCGCCGACTGTTGGGCGCGGGCGGCCGCGTTCGAGCTGGGCAGCACCCGGTTCTGCTCGCTCGAGAGCGAGCGTTCGGCCCGGCCGAGTTCGGCGGCGAGCCGGTTCGCGCCGGACTGCGCGGCCCGGGCGCGGTCGACGAGCGAGTTGTGCACCCGTTGCGTCTCGGGTGCGCTGCGGTGCGTGTGGTCGTAGGCCACGACGAGGACGAAACCGATCAGCAGGCAACCGAGCGCCACGGCGGGACGGTCCCACCATCGACGGGAGCCGCCCGGCCCGTGCCGCGCGGCGGCGGAACGGTAACCCGGGTCGAGCGTGTTCGTGACCAGATCGAGGATGAGCTGCGCGGACTCGCGGTTCGTGCCGCGACTCGGCACGCGGTCCTCAGGCGGCGCGGGCATCGACCGTACCTCGTCAGGTCCGTGCCGGCGTCGCGACGGGACGCCGGATCAGTCCGGTGACCTGCACGAAGTACACCGCTCCCGCCCACACGTACAGCGCGCTGCCCCAGATGGTGAAACCCCAGGCGATGGCCTTGGCGACGTACGCGGTCTGGTTGTCATAGGTGCCGAGCAGCAGCAGCGGGAACGCGTAGAGCAGGCAGAACGTCGCCGCCTTGCCGAGGTAGTGGACGGCGGGCGGCCCGTAGCCGGCCCTGCGCAGCAGGGGCAGGGTGAGGCCGAGTACGAGGTCCCGGCCGACGATCACGATCGCGAGCCACAGCGGCATGATGTGGCGCAGGACGAGGCCCACGAGGGTGGCCAGGATGTAGAGCCGGTCGGCGAGCGGGTCCAGCAGGGCTCCGAGGCGGCTGGTCTGGTTCAGGGCCCGGGCCAGCACGCCGTCGAGCCAGTCGGTGAAGCCCGACACGGCCAGCACGACCACGGCCCAGGCGTTCTCGTGCGGGCCGAGGACCAGGTACAGGAACAGCGGGACACCGAACAGGCGCAGGATGCTCAGCGCGTTCGGGATCGTCCACAACCGGTCGGGTTCGAGGTCCGGTTGGTCTCCGGTGACCGGGACGGTCTCGCTCATAGAGACCTCCCCGTAACCCACAATCTGTCGGGACGACAGGATTTGAACCTGCGACCCCCTGACCCCCAGGCAACGGAACCCCGTCCATGGGTGGCCACCGACGACACCCTATCCCGCGAACGCGGGCCTCCATGTCATCGGTAGACACCCGACGACAGGGGTGCAATCGCAGCCGTTGCTACATGCGCTGCTACACGAAGCGGCCTCGGCCGGTGCGCTAACACCGGACCGAGGCCTTGACCGAACCAACCTGCCTTCTCAGGAGGAACGACCCATGCGAGACCGTACCGACGTGCCTGCCGGCTCCCCGGCTGCAGGCACGCAGCAGCTTTGCGCACCTTGGTGCGCAAACCAACATCACCTCACGTTCTTCGGCGACGACGACCCCACCTGCTACGGCGGAGAACTGCACGTCCCGCTCAGCCTCGAGCCGCAACAGCTGGTTGAGGCGCTGCAGCTGGTGCTCGGCCAGCTCGCAGGCGGGGGCGTCCGTTGATCGCCGGAAGGCGCTGCCATGGCCCGGGTGGCTGGGTTGACCGGCCAGCGGCCGGAACGTCGCCTTGGGACTGGTATCGGGCCCAAGCTGAGCGCGACGGGGTGGCGATCCGCGTCGCCGAGCTTAGGAGCGGCAGATGGGCCGAAGCGAGCTGGACGGCCACCGGCCCCGTCATCTGGTTCTCGCCCAAGTTGGGGCCGCGTGATCGTCGCTGCGCGCTCGCTCACGAACTTCACCACCTGGCCCTGGGAGGCATCTGCAGGTCCTTCTGCCTGCGGAACGAAGTGAAAGTGCGGCGGGCCACAGCTCGGTGGCTGCTACCAGCTATCGAACCCGTCGGCGCCCTGCTGCGAGCTGGGACGGTGGTCGATGCCGCAGCCCTGCTGAACGTTGTCCCGCCCATCGTGTGGGACAGGCTCGGCTGCGCTACAGAACGGGAGACGAACCATCTGCGAGAAGTACTCGGCGACGACCGCCTATGCAGTGTGACGCCGCCGCGCTGGGACGCGGTTGGCGGCAACTAGGTCACGCTCGGTCCTCAACTGACGCTGCCCCGGCTGGTTCAATCCGGCCGGGGCAGCGTTATGTCGCAACCATGACGCTTCCACCTGAACCCACAGGCGCCCTAGAGGCGCTGCTCAGCGAGCTTCGTCAACTGAATGCCACCCTGGCGCGCCGACCGACCCCGTCCGCGGTACGCGGGCCTGCAGTCGGGCAGGACAAGGCGCTGCTGGACAGCCCGTGGCTCGTCGTCGGCGAGGTGCAGGCCTACGCCCGCGCCGGCAAGCGTGAGGTGCTCGCCGCCCTCGCTGACGGCAGCCTCCGCGGCTACCAGGCACGGCCAAACGGTCGGTGGCGCATCCACCGCGACGACGTCGACGCGTGGCTGCGAGGTTAGGTTCGGGGCCCTTCCACTGTTCCTTCCTCCGGCCGTCAGAAACGAGAACGCCCGCCTAGCCGGAGGACTAGACGGGCGTTCGAGCTTTATATGCCTCAGGAGTTGACGGCACCGCCCCACGACGAGTTGTAGATGATGCGGCTGCCGTCGGTGGGCCCGCCGTTCACGATGCCCGCGACGACGTTACGAGCGGAGTTCATTGGCGTCGCTTGCGCGCCCGGCAGCGCACACTCTCGAAGTAGGGCGGCGACGGGCTTGCCCTCGACCTTGGCGCGCTCCTCGATGGACCGCAGCTCGTCAGACGTCATGCGCACGCTTACCACCTCATTTCGGCGACGCTTCTCCGACTTGCCTCTTGGCTGGTGATCGATTGCCATCAGATCCTTGGTCCTCTCGATGTCTGGTGACTTTGGTCCCGCAGTCCTCCATCTTCACGGACGAAACAGGCCGTCCGCCAGTGGAAGGCGCGTAATCCACGAAGTCGTGATGGTAAACGTCGTCTTTACGACGGAAGTTCCGTCTACTGCTATGGTATGACCGTCAGCTAGGACGGAAAACATCGAGGAGGACGTCATGAAGGTATCGGCGACGCTGTGCAACCACGTGGAGGCTCTGAACAACCTGCTTTACGTGTCGGGAGGAGGCATTGACCGGTCCATCGTCCCCCCCGGCGCCCCATCGCCCTACGGCGTGACCCTTGGCCTGGGCATCATCATCACAGTCCCGTGGCAGCAGACCAATCAACAGCACAAGCTGAACATTGGCCTGGTCGATGCTGACGGGCAGCCAGTCCTAGTACCCACGGGCCCCGACGTCATCAGTCCGTTGAAGGTCGAAGCTGAGTTCAACGTTGGGCGCCCCCCGGGGCTTGCGACCGGCGAAGATCAAAACGTCGCCATGGCAGTAAATTTTCCCGGCATTCCGCTGCCGAGCCTGGGGCGCTACCGGTTCTTGGTAGAACTCGACGGATCGCTGGAGGAGGAGATCTCTTACCAGGTTGTGTCGTTGAACCAGACCATGGGCATCGGACCGAGCGCCCTTCCGCGATTCTGACCTGTTCTACGCGGATACGGCAGGGAGGCTGCGACGGTGGAACGGGTGCGGTTCATCGCACGGTGCACCAGATCAGGCTTGAACGCCGTCACAAGGGTGTGGCAGTGGGTCCTGAGCGTCCTGAGTTTGCTGTTGGTCAGCGGCATCGTCCTTCAGAACCACCTGCCGCATACCGGACCGGTTTGGCTCAAGGCCAGTGTGCTGGTGGCCCTCGCCGTTGCCGTACTAGTCGAGGGCGCGTTCCAAGAGTCGACAGTGGCGCCACCTCCCACCTTGCCCGCTGGGCCTCCAATTCACATGCAAGCGAACGTGATCAACTACAACGTGATCGATGCCAGCAGCGCGCAGAACGTGTCGATGCCCCCGTCGCTACAAGACCAGGAACCTCCACCCGACCCCGTGCAAGAAGATGACAACGCGCAGTACGGCGGCCCTGCCAGCTCTGGCTGACTCCTATTGGACATTCCACCGGCAGGTGTGCGCCGCTGGTTTTCCGCTGCTCGGGTGCGCGGCGTGCGCGTGATGAACGAGCGTTGCTACACCGGTTGCTACACGCAGGCCCGCCGAGCACGTATCGGCCGGCGGGCCCACGCCCTCCGTGCCCGGTTTCCCGGGCCTTCGTTCTGTCGGGACGACAGGATTTGAACCTGCGACCCCCTGACCCCCAGTCAGGTGCGCTACCAAGCTGCGCCACGTCCCGCTCTCGTGAAGAACCGCCGGTAACTCTAGCCGACCGGCTACTTCGTCCTGCGCTCGCGCACCTTCACCGAGATCTCGATCGGCGTGCCGGTGAAGTCGAAGTCCTCGCGCAGGCGCCGCTCGAGGAAGCGCCGGTAGCCGGCCTCGAGGAATCCGGTCGTGAACAGCACGAAACGCGGGGGCCGCGTGTCGGCCTGCGTCGCGAACAGCACGCGCGGGGCCCGGCCGCCGCGCGCCGGGGGCGGGGTCCCCGCGACGACGTCGGTCAGCCAGGTGTTGAGCCGGCCGGTCGACACGCGCCGGTCCCAGGACTCCAGAGAGGTGCGCAGGCTGCCGGCGAGCTTCTCGACGGCGCGCCCGGTGCGGGCCGACACGTTGATTCGCGGGGCCCACGCGACCCTGGCCAGATCGCGTTCGATCTCGCGCTCCAGCTGGTCACGACGGTCCTCGTCGACCAGGTCCCACTTGTTGAAGGCGATGACCAGCGCGCGGCCGGCGTCGACGACCTCGGCGATGACCCGCTGGTCCTGCTCGCTGAGCCGCTCCGAGGCGTCCAGCAGCACGACCGCGACCTCGGCGGCCTCGATCGCCGCGGCGGTGCGCAGACTGGCGTAGTACTCCATGCCGCTGGCCTGGTGGACGCGACGGCGCAGCCCGGCGGTGTCGACGAAGCGCCACACCTCGCCGCCGAGCTCGACCAGGCTGTCGACCGGGTCGATGGTCGTGCCGGCGACCGAGTCGACGACCGAGCGCTCGTCGTGGGTCAGCTTGTTCAGCAGGCTGGACTTGCCGACGTTGGGACGCCCGACGAGGGCGACGCGGCGCGGACCGCCCTCGATGTCGGTGTCGGCGGGCGCGTCGGGCAACCGGTCGAGCACCGCGTCGAGCAGGTCCCCGCTGCCGCGACCGTGCAGCCCGCTGACCGGGAACGGCTCGCCGAGCCCGAGTGACCAGAGCTCGGCGGTGTCGGGTTCGAGGCGCTCGTCGTCGACCTTGGTGACGGCCAGCACGACGGGTCGCTTCGCCCGGCGCAGCGTGCGGGCCACCGTCAGGTCGGTGTCGGTGGCGCCGGTGCGCCCGTCGACCACGAACAGCACGAGGTCGGCGGTGGTCACCGCGCGTTCCGCCTGGGCGGACACCATGGCCTGCAGCCCGCGTGCGTCCGGTTCCCAGCCGCCGGTGTCGACCAGGGTGAAGCGTCGGCCGTTCCACAGCGCGTCGTAGGCGATCCGGTCGCGGGTGACTCCGGGGACGTCCTGCACGACGGCCTCGCGGCGGCCCAGGATGCGGTTGACCAACGTCGATTTGCCGACGTTGGGTCGGCCCACGACGGCGACGACCGGAGCGGCCGGGACGTCCTCGTCGGTGGGGAGGTCGTCAGGCGGCTCGGTCATGCGGGGTCCTCACATCGGGTGGAGCGCTGTTCGCGACGAGGGCGGCCAGCGACGCGCGGACGCGCTCGGTCGCCGCGGCCACCGTGCGGCGGTGGAGAGGCTGGGCGTCCGGGGCGCGGTCGAAGGCGATCGCCGGGCCGAACACGATCCGCGCGTCCGGCCGGGCCCACGGGCGGCGCAGCAGCACGTCGGTGCCGTGGCAGGCCACCGGGACGACCTGGGCCCCGGAGCGCAGGGCCAGGTAGCCGACTCCCGGCTTGGCGGTGCGGGCCAGGCCGTCACCCCGGCCGCCCTCGGGAAAGATCCCCACCACCCCGCCACGACGGAGCAGCTCGACCGTGAGCCGGATCGGCGCGCGGTCGACGCGGTCCCGGACGATCGGTACCTGGCCCGCGCCGCGCAGCAGCGGCACGAGCGGGCCGGTGAACGCCTCGTCCTTGACCAGGAAGGTCGGGGGGCGGGGTGCGAAGGCGAAGATCAGCGGGCCGTCGAGGGCCGAGAGGTGGTTGCCGGCGAGCACCACCGGCCCGGACGGCGGCAGGTTCGCGAGCCCGAGGAGCCTGACGTGGCCCAGCCCGGACGCGATGCGGCGACCGATCGCCTGCCGACGGCGCAGCTCGGCGGAACCGGAGACCCGGTCCGCCATCGTGGGGGCGTACATCAGCGGGGCATCACTTCGCGGCGTGCGCGAGTTCG
The DNA here is from genome assembly GCF_964252635.1 of uncultured Jatrophihabitans sp. Classification (GTDB taxonomy): domain Bacteria; phylum Actinomycetota; class Actinomycetes; order Mycobacteriales; family Jatrophihabitantaceae; genus Jatrophihabitans. Next base: position 86,326 of record NZ_CAXUNP010000009.1, read on the forward strand.
ACGAGCCGGTCGACGACCTGGTCGATGTCCAGGTCGGTCGTGTCGAGTTCGACGGCGTCGGCCGACTGCGTCAGCGGGCTGGCGGCACGGCTGCTGTCGAGGCCGTCGCGGCGGGCGATGTCCGCGGCGATGGCGGCGACGTCGGCCTGGAGTTCGCCCGCCCGGCGGGCGGCGCGGGCCTCGGCGCTGGCGGTCAGGTACACCTTGGGTCGCGCGCTCGGCCACACGACCGAGCCGATGTCGCGCCCCTCGACGACGATGCCACCGTCGCCGATGAGGTCGCGCTGGGCGGCGACGAGCTGGGCGCGCACGGCAGGCACGGCCGAGACGGCGCTGACCGCGGCGGTGGTCTCGGCGCTGCGGATCTGGGCGTCGACGGGCTCGCCGTCCAGGAGCACGGACACGGCCCCGGGGTCGGTCGAGATCTCGATCTCGGCGGTCTCGACGACCCGGGTCACCGCGACCCCGTCGTCGAGGCCGACGCCGGCACGCAGGGCCGCGACGGTGGCCGCCCGGTACATCGCGCCGGTGTCGAGGTAGCGCGCGTCGAGCCGTTCGGCGAGCCGGCGGGCGACGGTCGACTTGCCCGTTCCCGACGGTCCGTCCAACGCGACGACCCCGGTGAACGCCGGCGAACTCTCTGTGGACACACGGCAAGGATACGGATGCCCGCCGCCTGCCGATGCCAGGCCGATGCGCCTACTGGGGCAGGTCGGTGCGCAGCGCCGCCGCGCCGCGCAGGTACACGTGGCGGATCTCGGCGCGCGGGCGCTGCGTCTCGACGTGGGCCATGAGCCGCAGCACCCGCGGCATGGCTCCCGGCACGGCGATCTCGGTGGTACACAGCAGCGGGACGTCGACCAGCCCGAGCAGGCGCGCCGCGTAGGCCGGGAAGTCGGCGTTGAGATCGGGCGTCGCGGTGAACACGATGCTGATGAGGTCCTCGGCGTCGATCTCGTTGCGGCGCAGCACCTCCGTCACCAGCTCCGATGTTCCCTGCAGGATGTCGTCGCGCTCGTTGGCGTCGACCTGGATCGCCCCGCGTACCGCCCGTACCGCCACGTCAGTCCTCCGGGTCCATGTCGTCGTCGATCGGCCCGGACGTCGGGGTGCCCTCGACCAGGCGATGCAGCTCGGCGAGCTCCGGCCTGGTCAGCGGCCGGAGGGCGCCGGCTCGCAACCCACCGAGGCGGACCGGCCCGATCCGGGTGCGCACGAGGCGGGAGACCGGGTGGCCGACCTCGGCCAGCATCCGGCGCACGATGTGCTTGCGGCCCTCGTGCAGGATCACCTCGACGATGGCCTGGTCCCCCTGGGTCTGGACGATCTTGAAGGCGTCGGCGGTGGCCGGACCGTCCTCGAGCTCGACGCCCGCCAGCAGCCGCCGCCCCACGTCCTTGGCGACCGGTCCCGGGACGGTGGCCAGATAGGTCTTGAGCACCCCGAAGGACGGGTGCATCAGGTGGTGTGCGAGGTCACCGTCGTTGGTGAGCAGCAGCAGGCCCTCGCTGTCGCTGTCCAGGCGTCCGACGTGGAACAGCCGTTCCTCGCGGTCGGCGACGAGATCGCCCACCGTCGGACGGCCCCGGTCGTCCGACATCGCGCTCAGCACGCCGCGCGGCTTGTTCAGCGCGAGGTGGGCGAGACCCTCGCGGACCACGATGCGGTCGCCGTTGACGTGGATGACCGCGGTCTCCGGGTTCACTCGGGCGCCCAGCACCGCGACCTCGCCGTCCACGGTGACGCGGCCGGCCGCGATGAGGTCCTCGCTGACGCGGCGCGAACCGACGCCGGCCGACGCGAGCACCTTCTGCAACCGGATGCCGTCGGGCAGGTGGGCGTCAGGCATCGCCGGCCACGCCCGCCAAATCGTCGATGCCGTCGAGGTCGGGCAGCAGCGGGGCGAGCGAGGGCAGCTCGTCCAGCGAACGCAGGCCCATCTTCTCGAGGAACATCTCGGTGGTGCGGAACAGGCCGCCGCCGGTGTCCGGGTCCTGGCCGACCTCGACGACGAGCCCGCGGGCCAGCAGGGTGCGGACGACGCCGTCGACGTTGACGCCGCGGATCGCGGACACGCGCTGCCGGGTGACCGGCTGGCGGTAGGCGATGACGGCGAGGGTCTCGAGGGCGGCCTGCGTCAGCCGGGTGCGCTGGCCGTCGTGCAGGAAGTGCTCGACGATCTCGGCGTGCTGCGGACGGGTGAACAGCCGGACTCCCCCGGCGATCTCGCGCAGCTCCATGCCCGCGTCACGCTCGTCATAGGCGGCCCGCAGGGTGTCCAGGCCATCGGTGATCGCGTCGGTGGTGAGCTGCAGCGACGCGGCGAGGGTGGCCACGCTGACCGGTGCCTCGACGACGAACAGGATGGCCTCGAGCGCGGACACGAGGTCGGCGGGGTCGGCGAGGCGCAGCGCGAGGTCGTCCGGCAGCTGGGTCTCGTCGGCCACGACCGCGTCGGTCGCCTCGTCGTCGCCCGGCACCGTGGTCGACGCCCGGGCGTCCGTCGGCTGGGAGTCGGCGGGCTGGGAATCGACGGGCTCGAGATCGGTGGGCCGGTGCTCACTCGGCTGGGGCTCGGACTCGGTCACTGGTACTCCTCGTCGGCGTCCACGGACGCCTCGTCCTGCTCGTCGTGGTCGGTGCTGCCCGTCCAGCGGATGCGCAGCTCGGCCAGCGCGGCGGCCTGGTCGAAGGCCACGGACCCGTCGCGGTAGAGCTCGAGCAGCCCGAGGAAGCGGGCCACCACCTCCAGGGTCAGCTCGCAGTCGCCGACCAACGCCCGGAAGGTGACGGAGCCCTGGCGACGCAGCCGCTCGCGGATGATCGCCATGTGTTCGGTGACGCTGACCTGCGGGGCGTGCACGTGGTCGGTCATGACCACCGGCACCGGTTTGGGTGCCAGCGCGGCCGCGGCGATGGCGGCGAAACGTTGCGGGTCGACGCCCAGGTAGACGTCGGGCAGCAGCTCTGCGAAGCGCGTCTCCAGCTCGACGGCCCGGCCGTGGCGCCGGGCCTGGGCGCGGTCGAGCTCGGCGAGGTAGGCGGCCGCGAGCTTGTACGCGCGGTACTGCAGCAACCGGGCGAACAGCAGGTCGCGGGCCTCGAGCAGGGCGAGGTCCTCCTCGTCCTCGACCTCGGCCGCAGGCAGCAGCCGCGCCGTCTTGAGGTCGAGCAGGGTGGCGGCGACGACGAGGAACTCGGTGGCCTGACCCAGATCCCAGGTGTCCATGCCGGCCAGGTGGCTGATGAACTCGTCCGTCACCTGCGACAGCGCGACCTCGGTGACGTCGAGCTGGCGGCGGCTGATGAGGTTGAGCAGCAGGTCGAAGGGGCCCTCGAAGTTGTCGAGGGTCACCCGGAACGCGCCGTCGTCCGGGCGGCCTGCGGCCTCCGGCGCCCCGGCGGTCAGCTCGGAGGCGAGGTCGGCGAGCTCGATCTCGTCCTCAAGCGTCGCCACCGTGTCCACCGGCACGTCGTCCGGGCTCACGGCCGACCCGTGCTGCGCTTCATGATCGGGCGATCACTTCGCGGGCCAGGGCGCGGTAGGCCTTGGCGCCCGTCGAGTTCGGCGCCCAGGACGTGATCGGCTCGCCGGCGACCGTCGTCTCGGGGAAGCGGACCGTGCGGGCGACGACGGTCTGGAACACCTTGTCGCCGAACGCCTCGAGCACGCGCGAGAACACCTCGCGGCCGTGGTTGGTCCGTCCGTCGTACATCGTGGCCAGGATGCCGTCGAGCGTCAGCTGCGGGTTCAGGCGGTCCTGCACCTTCTCGATGGTGTCGACGAGCAGCGCGACGCCGCGCAGGCTGAAGAACTCGCACTCCAACGGGATGATCACGCCGTGCGAGGCGGTCAGCGCGTTGACGGTCAGCAGTCCCAGGGAGGGCTGGCAGTCGATGAGCACGTAGTCGTAGTCGCCCAGCGCCGGGGCCAGTGACCGGGCCAGCGTCTGCTCGCGCCCGACCTCGGTGACGAGCTGGATCTCCGCGGCGGACAGGTCGATGTTGCTGGGGAGCAGGTCGACGCCGGGGATGCCGGTCTTGAGCAGCACGTCGTCGATGTGCACCGACCGCTCGAGCATCAGGTTGTAGGTGGTGCGCTCGAGCTGGTGCGGCGCGATGCCGAGGCCGGCCGACAGCGCACCCTGCGGGTCGAAGTCGACGAGCAGCACCCGGCGGCCCAGCTCGGCCAGCGACGCGCCCAGGTTGATGGTGGACGTCGTCTTGCCGACGCCGCCCTTCTGATTGCACAGGGAGATGACCCGCGCCGGCCCGTGCCGCTGCAGGGGCGGTGGGTCGGGGATCTCACGCCGCGGGCGGGCGGCGGCCGGATCGGTCGGCGTCTTCGGCTCCGCCGGGAACAGTCCCCCGGCTGCGTCGTCTCGACCCGAGCTGGTCATGTACTGAGCCGCCCTCCCGTCGGATTGGTTCGCCTCGCGCCCCGGCGAATCTACCGTGCGCGGGGGTGGGCCGTGGCGTACACCTCGCGCAGCCGGTCGACCGTCACGAGGGTGTAGATCTGGGTCGTCGTCACCGAGGCGTGTCCCAGCAGTTCCTGGACCACCCGCACGTCCGCCCCGCCCTCCAAGAGGTGAGTGGCGAAGGAGTGCCGCAGCGTGTGCGGCGACAGCCCGTCGGCCAGCCCGGCCCGTTCGGCCGCGGTCCGCAGCACCACCCACGCCGATTGGCGCGACAGCGGCCCGCCCCGCGAGTTCAGGAAGACCCGCGACGTGCCGCGGCCCTCCGCGGCCAACACCGGCCTGGCCTGCACCAGGTAGGCCGACAGCGCGGTGGCCGCGAACGAGCCGACCGGCACCCGGCGCTCCTTGCCACCCTTGCCGCGCAGCAGCACCGTGCCGTCCGCCAGGTCCAGCTCGTCGACGTCCAGCCCGACCGCCTCGGAGATCCGCGCGCCGGTGCCGTACAGCAGCTCCAACAGGGCCCGGTCGCGCAGCGCCAGGGCGGTACGGGCATAGCCGGCGGCCTCCAGCAGCCGCTCGACCTCCTCGACCGTGATCGCCTTGGGCAGTCGTCGGGGCGGCGCCGCCGGCCGCACCTCACGCGACACGTCCACCTCGACCAGCCCCTCGCGCAGCGCGAACCGGTGCAGGCCACGCACGGCCACGACGGCCCGGGCCGCCGAGGACGCGGACAGCGGCGGGTGGTCGGCGTCGCCCTCGCGCAGGTAGGACAGGAAGCCGCCGACCGTGGCCGCCGTGACGTCGTCCAGCCTCGCCACGCCGTGGGCCCCGAGGTAGTGCGCGTAACGCTCGAGGTCGCGTCGGTAGGAGCTCAGGGTGTTGGCGGCGACGCCGCGCTCGACCGCGAGATGGTCCAGGAAGCCGCGCGTGACGACGATCGGCGCACGCCGATCGCCGGCCCGTGCCGCACCGGTCCTGGTCGAGGTCATCGGCGGGGGGTCACAGGCCGGGTTTCGCGGGCCACGGGGAGTCGGCCGGGCGCAGGTCGCGCCAGTCCGTGGCCCGGCCGTGGATCGCGGCGAGCAGCCCGGCGACCGCGGCGGCGTTGGTGATGTGTCCGGCCAGCGCGCGGCGCACGGCGTCGGACAGCGGCTCGCGGTCGACGGTCATGGTGATCTCCTCACCCGACGCCTCGAAGCCGTCCTTGCCGACGGGCTTGAGATCACGGGCCAGGAACACGCGGATGGCCTCGGTCGAGAACCCGGGCGAGGTGAACAGGTCGAGCAGGACGTCCCAGCGTCGGGCCTCGATCCCGGCCTCCTCGCGCAGCTCGCGCTGCGCGGCGGTCAGCGCCGGCTCGCCGGGCACGTCCAGCAAGCCCGCGGGCAGCTCGTCCAGCCGGGCCCGGACCGGGTGGCGGTACTGGTTGACGATGACGACGCGGCCGTCGTCGTCGAGCGCGACGACGACCACCGCGCCGGGGTGGTCGACGACCTCGCGCACCGAGGTCGACCCGTCGCTCATCCGGACCGTGTCCCGGCGCAGGGAGATGATCTTGCCTTCGAACGCGGACTCCGACTCGACGAGCTCGTACTCGTCCTGTTCGCTCATGCCCGTCCGGTCACAGGTTGCTGCCGGCGGCGACGGGCGGTGCGTCGACCTGGTCGGCCGGCGCGTCGTCCTGGCTCGCCTCGACGACCTCCGGGATCTGCACGGGCAGGCGCTCCGCGTCGTTGTACTGCAGCGCGGCGCCGACGAACGCGCGGAACAGCGGGTGCGCCCGGGTCGGCCGCGACTTCAGCTCGGGGTGGGCCTGGGTGGCCGCATAGAACGGGTGCACCTCGCGCGGCAGCTCGACGAACTCGACCAGCCGGCCGTCGGGCGACTCGCCGGATACGACCAGTCCGGCCGCCTCGAGCCGCTCGCGGTAGACGTTGTTGACCTCGTAGCGGTGCCGGTGGCGTTCGGTGACCGACGTGGTGCCGTAGGCCTCGGCCACGACCGAGTGGGGCACCAGCGCGGCCGGGTAGGACCCGAGCCGCATCGTGCCGCCCAGGTCCGCCTCGCCGGCGACGGCCGCGACCTGACTGGCCATGGTGGCGATGACCGGGTCCGGGGTGTCCGGGGCGAACTCGGCCGAGTTCGCGTCGGCGATGCCCGCGAGGTGCCGGGCGGCCTCGATGACCATGCACTGCAGCCCGAGGCACAGGCCGAGGGCAGGGATGCCGCGCTCGCGGGCGTGGCGCAGCGCGCCGACCTTGCCCTCGATGCCGCGGATGCCGAACCCGCCGGGAACGATGACCCCGTCGAGCCCGGCCAGGGCGGCGGCCGCGCCGGCGGCCGTCTCGCAGGAGTCCGACGGGATCCAACGGATGGCCACCTTGGCGCGGTGGGCGAACCCGCCGGCGCGCAGTGCCTCGACGACGGACAGGTAGGCGTCGGGCAGGTCGATGTACTTGCCGACCAGGCCGATCGTGATCTCGGCGCGCGGGTTGCGCACGCGGTCCAGCAGGTCGCCCCACACCGTCCAGTCGACGTCGCGGAAGGACAGCCCCAGCCGGCGCACCACGTACGCGTCCAGGCCCTCGGCGTGCAGCACCTTGGGGATCTCGTAGATGCTCGGCGCGTCGACGGCGGCGACCACGGCCTCGGCGTCGACGTCGCACATCAGGGCGATCTTGCGCTTCAGACCGTCGGGCAGGTCGCGGTCGGCGCGGCAGACGATCGCGTCCGGGGCGATGCCGATGCTGCGCAGCGCGGCGACCGAGTGCTGGGTGGGCTTGGTCTTCAGCTCGCCCGACGGGGCGAGATAAGGCACCAGCGACACGTGCAGGTAGAAGCAGTTGTCCCGGCCGACCTCGTGCCGCACCTGGCGGGCGGCCTCGAGGAAGGGCAGCGACTCGATGTCGCCGACGGTGCCCCCGATCTCGGTGATCACGACGTCCGGTGTCTCGCCGTCCGGGCCGGGCAGCGCCATGGCCCGGATGCGGTCCTTGATCTCGTTGGTGATGTGCGGGATCACCTGCACCGTGTCGCCGAGGTACTCCCCACGCCGCTCCTTGGCGATGACGCTGGAGTAGACCTGGCCGGTCGTGACGTTGGCCGAGCCGACGAGGTCGGTGTCCAGGAAGCGCTCGTAGTGGCCGATGTCCAGATCGGTCTCCGCGCCGTCCTCGGTGACGAACACCTCGCCGTGCTGGAACGGGTTCATGGTGCCCGGGTCGACGTTGAGGTACGGGTCCAGCTTCTGCATGGTCACGTGGAGGCCGCGGGCCTTCAGCAGCGAGCCCAGGCTCGAGGCCGTGAGCCCCTTGCCGAGCGAGGACGCGACCCCGCCGGTGACGAATACGTGACGGGTGGGGGCCAGGCGTCGTGTCGGGTCAGACACCCGTGTCGAGTCCTGGACAGGCAGTCGATCCACGGACGTTCACGCTAACACGCACTCGACGCCTCCCGCTCACCACGGCCGCGGCGCGCGGCGGGTGCCGGCTCCGGCCGGCTCCGCGGTACGACCGGCGGCGGTGCGGTCCTCGCCGACGCGATCCTCCACGGTGCGTTCCTCCACGGTGCGTTCCTCGGCGTCGAGCACGATCGCGGTGCGGCGCACCTCGTCGTCGGTGAGCAGCCCCGATGCGTGCATCTGGCGGATGAGCCGGGCCCGCGAGTACGCGGTGGGCGCGAACGGGGCCGCGGCGCCGACGATCACCCCGGCCAGCTGGCGGGCCTGGTCGATCACCGACCGGTCGTGCTCGGTGACGGGCACGACGTCGAGTTGCCCCCCGCGGATCAGCAGGGGCGCGATCGTGCCGGACACCTCCGAGAGCCGGTCACGGACGAACGACGCCAGCGCGGCGACGGCCTGCGGCGGAGAGGGGATGTCCATGCGGCTCCCGAACGGCTCGATTGACGGTCGGTTCAGCGGGCGGGCGGCTCAGTTGGCGGGTGCCGGGAACAGGGCGTCGGCGCCGTTCTGCGTCCCGTACTGTCCCACGCGGCCGGAGATCGCGTCCGCCAGGGACAGCACCGCCGACACCTGCCCGAACGCGTTGTCGGCGTTGTCGACGGTGGCCACCGCGGTGCGGTTGCCGCTGGGTGCGCGGACGAGCCCGACGAGGCCGGTCTTGTCCGCCGACAGGTCGTTGCCCGCCACCACGACGTGCCCGCCGTTCTTGGCCAGGGCGCTGACGAACGCGAGCTCGCTGGCCTGTCCGTAGGTGTTCTTGCTGCCCAGGGCGCCCTTCGCGACGACGACGACGTCGGTGCTGGCCTTCAGTCCCGCCTCGGCGTTGACCATGTGCAGCTGGCTGAAGCCACCGAGCACCTGGGTGAGGTCGGACGGCTGGCCCTTGCCGACCAGGACGAAGCCCAGCAGGGCGGCGCTGAGCTGGGAGGCGTCGCTGGTCTCGGGCAGCGTGATGTCGACGGGCCGGGTGGCGGAGGTCGTGGCCAGCGAGACGATCGCGTTGCCCTGGCTCGCGTCGATGTAGTCCCTGGTCAGCGCGACCTGGCCGCTGACGGCGGCGCCGGCGGCGGTGATGCGGTTGCGGACGCCGTTGAGCATCGTCGTGCTCGTCCCGGGCATGCTGACGACCAGCACGTTGCGGCCCTTGAGCCGTCCGGCCACCAGCTGGGACCCGTAGGTCGACGCGAACTGGCCGGCGTCGCTGACCTGGCCCTGCAGCGACTTCACCTGGGTGGCCAGCTTGTCGCGCTGGTCCTTGGTGTCGTTGACCTGGTTGCGCAGGTCCTTGGTGATGGGTCCGTTGAGGGCGGTGGTGCCGACGACGATGCCCAGCGCGAGCGCCAGGAAGACCGCGACGACCGAGACGAGGTGATAGCGGAAAGAGATCACGAGAACGAGTCCTGTACCCAGTTGACGAAATGGTCCCAGCCGTCGCCGATGCTGGTCAGATAGGTGTGGCCGGTGTCGGACACGGTGAGCGCCGCGACGATGGCCACGAAGGCCGCGATGACCAGCAACAGCAGCGCCGCGGCGGTGATGCGTGAACGGTAGAGGTGGGTCACGCTACGCGCGTCGACCACTTTGCTGCCCAGTCGCAGCCGGGTCAGGAACGACGACGCCATGCCCTCGCGTCCGCGGTCGAGGAAGTCGGTCAGGTCGGCATGGCTGCCGACCGTGACGACCAGCTCGGCGCCGGCCTTCTCGGCGAGCAGCAGCGCCGCGTCCTCGCTGCCGCCGGCCATCGGGAAGACCGTCGCGTCGACACCGAGGTCCTGGACGCGCAGCAGTCCGGGCGCGCGGCCGTCGGCGTGGGCGTGGACCACCACCTCGGCGCCGGTGCCGAGCGCGGTGTCGGACACGGCCTCCATGTCACCGACGATGACGTGCGGCCGCATCCCGGCCTCGATCAGCGCGTCGGCCCCGCCGTCGACGCCGATGAGGACCGGTTTGAACTCGCGGATGTAGTGGCGCAGGGCCTTGAGCTGCTTGGCGCAGTCCTGCCCGCGGACCACGACGAGGACGTGCCGGCCCTTGGCGGAGGTCGAGAGCTCGGGAACGCCCTCCCCGTCGACGAGCAGGTCACGCTGCCGCTGCAGGAACTCGGCGGTGTCGGCGGCGAACGCCTCGAGCTGGGCCGACAGCCCCGCCCTGGCTCCCAGCATCAGTTCGGCGATGCTGGCCGCGTCCTGCATGGTGCCGGAGACGATCGGTTCCTCGCCCAGGTAGAGCGTGTCGCCGTCGAGCCGGATCTTGGTGCCCTCCTTGACCGTGCCGAAGACGTCGCTGCCGACGCCGTCGAGCAGCAGGATGCCCCGGTCGACGATGAGCTCGGGACCGAGGTTCGGGTAGCGGCCGGAGATGCTGGGCTGGACGTTCACGACGGCGACCGGCTTGGCCTGGATCAGCGTCTCGGCGGTGATCCGGTCCAGGTCGACGTGATCGATGACGGCCACGTCGCCGGCGTTGAGCCGGGTGGCGAGCCGGACGGTGCGCCGGTCGAGGCGGGCCACCCCGCTCACGCCGGGCAGCACGTCGCCGCGACGGCGCAGGGTTGCGATCTTCATGGGCGCCGATGCTGCCATCCGCCCGGCCGTATCCCGGGATGCCACGCGGGGCGGCGGGCGGCCGCTCCGTGTCAGCCCGAGCGGTCGGCCGCGGCGTCGGCGAGCAGCTCGGCGGCGTGCTCGCGGGCCGTCGCGGTGTCGGAACCGGCCAGCATGCGGGCCAGCTCGAGCACCCGCTCGTCGTCGGTGACGACGCGGACGTCGCTGGCGGTGACCCCGACCGAGGTGCCGCCGTCGGCACCCGGCTTGTCGACGATGACGTGCCGGTCGGCGAAGGCCGCGACCTGCGCGAGGTGGGTCACGACGAGCACCTGACGGTCGCGGGCGAGCCGCGCGAGACGACGGCCGACCTCGACCGCCGCGCGTCCCCCGACACCCGCGTCGACCTCGTCGAACACGAGCGTCGGGACACCGTCTCCGGCCTGGTCGCCGACGAGGCACACCTCGAGGGCGAGCATGATGCGCGACAGCTCACCACCCGATGCGCCCCGCCCGATCGGCAGTGCGGGCGCTCCCGGGTGCGGACGCAGCCGCAGCTCGACCTCGTCGGCCCCGTCGGGACCTACCGCCAGCTCCCGACCGTCCAGCACCACGGTGGGCGAGCCGGCCGACGGGGTCCGGGGGCGGACGTCCACGGCGACACCCGCGGCGCCCAGGGCCAGCCCGGCCCGCTCGGCGGTCCCCGCCGCGCCGAGACGGGCCCCGGCCCCGACCCGGGCCGTCGAGAGCGCGTCGGCCAGCCCGGCGAGCCGCACGGCCGCGGCGTCCCGGCGCTCCCGCAGCGCGGCGATCGCCTCGTCCGAGACGTCCAGGTCGGCGCGGCGCGGGCGCGCCGCGGCGGCCCCGCGCCGTACCCCCGCCCGGCGCGGCGCGGGCGCGGGGGCGGACGTGCGGATGAGGGCGGCGAGCGTGGCCCGACGGGCCTCGACCTGTTCCAGGCGAGCCGGGTCGTTGTCGATCCCGGCCGCGTAGGCACCCAGGTCGGCACCGACGTCGGCGACCAGGGAGCTCACCTCACCGAGCCGCGTGGACAGGGCGTCGAGATCCGGGTCGTCGCCCTGTTGCTGCGCCAGCGCCCGACCGGCGCGGGCCAGCAGGGAGAGCACGTCGGCGGCGTCGGCGGCCGGGTCGTCGGCATCGCCGAGCAGCGCGTCGTGGGCGGCCCGCGCGGCCAGGGTCAGGGCGTCGGCATGCCCGAGGCGGGCCGCCAGCCGCGTCAGCTCGTCGGCCTCGTCGGCCTCAGGGGCGACGGCGTCGATCTCGGCCAGGCCGTGGGTCAGCAGGTCGGCCTCGCGGCGCAGCTCGGCGGCCCGCGTGGTCCGGTCGGTCAGCTCGGCGTCGGCCCGCCGCCACGCCGCGTACGCCTGCTCGTAGTTGCCCAGGTCGTGGCCGGCGTAGTGGTCCAGCGCCGCGCGCTGGGCGCCGGGGCGGGTCAGGCGCAGCTGGTCGGACTGCCCGTGCACGGCGATGAGGTGGTCGGCGAGCTCGGCCAGCACACCCAGGGGCACTGCGGCTCCCCCGGCGAAGGCGCGGGAGCGGCCGTTGACGCCGACGGACCGGCGCAGCACGACCTCGTCCGCGTCCGCGTCCTGTTCACCGTCGACGTCGCCGCCGGCCTCGACCACTCGCTGGGCTGCTGCCGAGCCGCGCGGCAGGACGAGACGGCCCTCGACGCCGGCCTGACGGGCGCCGGTGCGGACCCGCGTCGCGTCGGCACGGGCACCGAACAGCAACATCAGCGCGGTGACGACCATGGTCTTGCCGGCTCCGGTCTCGCCGGTGACGACGGTCAGGCCCGACCCCAGCGGAAGGGTCGCCTCCTCGATCACTCCGAGCCCGCTGATCCGAAGCTCCTCCAGCACCCCCCGAGGCTATCCGGACGGCACCGGCACCGACCCGTGCCGGTGGGTCCGGGCCCCGCGGGCCCGGGCCGGGTGCGTGCGTCCGGACTGGGTGCTCAGTCGTCGGCCGGCGGGGGCGACGCCTCTCGCAGGCTGCGGACGGGAAGCTGGAACTTCGAGACCAACCGGTCGGTGAAACTGACATCGCCCAGCCGCACGACCCGCACGGGCAGCGCGCCGCGGCGGATCCGCACCCGCGCGCCGGCCTGGACCGGGAAGGACCGGCGTCCGTCGCAGCTCAACACCGCCTCGTGGGTCGCGCTGACCAGTTCGATGTCGACGGTCGAGGTCGGTGAGACGACGAACGGTCGCGCGAACAGCGCGTGCGCAGCGTTGGGCACGATGAGCATGGCGTCGACGTCCGGCCACACGATCGGGCCGCCCGTGGAGAACGCGTAGGCGGTCGACCCGGTCGGCGTCGCGCAGAGCACGCCGTCGCATCCGAACCGCAGGAAGGGCCGCTCGTCGACGGCCACCGCGACCTCGAGCATCCGTTCGCGGTTGGTGCGTTCCAGCGAGGCCTCGTTGAGGGCCCAGGCCCGGTCGACGATCGCGCCGTCGACGATGACCTCGGCGTCGACGGTGACGCGCTCCTCCACCTCGAACCGGCCCGCGGTGAGGGCGGCGATCGTGTCGTCCAGGGTGGCCGGCTCGGCCTCGGCCAGGAACCCCACGTGGCCGAGGTTGACCCCGAGCATGGCCACGCCTGCGGGGCGGGCGAGCTCGGCGGCCCGGAGCAGGGTGCCGTCGCCGCCGAGGGCGATCATGAACTCGCAGTCGCGGGCGGCGTCGGCCTCGTCCAGGACGCGTACCTCGTTGCCCAGGCAGGCAGCGGCCTCGCTGGGCAGCATGCGCACCTCGTAGCCGGAGGCGCGCAGCAGCTCGCTGGTACGGGTGGCCAGCTCGATGATCTGCCGTCGCGAGGTGTGCGCGACCAGCAACACGGACTTGGTCATGTCGCGCTCGTTCCGGTCCGCGGCCCGCGATCGCCGGAACCGGTGTCGGCGGTGGACGCGCGACCCGTCTCACCGGTCGCCGCGGCGTCGGCATTTCGGGTCGGCACGGCACGAGACGCGTCGTGGCCGTCGGTGTGGTCTGCGATCACGGTGGCTGCGATCTCCTCGGAGCTCAGGCGGGCGCCGTCGCTTCGGCGCAGCCAGAGGAAGAATTCCACGTTGCCCGACGGGCCGGGCAGCGGGCTGCGAACCACGCCCTGCGCGGCCCAGCCTGCCGCGGCCGCCACGTCCGCGACGTGCACGACGGCATCGGCGCGGTGCGCGGGGTCGCGCACGACTCCGCCGGCGCCGAGTCGTTCGCGTCCGACCTCGAACTGGGGCTTGACCATGGGCAGCAGATCTCCGTCGTCCGCCGTGCAGGCCATCAGTGCGGGCAGGACGATCGGTAGGGAGATGAAGGACAGGTCGGCGACGGTCAGCTGCGCCGGCCCGCCGATGGTGGCCGCGTCCAGGGCGCGGACATTGGTGCGGTCGACGACCTGCACCCGTTCGTCGGTCCGTAGCGACCAGGCCAGCTGCCCGTAGCCGACGTCGACGGCGACCACCCGTTCGGCACCGGCTCGCAACAGGACGTCGGTGAACCCGCCGGTCGAGGCACCGGCGTCCAGGCAGCGACGCCCGGTCACGACGATCTGCGGGAACGCGGCCAGCGCGCCGGCCAGCTTGTGACCGCCGCGGGACACGTAGCCGGGGTCGTCGTCGTCGGCGACGACCCGCACCGACGCATCGTTGTCGACCCCGGTCGCGGCCTTGGTGGCCGTGACGCCGTGCACCTCGACCCGACCCTGGGCGATGAGAGCGGCGGCCTGCTCGCGGGAGCGGGCCAGGCCGCGTCGCACCAGTTCGGCGTCGAGCCGCTGCAGTCGTCGGGCCACGCGGTCAGGCGTCGTCGATCGTTCCGAGCGCGTTCTGCAACTCGGTGTGCACCGACTGGTAGAGATCGGCCTGCTCGTGGGTCGGCCGCTGATGAATGCCGTCGAGGCGACCGAGCGCGACCTGGAGCGGCGTGGCCGATCCGGTCTCGGCGGGACCCGACGCAGCCATACCGTCAGGACCCGACGCAGCCGCGAGGTCAGAAGTCGGCGCACCTGGGGCACTCACGTCGTCAGGACCCGGCCCACTTGACGTAGCCGCGTCGTCGGAGGTCGGCTCGGACGTGGTCACAGGCTCTCCTGACGTCGGGTCGGCCGGGCACCCACCGGTGGCGGGCGGTGCCGCGTTGCTGCACGTGCTTGCTGGCGAACGGAGCGGCACCGTGCGTCGACGGTACTAGTCGAGGGCTGCGGTAGCGTCGCAACAGTCCTGACCGGTTGGCAACACAGTCGCCGCGAACAGGCCCCGTCTGGGTGGAACGGAGTCCTGGTGGCGAGTCTGCAGGAGTGCGAACAGGCGCTGCACGTCCTGGCCGACCGGCTTGCCGCCACGGACCCGGCCCGTCGAACCGCCGGGTTCGACCGCACCCTGAGCTGCACGATCCGTGACCTGCACGTCGTGTTCGGCGGCCGGCTGCACGACGGTCTGTTGCTCGACATCGCCCGGGTGGATGCCGCCACCGGACAGATCACGTTGGACCTGACCGGCGACGATCTCCTGGCTCTGGTCGACGGTTCTCTCAACCTGGCGTCGGCCTGGGCCGGCGGACGGGTCAAGGTCAGCGCCGGCGTCCGTGACCTGATGAAGCTCCGCTCGATCTTCTGAGCACACCCGACACGCGACCGCCGCACCGTGGCACCGTGGCACCGTGGCACCGTGGCACGCATGATCACCGTGGCACGCATGATCAGGACGTGTCGAGGCCCAGCGCGGCCAGCACCGAGCGAGCATCGTCGGACGTCCCGGCTCGGACCCGGGTCTGATCGCCCCCCGCCGTGTGCCGGGACCAGATCCCGGCACACAGCGCTCTGATCGCGTCGAGCTGGTCCTCGTCGTACACGGGTTCCGTCGCCCCGTCCTGCGAGCGGGTCCCGGTCTGCAGCCCTGCGCCGTTCTCCACCGTGCGGTGCTCCCCGGTGGTCTCCAGTACGACCTCGGTCTTGTCGGAGGCTCCCCGGCCCGGCTCGCCCGTGGTCGAGATCGTCGCCCGCCATCGGCCGCATGACGCCCCTGTGGTCTCGACCTCGACTGGAGGGTGCACCACGAGAACATCCCTCAGGTCCGACCCGACGTACGTCGGTCGATGCTGCGGGACGGCCCGCAGCAGCTCGGGGACGGTGGTCACACCCGAGAACACGATCATGCTGTCGCAGCCCACCGCATTGGCGCCCTCGATGTCGGTGTCGAGGCGGTCGCCGACCACGAGCGGGCTCGCGGCTCCGGTGCGCAGCAGCGTCTCGCGGTGCATCGTCGGGTCCGGCTTGCCGGTGACGACAGGGTCCGCACCCGTGGCGTGCTGCAGGGCCTTGACCAGCGACCCGTTGCCCGGCAAGGGGCCGCGCGGGGACGGCACGGTCGGATCGATGTTCGTGGCCACCCACGGCGCGCGGCGATTGATCGCCACCGCGCCCTCGCTGAGCAGCGCCCAGTCCATCGTGGGCGAGAAGCCCTGTACGACGGCATCGACCCGGCCGTCGGCGTCGTGCACCGGGGTCAGACCTCGTTCCCGCAACGCCTCGATCAGACCATCCGTGCCCAGCACGAGGACCCTCGCGCCGGACGGCAGGCGGTCGGACAGATACCGTGCCGCGGCCTGGGCCGAGGTGATGACCTCCGTCGCCTCGGCCGAGATACCGAGCTCGGTCAGGTGCGCCGCGACTGCTTGCGGAGGCCGGGCGGCGTTGTTCGTCACGAAGGCGAGACGCATCCCCTCCTCGCGGGCTCGACGCAGAGCCTGAGGCGCCCCCGGCACGGCATCCGGCCCCACGTAGACCACGCCGTCGAGATCGAGCAGCGCCACGTCGTAACGCGTCGACAGCGGACCATCGGAACCGCGCAGCGTGGAGCTCACGGGTCGCATGATCGCACGGGCCCGTCACTGCGTACGATCGCCAGACATGCAGGCAGACGGCACCGCCGACGTCGACGTTCCCGGGCTGTCCCTCGAGCCCTTCCGAGCCATCCGACCGCAGGGCTCTTCGGAACGCATCGCTGCCCTGCTCTGCCCGCCGTACGACGTCATCGATGCGGCGCAGAGGGCCGAGTTGCTGCGCCGCGACCCGGACAACGCGGTGGGCGTGATCCTGCCCGAGCCGACGCCTGCGGGATACCGCCAGGCCGCGGACGAGCTGACGCGCTTGGTGCACGACGGCGTCTACCGCGTGGACGAGGCGCACGCGCTGTACGTCTATGAGATGGCCGACGACGACGGGCAGGTGACGCGTGGCCTGGTGGGCGCGGTGGAGCTGCGCGACCCGGGCGACGGCGTGATCCTTCCCCACGAGAACACCATGGCCGGGCCGGTCGCCGACCGTCTCGCGGTCATGACGGCGACGGACAGCGACCTCGAGCCCATCTATCTCGTGTACGACGGCGGCGGCGAGGCGTCCGCAGTCGTCCGGGACGTCGAATCCGACACCCCGCTCGTGCAGGCGCGCACGCCGGACGGCCTGACCCACCGGCTGTGGGCCGTGACCGACCCCGAGGCCCACGCCGTCGTCCGGGCCGACCTGGCAACCCGTCGTGCGCTCATCGCGGACGGGCATCACCGGTACGCGACGTACCGCGAACGTGAGCGTCAGCGACAAGAGGCGGACGGACCAGGCCCGTGGGACCGCGGCATGGCGCTGCTGGTCGACTCGACCGACTACGGGCCACAGGTACACGCCATTCATCGCGTGATCCCGGGCCTGACCCTGGCCGACGCGATGGCACGGATCGAGGGCGTGGGCGCCGTCCAGACGGTCGGCGACGTGGCGACGGGACTCGACCGCGCCGAACGGACTGCCGGTTTCGCGCTCGTGCTGACCGACGGCGACCAGGTCGCATTGGTCACCGACCCGGACGCCACCCTGCGCAGCGCCGCTCGGCGGGGGGGCGACGTCCCGGCCCTGACCGAGCTCGACGTCACCGTGTTGCACCGTGGCCTGGTCGAACGGGTGTGGGGGCTGGTCGACGACGTGGACACGGTCCGATACGCACACTCGGTGGGCGAGGCCGTCCGCGATGCCCGCGCCGCGGGTGGCACAGCCGTGCTGCTGCGGCCGACCCCGGTGCAAGCCGTGACCGCAGTGGCGGCTGCCGGCGCCCGGATGCCACGCAAGTCCACGCTATTCACCCCGAAGCCGGCATCGGGACTGCTCATCCGGCGTCTCGCCGACCAGGGCGGAGGACCCGCACCGTCGTGACGTCGACCGCGTAGCGACTGGTCGGCCCGGCGGGACTGCGCCAGAACCGACGTTGCAGGCTCCCCCGGATCTCGAGACGGTCGCCGGGCGCGGCGGCCACCACGGAACGGTGGACCCGGACCCGGGTACTGACGCAGTCGATGCTGTCGACCTTGACCCGGCCTCCGGGCCGGCGGTCGACGGTCAGGCGGAACGTGGCCAGCAGATCACCGCTCGGCAGTTCGCGCAGGACGGGCTCGTCGGCCAGGCGGCCGCGGAGGAACACGCAGTTGTCCGCCTCGGGCGGAGCGTCCGTGGAAGTCATGGGTCCAGCTTGCTGCGGCACGGCGACGGCCGGGGCAAACCGGGTGACGTTGTGGACGGTAGGAGTTGCTGTGGACGCGCACCAGCGGAACGGTCGGTGGGCCGTGCTATCGCGAGCCTCAGAGCAGGGCTGCGGCCCGATCTGCGGCGTCGAGCTCGCCGTCCGGGTCGAGCGCTGCGCTGGCGGCGAACCAGGATGCCGCTTCCTCGGTGCGACCCGCGGCTTCCAGCGCGTCCGCGTAGGCGTACCAGAGACGCACCGACCCCGGACGCGGCCGGTCACGATCGAGACCACCGCGGGCCAGCACGGCCAACGCCGCGTCGAGCTGCCCGAGGTCGCGGCGTGCCCCGGCGATCACGATGAACAGCTCGGTGCGGGACTCGGGGTCGAGGCGCCCGACACCCGGATCGCTGAGCAGCCGCAGGGCCTGGGCCGGACGTCCCAGCGCGCGTTCGCTGTCGGCCATCAGGGCGAGATTGTGTGCGTCCCCGCCGATGCGGCGGGCGGTCCGTAGCTCCGTCAGGGCTTCGGCCCACTCCTGGGCGCAGTAGGCGGCGACACCGACCGCCTCGCGGACGGCGCCCACCCGTGCGGCACGGGCACGAGCTGCACGGGCCAGTTCCAGGGCCCGGCGCGGATCGCTGTCCAGCGCCTCACCAGCGGCTACCAGGTACCTCGCCACCGCATCGGCATTGGGTTTGCTCAACGAGCGCAGTTCGGCACGAACCCGCCGGTCCAAGAGCGTCGGGTCCACGTTCTCCGGAATGGGCGGTCCGGCGGGTTTCGATGCGGTGGGGCGTGCAGCAGGCTTGGCGTTCGGGCGCACGTCGCGCCGCGGGTAGCGCGGAGCCGGCCGCTCCTCCCGCCAATCCTCCACGGGGCCGCCCTGGGGGCCGCGCTGGGGGCCGCGCTGGGGGTTACCTTGTCGTGGTCGACCGGACGAGGCGCCGGCCGACCGCGGATTAGTGGTACCGCGCGACGGAGCGCGCCCGGGTCTGCCGGTCGAGGTCGAGCGCCCGATTCCTGCTCGGGCGGAGTCGCGACCGCTGGACGACTGCCCGCCAGCGCTATCGCCGGTGTGTCCGCGATGCCGGTCGCCCGACCCACCGCGGGTGGACGCGGCGTCGGTACGCCGGCCGCCCTGCGGGGTGCTCGATCGGCCACCCCGGCCCGCGCCCGCCGAGTCGCTGCGCGGCCGCGGGGTAGAACCGCCACCCGCTGTGCGCCGATCGCCGGGATCGCGGTGATGAGCTGCTCCGGCCGACGGGGCATCGTCGTCGCGACGCGGCCGCCCTGCTCGACGGGCGTCCGGCTTCGCGATTCGGCGACCGCCTCCGGAGTCTCTTCCGGCGCTGCTGCGGTGAGGCGATGACATGATGCTCGATTCTTCTGGAGAACGCACAAACGCAAATGAGGGCCGCCCGTAAGCCGGGCGGCCCTCATTTCACAGTGTGTCCGGCGACGTCCTACTCTCCCACGCAGTGGCCCGCGCAGTACCATCGGCGCTGAGAGGCTTAGCTTCCGGGTTCGGGATGGGACCGGGCGTTTCCCTCTCGCTATGGTCGCCGAAACTCTATGGAGATATGGCCCGCACCGCCCGAACTACAGACGGGGACCGCACCTCGGGAACCGCACAGTGGACGCGTAGCACTTACCGACCCGAAGGTCGGCAAGAGGATGTTTGTGAGAAGTCCTCGGCCTATTAGTACCGGTCAGCTCCACGTGTTACCACGCTTCCACCTCCGGCCTATCAACCCGGTGGTCTAGCCGGGGGCCTTACTCCATAAAGGATGGGAGATCTCATCTTGAAGCGAGCTTCCCGCTTAGATGCTTTCAGCGGTTATCCCTTCCGAACGTAGCCAACCAGCAGTGCTCCTGGTGGAACAACTGGCACACCAGAGGTTCGTCCGTCCCGGTCCTCTCGTACTAGGGACAGCCCTTCTCAAATCTCCTGCGCGCGCGGCGGATAGGGACCGAACTGTCTCACGACGTTCTAAACCCAGCTCGCGTGCCGCTTTAATGGGCGAACAGCCCAACCCTTGGGACCTACTCCAGCCCCAGGATGCGACGAGCCGACATCGAGGTGCCAAACCAT
>NZ_CAXUNP010000010.1:0-105791 GCF_964252635.1 uncultured Jatrophihabitans sp.
GGGCGCGGGCGGGCTCGGGGGACGTCGCCTGATGTCACTGGTTCGCTCCCCGGGTTCGGCGCGGGCCCGCGCGAAGGTGCAGCGCCACGCGGCTCGCATCGTAAGGCACGGGCGCGGGGCCTCGGCCGCTTCGGTGACAGACTGTGCCGATGCAGCTGCCCGTGATGCCCCCGGTGGCGCCGATGCTGGCCAAGTCGGTCCCGACCATCCCGCCCGGGGCGTCCTACGAGCCGAAGTGGGACGGGTTCCGGTCGCTGATCTTCCGCGACGGCGACGACGTCGAGTTCGGCAGCCGCAACGAGAAGCCGATGACGCGCTACTTCCCGGAACTGGTCGAGGCCGTCAAGGCCGAGCTGCCCGACCGGTGCGTCATCGACGGTGAGATCGTCATCGCCACCGACAGCGGCTTGGACTTCGAGGCGCTCCAGCAGCGCATCCACCCGGCGGTGTCCCGGGTGACCATGCTGTCGCAGGCGACCCCGGCCTCCTTCGTGGCGTTCGACCTGCTCGCCCTCGGCGACGACGACTACACCGGTCGTCCGTTCGCCGAGCGGCGTGCGGCTCTCGAGAATGCGCTGGCCGACGCGAAGGCACCCGTCCACCTGACCCCGACCACGACCGACCTCGAGGTCGCGCAGCGGTGGTTCGTCGAGCTCGAGGGCGCCCATCTCGACGGCGTCGTCGCCAAGCCGCTGGACGGCACCTATCAACCCGACAAGCGGGTGATGTTCAAGATCAAGCACGTGCGCACCGCCGACTGCGTGCTCGCCGGTTTCCGCTGGCACAAGACGTCGACGGAGAACCAGCCGCTGGTGGGCTCGCTGCTGCTCGGGCTCTACAACGACGAGCACAAGCTCCAGCACGTCGGCGTCGTGGGAGCGTTCACCGCGAAGCGGAGGGCGGAGCTGGTCGACGAGCTCGAGCCGCTGCTGCTGCGTGACGGCGACGAGCACCCCTGGCAGGAATGGGCCAGTGCGGAGGCCCACCAGGGTCAGCGGCTGCCGGGCAACGTGAGCCGCTGGAACGCGACGAAGGATCTGTCGTTCGTCCCGCTACGGCCCGAGCGGGTGCTCGAGGTCAAGTACGAGCACATGGAAGGCACCCGTTTCCGGCACCTCGCACACTTCGTGCGGTGGCGCGAGGACCGCACCCCCGAGTCGTGCACCTACGGGCAGCTGGAACAACCGCTCACGTACGCCCTCGACGACATCATCTCGGGGCTCGGCGGCTGATCGCGGCGCCGCCGAACGACCCGGTGTCCACGAGGTGCCGCGGGCCCGCGTCAGCCGGGTCGGCGTGCGGTCACGCAGGCCATGGGCACGGAGAGGTCGAGACTCCCCGCTGCGCGGGCCCGCGCGTTCAGGCGGCGCTCCAGCTCGGCGAACACCTCGCCGCCGTCACCCGGGCCCACGACCGCACGCCAGCCGGGTAGGAAACCGAGCCGGATGAAGTAGTGGTGCAGCAGCGCCGTCCCGTCGGCGTAACGCATCGTGAACGACCCGGTCGCCGTGTCGACGAGGTCGAACCCCGCCTGCTCGAGCTGCCGGGACATCGACCCGACGGTGGCGCGGTGGGCGATCTCGGCGTCCAGCGCGGGCAGCCGGTCGGTACGGCCAACGCCGGTCAGCGTCTCGCGGAACACGTCGTAGAACTCGGCCAGGTGGCCGACGAGGTTGCTGGAGGTCAGCAGCGTCCCGCCCGGCCGCAGCACGCGGTGGCATTCGCTCAGCACCGCCGCCGCGTCGTCGACGTTGTTGAGCCCGAGGTTGCTGACGACGACGTCGACGGACCGGTCTCCGAGGTCGACCGCGTCGGCGCCGCCGACCTGCAGCTGCACGTTGGTCAGCCCGAGGTAGCGGCACTTGTCGCGCAGGACGTCCATGGCCGCGGCCCAGGGGTCAACGGCGATCACCCGGCTCGTCGGGCCGCATCGCTGGGCCAGCTCGACGGTCAGGAACCCGGTACCGGCGCCGACGTCCACCACGGTCTGGCCGGCTCTCAACGGCACCCGGTCCAGGATCAGCTGCCCGAAGGGCGCCGACCACAGCGGCAGCTCGTCGTAGTGGGCCGCCACCTCGGGGCGACTCAGGTCGAGGTCCTCGGCGTCGAACACGGGCTTCATCGTGTCACCGCGCGACTTTGGTCCCGTACCACGGCGCGTCCTCGGGGGCTCCTGGACTGCATCGACCGCAGCCCACCCGCAGGAGAGGTGTCCGATGTCCCTGGCCACCGCGCGCACCGTCCCGCTCGTCGCGCTCACCCTGGCCGCAGCCGGCTGGGGATTGGCGAGCTGCGCGACCAAGTACGCACTGGGCGGCCTGGGCCCGGTGACGTTGCTGACGGTCGCGCTGGTGCCGGCCACGATCGGGCTCTGGACGTGGTGGTGGCTCCGCGGCCCCAGGGGCACGCGACCGCCCCGCGGCCGGGTCGTCGTCCTGGGCCTGCTCGAACCCGCCGTCGCCTATCTCGCCATCACCGTCGGGCTGGCGCACACGAGCGCCGCCAACAGCGTGGTCGTCGAGGGTCTGGAGTCGGCCTTCGTCGTCGTGCTCGCCGCCCTGGTGCTGGGTGAGCGCATCACCGGACGTCTCGGGGTGGCGCTCGCGATGGGGCTGCTGGGTCTCGGTGCGCTCGAGCAGGTCCGTGGCGTCACCGCCCCGCACCCCGGCGACCTGCTCGTCCTCGCGGGTGTGCTGGCGGCCGCGGCGTACACGATCGTCGCCCGTGGCCTGGCCGACGACGTCGACCCGTTGCTGCTGACCGCCTTGCAGTTCGCGGTGGCCACCGCCGTCGTGCTGCCCACCGCCGCCGTGCGGTGGAGCTGCGGCGCGGAAGGCCTGCCGACGCACGTCGCGCCCCAGTTCTGGGGCGCGGCCGTCGCCGTCGGCGTGGTGGGCTACGCGGGCAGTTTCGTGCTGTACAACTGGGCCATCCTGCGGGTCGAGGCCCGTGTGGCTGCGATCGTCCTCAACTCGATACCGGCCTTCGGGCTGCTCGCCGCCGTGGCCTGGTTGGGGGAGCAGCTGAGCGTGGCCCGCGGCATCGGCGCCGCCTTGATTACTCTCTCGGTCGCGCTCTTCGCGCGGGCCGAGCTCCGACCCGTCGTTCCCCTCGAACCCACCACGGAAGAGGTCCCGCTGTGTCTCTGACCTTGAGCGACACCGCCGCTGCCGAGCTGGTCACGGGGTCCGTCTATCCCTCGACCGCCCGGATCGACGCGTTCCTGGCCGAGAACCCTCAGCTGCCCACCCCGGTCCTGGTCGTGGACCTCGACATCGTGCGCGAGCGCTACCTGCGCCTGCGTCGCGCGCTGCCGTCCGCCGAGGTGTTCTACGCCGTGAAGGCCAACCCCGACGCCGCGGTCGTCGGCCTGCTCGCCGGCCTGGGCAGCAACTTCGACGTCGCCAGCCTTGGGGAGATCGACCTGTGCCTCGGCCTCGGCATCGCCCCCGACCGCCTGTCCTACGGCAACACGGTCAAGAAGGAGGCCGACGTCGCGGCCGCGTACGCACGCGGCGTGCGGATCTTCGCCGTCGACTCGGCCGTCGAACTCGCCAAGATCGTCCGGCAGGCGCCGGGGTCCACGGTCACGGTGCGACTCGCCAGCGACGGCGACGGGGCCGACTGGCCGCTGTCGCGCAAGTTCGGCGCCAGTACCGACGAGGTGGCCGAGCAGTTGCTGGCCGCCGCCGAGGCCGGGCTGGACCTGGGCGTCTCGTTCCACGTCGGGTCGCAGCAGCGCGACCCGCGGGCGTGGGAGGCCCCGCTCTGCGCGGTGGCCGCGCTGTCGGACCTGCTGGCCGCACGGGGGCACCGGCTGTCGGCCGTGAATCTCGGCGGCGGGCTGCCCAGCACGCACTTCCACTCCACCGGGCCGGTCGAGGTCTACGGGGTCGCGATCGATGCGGCGCTGGAGGCCTACCTGGGGACGGACCACGGGCTGCGCACCATGGTCGAGCCGGGCCGGTACCTCGTCGGCGACGCCGGGTTGATCCGCAGCGAGGTCGTGCTGTCCACCCCGAAGCAGACCGACGGCGGACGTCGGTGGGTGTACCTCGACATCGGGATGTTCAACGGCCTCGTCGAGACGCAGGAGGAAGCGATCCGGTACCGCATGCGGTGCCCGGGGACGCGCGGACCGCTCGAACCCGCCGTCGTCGCCGGCCCCACGTGCGACTCGCTCGACGTGCTGTACGAGCGCGAGCCGTATCCGTTGCCCGTCGACCTGCAGGTCGGGGGACACGTCGACCTGCTGTCGACCGGCGCGTACACGACGACATACTCATCGGTATGGTTCAACGGCTTCGAGCCGCTGCAGGCGCACTACCTGCCGGTCAGCGACTGACGGGTCGGCCCCGCTCGACGGTGCGGTAGCGGCAGAACAGCGCGCCGTCGTCCTCGAGCAGTCCGGCCAGGGTGAGCGGCACCGCCGACGTCCACTCCGCGCCCGCGGTGATGCGGCCGGGCCCGGGGCCGCCGAGGGTGGGCGAGATCGACAGGCACAGCTCGTCGACCAGGCCGTGGCCCGCGAGGTCGGCGAATACGCTCGGGCCGCCCTCGGAGAGGATCCGCGAGTACCCGCGGTCCTCCAGCGCCCGTCGGGCCAGCGCCGGGTCGACCGTCTCGTCACCGCAGTCGACGACGTCGGCCACCGCCTCGAGAGCCTGACGTCGGCCCGGGTCGGCCGCCGCGCACGTGAGCACGATGGTGCGGGCGCCCGGCTCGGCCGCGGTGAACAGCTCGGCCTGCGGGTCCAGCTGCAGCGATCGGCTCTGGACGGCGACGGGCAGTACCTCGGCCAGCCCGAAGGAGCGCCGGACGGCCTGCCGGCGCGCACTCAGCCGGACCGGCCCGTAGCCCTCGGCGACGGCCGTGCCCGAACCCACGTGCACGACGTCGGCGAGGTCGCGCAGGGCGGCGAACACCGTGTTGTCGCCGGGGGTCTGGAGACCGCGGGACAGGCCGGCGGCGCTGACCGCCCCGTCCACCGCGGTGACGAAGTTGACGCGCAGCCCGCCGCGGTCGAGCCAGTCGGTCGCGTAGTGGGCGTGCACGTCGACCTCGGGGTGCGTTCCCCCGGCCGGAACGGGGAGCAGGGCTCGCATGGCGTCATCCAAGCAGGGCGGTGAACGGTCGGTCGTTACCGTGGGCCCCGTCCGCCTCGTCCGCACCGGTTCGGAGATCCCATGGCCAAGCGCAGCATGCTGTCGCGCATCCCGCTGCCCTCGCGTGTCGAGCACACGCTGGACTCGGCGCTCGACCGTGCTCTGTCGGTGCAGCGCCCGGCCGTGCTCGCCTACCTCGACCGGATGCGGAAGAAGAACCCGAAGATGACGCCCGGGCAGGTGCAGGAGCAGCTCGAGCGCCACTACCGCACGGCGGTCATGGGGGTGGGCGGCGCCTCGGGAGCAGCGGCAGCCATGCCCGGCGTGGGGACCGCCGCCTCCCTGGCGTCCGGCGCCGCCGAGATCACCGCGTTCGTGTCGGCCTCGGCCATGTACGTGCTGGCGCTCGCCGAACTGCACTCCGTTCCCACCGGTGACCCGCAGCTGCGCCGCGCGCTCGTGCTGTCGGTGCTCGTCGGTGAGGGGGGCGCGGCCGTGATCGCCGGCGAGACCGGGGGAGACCCGCACTGGGCCAAGGTGCTCGGACGGTCGACGTCCAAGGACAAGGTCTCGGGCATCAACAGCCGGTTGGGCCGCATGCTCGTCGGCCGCTTCGGTGCCAGGCAGGGGGCGCTGCTGTTCGGCCGGGCGTTGCCGCTCGGGATCGGCGCGGGCGTGGGGGCGGCGGGCAACGCGGTCCTGGCGAAGGGCGTCATCAAGTCGGCCCGTCGGGCGTTCGGGCCACCGCCGGCGAACTTCCCGGCCCGCGTCGTGGACGCCACACCCGCCTGACCGCCCACCGGGCTGTGTACGACACCGGCCGGTACGTTGTCCCGAACGTCACTTGATGGAGGTATGTGCGTGTTCGTGGTCGTGCTGACGGACGAGGGACAGCAGCTGGTCGGCCCGCGGGCGGTCGGCCCGTTCGACGACTGGGACGCCGCCCAGCAGTTCGGGCGCGCTGTCGTGGAGCAATGGAAGGTCGAGGACGGCCAGGCACCGTTAGCCACGGTCGCCCGGGTCGAGGAACCGATGCCCGGCGTCGTGGTCGGCGAGATCCAGTAACCCGGCTCAGCCCACCCGCACGATCGCCGCGGCGTCCGGGCCCAGCACGACCGCGTCACCGTCGACCGTCGCCGGCCCGGTGGACAGCACGATCTCGCCGCTGACGCCGAACCGGTGATCGCCGGAGCCGAGGTTGGCCAGCACCCGGAACGCACCGCGGTGCACGACCAGCCACAGCTGCTCGTCGTCGAAGTCGACCGACACGCGACGCAGGTCGCCGTCGCGCAGATCCGGCTCGGCAGCGCGCAGGGCGGTCAGCTCGCGGTAGAGCGCCAGCATGTCGAGGTGGGTCCCGGACTCCGCCTCGGACCAGTCGAGGATCGCCGAGCGGTACGCCTCAGGGTCCTGCGGGTCGATCATCTGCGAGACGTCCCAGCCGTGCGACGCGAACTCCTCGACGCGACCCTTGGCGGTGGCCTCGGCCAGCTCGGGTTCCGGGTGCGAGGTGAAGAACGGCCAGCGCGTGGACGCCGCCCACTCCTCACCCATCCAGAGCATGGGGGTGAACGGCGACGTCAGCAGCAGGACGGCGCCGACCCGGAGGCGACCCGGTGAGGTGATCTCGGGCAGCCGGTCGCCGACCGCGCGGTTGCCGACCTGGTCGTGGTCCTGCAGGCAGACGACGAACTGCTGGCCGCGCTGCTTCGCCGGGTCGATGGGCGCTCCGTGGTCGCGCCCGCGGAACGTCGAATAGGTGCCGTCGTGGAAGAACGCCCTGGTGAACGTCTTGGCCAGCACCGAGATCGGCCCGAAGTCCTCGTAGTAGCCCTGCCGTTCGCCGGTGAGCATGGCGTGCAGGGCGTGGTGGACGTCGTCGTCCCACTGTGCGTCCATCCCGCGACCACCCTCGGCGACCGGGGTGATCATGATCGGGTCGTTGAGGTCGGACTCCGCGATCAACGTCAGCGGCCGGCCGAGCTCGGCGGAGAGGGCAGCCACCTCCTGCGACAGCTGGGCCAGGATGTGGACGGGGGAGTCGTCGGCCAGCGCGTGCACGGCGTCGAGGCGCAGCCCGTCGATGTGGAAGTTCCGCAGCCACATCAGCGCGTTGTCCAGGACGAAACGGCGGACGGCCGGCTCCTCGACGTTGACGAGGTCGCCCCACGTGTTGCGGCCCGTCTTGAGGTACGGCCCGAAGCGGGGAAGGTAGTTGCCCGACGGGCCGAGGTGGTTGTAGACGACGTCGAGGACGACGGCCAGTCCGACTCCGTGGGCGGCGTCGACGAAGCGCTTGAACGCGTCCGGGCCGCCGATCGGCTCGTGCACCGCGTACCAGTCGACGCCGTCGTACCCCCAGTTCCAGACGCCGTTGACCGCGTTGACCGGCAGCACCTCGACGTGGGTGACGCCGAGGTCGACCAGGTGGGGGAGCCGTTCGATCGCGCTGTCGAAAGTCGCGCCCGGCGTGAAGGTGCCGATGTGCAGCTCGTAGACGACGGCGGCGGACAGGTCGCGTCCGGCCCAGTGCCCGTCGTGCCAGACGTGGGCGTCCTGGTCGTAGACGCGGCTGGGCCCGTGCACGCCGACGGGCTGCCACCGCGACGCGGGGTCGGGCACCAGGTCGTCCTCGTCGTCGAGCACGAAGCCGTAGTCGGTGCCCGGGGCCAGTTCGGGTCCGTTCCACCAACCGTCACCGGCCGGCTCCAGCGCGGTGTCGCGGCCGTCGGCCCGCACGCGGATCTTGGTCACAGCCGGGCCCCACACACGCAACGCGCTCATGTCTGGCAACGTCCCCCCGCGGGGTGGGTGGCAAACCGGCGGGAACGGGCTGTGACGGACGTCGTGCCGAGCCGCTATCCGGGTACGTCTTGGCCCATGAGCGTCATCACCGTGCACGCGTCGGGACGGGCCCGGGCCGAGACCGCCTGGGCCCGCTACCTCGAACCGCAGCGGTGGCCCGACTGGTCGCCGCAGATCACCCGGGTCGAGTCCTCGGCCCGCACGATCGCGCCGGGTGTCACCGGCCGTGTCCACGGCCCCTTGTGGGTGTCGGTGGACTTCGTCGTCGAGACCGTCGACGCGAGCGCCATGACGTGGGCGTGGCGCGTGCACCGTGGGCCGGTGACGCTGCGGCTGCATCACGCGGTGACCGCCACCGAACGCGGCAGCCGCACGTCGGTCGGGGTGACGGGGCCGTTGCCGCTGATCCTGGGGTACGCGCCGCTCGCCCGGTTTGCGCTCAGCCGCCTCGTCCGGCCGTAACGTAGGGCGATGACCACCTCGATGCGCGAGGCGCTGGCCGTGGCGTCCGGCCCCGTCAACCTCGCCGGCTACGAGACGGACGCCCGCCCGCTCGCCCCCGTTAAGCACAACCGC
Source organism: uncultured Jatrophihabitans sp. (assembly GCF_964252635.1). GTDB lineage: Bacteria > Actinomycetota > Actinomycetes > Mycobacteriales > Jatrophihabitantaceae > Jatrophihabitans. Next base: position 8,487 of record NZ_CAXUNP010000010.1, read on the forward strand.
GACCTGACCAACGACGCCGCCGCGCTGACCGCGCTGCAGGAACAACTCTGGGCGGAGTCGACCGCCGGTAAGGAACGGCGCGTCCTGCTCGTGCTCCAGGGCATGGACACCGCCGGCAAGGGTGGCATCACCGAGCACGTGGTCGGCATGTTCGGGCCGATCGGCGTCCAGTACACCGCGTTCAAGAAGCCGACCAAGGAGGAGTCGGAACACGACTTCCTGTGGCGCATCCGCAAGCGCCTGCCGCCGCCGGGCGTGATCGGTGTCTTCGACCGGTCGCACTACGAGGACGTCCTGGTGGTGCGGGTGCACGATCTCGTGCCGCCCGGCGAGTGGGAGGCCCGCTACGACGTCATCAACGACTTCGAGAAGGAGCTCGTCGACACCGGGACGACGGTCGTGAAGTGCTTCGTCCACATCAGTTACGACACCCAGCGGGAGCGGCTGCTCGCCCGGCTGCAGGACCCTGACAAGCACTGGAAGTTCAACGAGGGCGACATCGCCGAGCGCGCCTACTGGGCCGACTACCAGGTGGCCTACGAGGCCGTGCTGGAGCGCACGAACACCGAGCACGCGCCGTGGTACGTGGTGCCGGGCGACCACAAGAAGTACCGCAACTGGGCCGTCGGGCAGCTCCTGCACGAGACGCTGCTCGAGCTCGATCCGCACTACCCGCGGCCCGACCTCGACGTCGCATCGCTCGAGACCCGGCTCGCGCCGCCGCACTGACTCTGGCCGGCGCGTACTTTTGTGGGGTGCGCAGCGGACGGATGAGGCGGATCAAGCCGCCACCGGCTGCCTCCGTCACGAGCCTGCTGCGACCCGCCTGGCTGGTGACCCACGTGGTGCTGCTCGGCGCGGCCGTCGCGATGGTGTTCCTCGGACGGTGGCAGTTGCACGTGTCCGAGAGCAACCACTGGGACCCGCAGACGACGAGCTACATCGTGCAGTGGTGGGCGTTCGCCCTGTGCACGGTGCTGTTCTGGGGCAAGCTCGTGCGCGACGCCCGCCGGCCCCCGCCGGCCGCGGCGTCGCCCAGCGGCGAGGTCGTGCTACGGGCGCCGTCGCAGGCCCTGGCCCGCAGTGGTCCGGCGAACCTGGTGCAGGCCGGTGGCGACGTCCCGGTCGTCTACCGCGGGTACGTGCTGCCCGACAGCGCCACGACGCCGCACCGCAGCTACGGGGACGACCTCCACAACGAGTACAACGACTACCTCTGGCAGATCTCCCTGGGCGACGAGCCGGAGGAGCCGCGCCCGGCCGACGGCCGCTGACGGCCGCTGACGGCCGTCGTCCTGGAACGATGGCCGGATGGAACGCGTGCTGGGCATCGGTGGGTACTTCGTCCGGTCGCCCGACCCGGCGGCCCTGAGCGCCTGGTACCGCGACTGCCTGGGTCTCGACCTCGACGACAACGGGCTGTGGCGCCAGGCGCCGGGCGAGACGGTTTTCGCGGCGTTCGACGCGGACACCGACTACTTCGGGGCCCGCGCGCAGCAGACGATGCTCAACTTCCGCGTGGCCGATCTCGCGGCCATGCTCGCCCAGCTCCGCACGCTGGGGGCGGCGGTCGCCGACGAGACGCAGGATCTGGACGGCGTCGGCCGCTTCGGCTGGGTCACCGACCCGGACGGCAACCGCGTGGAGCTCTGGCAACCGGCCTGAGCGCCGGCCGCCCGTCCGCTGCTGCCGCGTGGCTTCGCCGCGTACCGCCGCCGGAGGGATCGGGCGCCGCACGCCCTCCCTCAGCTGACGACCGCGGCTGGGGGCGGGATAACGGCCTCGACGCGCAGTTGATCACCGGTCAGGGTGTGCGACGTCCGAGGGCCTCGAGCAGCAGGGTCTCGACGTCGGGGTGGCGGGGGTTTGCCCGCCGGGCCCAGTACAACGCGGTCCGGTTCCGAGCCGGGTCGCGGTGGTGCGGGTCCGCACCCCGGGCGAGCAGGTGCACCACCGAACGGGCCCGTCCCGACGACGCAGCCAGGCGCAACGCCTGCCGTCCGTACACCTCGTCCTCACGGTCGACGGGCACCCCCGCGGCGAGGAGCTCGTCGATCACGTCGAGCCGCTCGTGGTGCGCGGCCATGATCACCGCGAGCAGCCGGTCGTCGGACGGCGAACCCTCGAGCAGGTCACCGAGCCCGCCGGCCGCCGCCGCGATCGGCAGACCGGCGACGACCGCCCCGGCCGCCACCAGCAAATCGACGACGGCGGTCATGCCGAACACGGCGGCGTGCACCAGCGCGGTCGCGTTCGGCACCCCGCCGGCATCCGGCGCGGAGCGTGCCTCGAGGTCGGCACCGGCGTCGATCAGGGCGCGGGCCAGGCCGACCTCGCCGTAGCTGGCGGCGGTCATCAACGGGGTCTCGCGGTCGCCGGGGCGGCCCTCGACCGGCGCCCCTGCGGCCAGCAGCAACCGCGCCGCCTGCTCGCCGCGCGGCAGCTCCCGCCACCCACCTCCTGCGAGGTCGAGCGGCGCCTCGGCCAGGTAGCTCAGCGGCGTGAGACCGCCGTGCCGGTGCGGCAGGTCCATGAGTTCCTCGGTCGCCAGCCCGGGATGGTCCGCCAGCAAGCGGCGCAACGCCTCGACGTCGCGCGCGTCCAGTGCCGCACGGCGCGTCACCTCGCTGACGAGACGGGGCCAGCCGGCGAACCCGTGCTCACGGGCCAGGGCGAGTTGGGCACCCGTCAGAGTGGTGGGCGCCGACACTGCGGCGAGGCGGTTCACGGCGGCAGGATCACCGTCGCGCGCCGAGCGCACCAGGTCCTTGGCGCGGCGGCGCAGCTGGGCGAGGTCGGGGTGGTCGGGCAGCGCGGACACGGGGTCTCCTTCGCGACCGGCGGTCCGCGAGCCGGGCGACGAAGGGACGAGGTCCGGGCCGTGCGTGGAGCACTCGAAGGAGGTGGACTCAGTCCTGCCCGCGGACCCGGCAGCGCCCTCCAGCGCCTGCCGCCGACGCTAGCGGACGATCAGCGCGACCGGAAGCCGGTCGAGCAGGTCGGCCAGGGCGACCTGGGCCGGCACCCGCCGGCCGGTGAGCACGTCGGTGCCCTCGCCCCCGAGGTCCAGCACCGTGTCGTCCCAGCCGCCCGCTGCGTCGAGGGTCATCGGCAACCTGGTGGCCACCGTGACCGCCCCACCACGGTCGAAGGCCACGACGTGCCGTGCGGCCGACCCCGAGGCCGCCACCGGGGCGTAGGAGTCGAACAGCTCGGGGCGGTCGCGGCGCAGTCGCAACGTGCGCGACACCACCCAGAGCTTGGCGGCCCCGTCGTCCGTGACCGGAGGTACCTCGCCGGTGTCGTCGAGCTGGGCGAGCAGGCGGCGCCGTTCGTCGAAGTCGACGGCGCGCCGGTTGTCGGGGTCGACGAGGGAGTCCTCCCAGAGTTCGGTGCCCTGGTAGACGTCCGGAACGCCCGGCATGGTCAGTTGCACCAGCTTCTGGCCCAGCGCGGTGACCCGGCCGAACGGGGTGATCCGCTCGATCAGGGCCGCCAACGGTTCGTGCACGTCGGCCCGGTCGTAGGCGGCGTCGACGACGGCGTGCACGGCCGCCTCGAACGCCTCGTCGGGGCTGGTCCACGCCGTCGACGTCGACGCCTCGCGCATGGCCTTCTCGGCGTAGGCGTGCATGCGCTCACGCTCGACGAACCCCGCACCGGCGAACGTCTGCCACAACAGGTAGGCGAACGGCGCGTCGGTCAGCGGTGCAGCCCGCATCAGCCCGGTGACGACGTCCGCCCACTCCCGGGGGATCTCGCCGAGCACGGCCAGCCGGGCGCGGACGTCCTCGCCACGTTTGGTGTCGTGCGTCGAGAGCGTGGTCATCCCGTTCGGGACGGTGGCCTGGCGACGTTGCTGGGCGGCGTGGAAGTCGTCCGGGTCGAGCCCGAAGACGCCCGGGTCGTTGCCGACCTCGTTGAGCGCCACGAACCGGGTGTAACGGTAGAACGCGGTGTCCTCGACGCCCTTGGCCATGACGGCGCCGGACGTCTGCTGGAACCGCGAGCAGAGCTCGTCGGCCGGGTCGAGCAGCCGCGGTTCGAGGGCGTCGAGCGCCTCGCCGAGGTCGGGCCGGGCGGTACGAGCGGTGGCCAGCGCCGCCGCGAGGTGGTCGGCACCGACCTCCGGCAGGTAGGAGCGGTACACGGGGAAGGCGATCAGCAGCTCGGCCAGCGCGTCGCGGGCCCCCGTGACGTCGGGCACGAGCCGGGCCAACCTCGAGACCTCGGCCTGCAGGATGGTCGACACCACGAACCGCTTGCCCCGGGACACGTGCTCGGCGGCGGTGAGCTCGTCGCCGGTCAGCTCGCGGTAGAGCTCGTCGAACGGGGTCTCGGCCGCAGGGTCGAGGAAGACGCCGCCCGCCTCGGCCAGCGCGTCGTAGCCGGTGGTGCCGTCGACCGGCCAGTCCCGCGGCAGCTCCTCACCGTGCTCGAGGATCTTCTCGATGAGCAGCCAGACGTCCGGGCCGGCCAGCTCGCGCAGCCACTCCATGTAGCCCACCGGGTCGGCGAGGCCGTCGGGGTGGTCGACGCGGAGCCCGTCGATGTGGTCCTCGCGGACCCAGCGGGCGATCTGCGCGTGGGTCGCGTCGAACACGGCGCGGTCCTCGACCCGCAACCCGGCGAGCGTGGTGACCGCGAAGAAGCGGCGGTAGTTCTGGTCGGTGTCGGCGCGGCGCCAGTTGACGAGCTCGTAGTGCTGGCGGTCGTGCACCTCGCCCGGCGTGCCGTCGCCCGTGCCGGGCGCGATCGGGAAACGGTGCTCGTAGTAGCGCAGCTCGCCGTCCTCGACGGAGAGCTGCGACGGGTCGAAGTCGTCGCCGAGCACGGGCAGCAGGATGCGCCCGCGGGCCCACTCGATGTCGAACCAGGCTCCGTGCTCGGCGTCGCGGCCGTGCTGCAGTACGTCCCACCACGCCGCGTTGGCGGCGGCGTCCTCGACCCCGGTGTGGTTGGGGACGATGTCGACGACGGTCTTCAGCGTGCGGGCGCGCGCATCGGCCAGCAGGTACGTCCAGCCGTCGAGGCCGCCGCGCTGCGGGTCGACGGTGTCGAACCCGATGACGTCGTAGCCGTGGTCGGAGCCCTGGGCCGACGGCAGGATCGGTGACAGGTAGACGGCGTCGACCCCGAGGTCGGCCAGGTGGTCGCAGACCGCTCCCGCGGCGTGGAGGTCGAACGAGGAACGGATCTGCAGCCGGTAGGTGGACGCCGGACGCATCAGGCCACCCGTCGCAGCACGACGACGGCGCGCGGCCCGACGGGGATGGTGTGGCCCGGGCCGTCGATGACCCGGTCGTCGGTGTCGGCGGTCATCGTGTCGATGACGACCTCCCAGGAATTGCCGTACTCGGCGGCGGGCAGCGTGAACTCGATCTCCTCGTAGTGCGCGCTGAAGCACATCAGGAAGGAGTCGTCGACGATGCGCTCGCCGCGGGTGTCCGTGCCGGCGATGCCCTGCCCGTTGAGGTACACGGCGATGCTGCGCCCGAAGCCGGAGTCCCAGTCCTCCTCGGTCATCTCCGAGCCGTCGGGGGTGAACCAGCTGATGTCGGGCAGGTGCACGCCGCGTCGCGTGGGACGGCCGTCGAAGAACCGGCGGCGGCGGAAGACGGGGTGCTCACGACGGATGGCGGCGACCTGGCGGGTGAACGCCAGCAGGTCGACGTCGACCTTGCTCCAGTCGACCCAGGTCATCTCGTTGTCCTGGCAGTAGCCGTTGTTGTTGCCGCCCTGCGACCGCCCCAGCTCGTCGCCGTGACAGATCATCGGGACGCCCTGGCTGAGGAACATCGTGGTGATGAAGTTGCGCAGTTGCCGCTCGCGCAGCTCGAGGATCTCCGGGTCGTCGGACGGGCCCTCGACGCCGCAGTTCCAGGAGCGGTTGTGGCTCTCGCCGTCGTTGTTGTCGTCCTGGTTGGCCTCGTTGTGCTTCTCGTTGTAGCTGACGAGGTCGCGCAGGGTGAACCCGTCGTGCGCGGTGACGAAGTTGACGCTGGCGACGGGACGCCTACCCGACGTCTCGTACAGGTCCGCGGAACCGGTGATGCGGGCCGCGAACTCGCCCACGGTGCCGGGCTCGCCGCGCCAGAAGTCGCGGACGGTGTCGCGGTACTTGCCGTTCCACTCCGTCCACTGGGGCGGGAAGTTGCCCACCTGGTAGCCGCCGGGCCCGACGTCCCAGGGCTCGGCGATGAGCTTCACCTGGCTGACGACCGGGTCCTGCTGCACGAGCTCGAAGAACGACGACAGCCGGTCGACGTCGTAGAACTCACGGGCCAGGGTCGAGGCCAGGTCGAAACGGAAGCCGTCGACGTGCATGTCGAGCACCCAGTAGCGCAGCGAGTCCATGATCAGCTGCAGCGAGTGCGGGTGCCGGACGTTGAGCGTGTTCCCGGTGCCGGTGTAGTCCATGTAGTACTGCGGGTCGTCGTCGACGAGGCGGTAGTACGCCGGGTTGTCGATGCCGCGGAAGGACAGCGTCGGGCCGAGGTGGTTGCCCTCGGCGGTGTGGTTGTAGACGACGTCGAGGATGACCTCGATGTCGGCCTCGTGCAGCGCGCGCACCATGGCCTTGAACTCCTGCACCTGACCGCCCGGAGAGGTGCTCGAGGAGTACTTGTGGTCGGGCGCGAAGAACCCGATGGTGTTGTAGCCCCAGTAGTTGTTCAGGCCCTTGTCGACCAGCGTCGAGTCGTTGACGAAGTGGTGGACCGGCATGAGCTCGACGGCGGTGACGCCCAGCTGCGCGAGGTGCTCGATGATCACCGGGTGGGCCATGCCGGCGTAGGTGCCGCGCAGCTCCTCGGGCAGCTCGGGGTGGGTCATGGTCAGACCCTTGACGTGCGTCTCGTAGAACACGGTGTCGGCGTAGGTGCGCCGCGGCGGCCGGTCGACCCCCCAGTCGAAGTAGGGGTTGATCACGACGCACTTGGGCAGGTTGGCCGCGGAGTCGTCGTCGTTGCGGCTGTCCGGGTCGCCGAAGTGGTAGCCGAACAGCGACTCGTCCCACTCGATCGTGCCGTCGATGGCCTTGGCGTAGGGGTCGAGCAGGAGCTTGTTCGGGTTGCAGCGCAGGCCCTGGTCGGGCTTGTCCGGGCCGTGGACGCGGTAGCCGTAGCGCTGGCCGGGCTCGACGCCGGGCAGGAAAGCGTGCCAGACGAAGCCGTCGACCTCGGGCAGCTCGACCCGGGTCTCGGTGCCGTCGGCGTCGAACAGGCACAGCTCGACGCTCTCGGCGACCTCGCTGAACAGCGCGAAGTTCGTCCCGAAACCGTCGTACGTCGCGCCCAGGGGGTAGGCGTTGCCGGGCCAGATCTGCATGTACGGCTCCTCGTGTGATGCGGTGCGGCACGGGGTCGAGCCGTTCACGCCTGCGGGTGTCCAGCCTGGCAGATGCGCCGGGCCCGCAGAGACCTACCCAGAATCTCCGTCGCCACGCGCGCGAACGGCGCGGTCAGGGCAGGGCCGGCGCCGGTGCCTCGTCGGCGGCCCAGGCGCGCCGCCGGGACTCGTACCAGGGGATCCACAGCCCGACGACGCTGACGACCCAGGCGCCGACGAGCAGCCAGAGCATGGCGCCGACGTCGACGGAGGTCGACTCCCCGCCGGACGAGGCGATGCTGCCCGCGTTGTCGAGCGTGCTCTGGATGTTCAGCGCGACGGCGGCCAGCACGCCGAGCAGCAGCGCCGAGCCGGCGACGCCGATGCCGACGGCGAGACGGTCGTCACTCCGGGCGGGCGTGGTGGAGACGTCGCCGTCGGGACTCTCGCGGTCGGTGGCGTCGGGGTAGTCGAGGTAGTCGGAGCGGTCGACGGGCCGCAGGTCGCGCAACCGGGTCGCCGCGGCGACGACGAGCACGATGGCCGCGGCGGTGAGGGCGACCCCGTAGCGCGGCCCGTGCTGGGAGGCGGCGGCCAGGTCGTAGCGGCCCCAGCCGTCGAACGAGGCGCTGAGGCCACCGGCCCGCAGGGTGTAGACGGCGCGGAAGGGCGCGACGACGCACAGCACGGCGGCGGCGACGAGCAGCCCGGCCGAGACCAGCGCGGCCTCGCGGCTGAGGTCGCGCGGCGGCGGGCCGGCCACGTCGAGTTCGCTCTCCCGCGCCTCACGGTCGGCGGCGAGGTCGCTCTCGTCCGAGTCGCTCGGGTCGGTCGTCTCGTCAGCCATGCCCCCGAGTCTGCCTGCGTCCCGATCCCGAGGCGCCCACGGGCCCGGCACCCGGGGTTCGCGCGGCCGGAGGGGTCCCCGTTGTCGTACCGCCCTCGTACCGTGGAGGCATGCGCGTTCGCTCCGACATCAGGCCGACCTCCGGCACCTTCCAGGTGGTCTCCGACTTCGAACCCTCCGGTGACCAGCCCGCGGCCATCGCCGACCTCGAGAAGCGGATCCGCAACGGCGAGGACAACGTCGTCCTGCTCGGCGCCACCGGCACCGGCAAGTCGGCGACCACGGCCTGGCTCATCGAGCGCCTGCAGCGTCCGACCCTGGTGATGGCGCCGAACAAGACGCTGGCAGCCCAGCTGGCCAACGAGCTGCGCGAGATGCTGCCGAACAACGCGGTCGAGTACTTCGTCAGCTACTACGACTACTACCAGCCCGAGGCCTACGTCCCGCAGACCGACACCTACATCGAGAAGGACTCCTCGGTCAACGACGAGGTCGAGCGGCTGCGGCACTCGGCCACCAACTCGCTGCTGACCCGGCGCGACGTCGTGGTGGTGGCGAGCGTCTCGTGCATCTACGGCCTCGGCACCCCGCAGGAGTACGTCGACCGCTCGGTGCGCCTGCACGTCGGCCAGCAGATCGAGCGCGAGTCCATCCTGCGGCACCTCGTCGACGTCCAGTACACCCGCAACGACCTGTCCTTCACCCGCGGGACGTTCCGGGTGCGCGGCGACACCGTCGAGATGTTCCCGGTCTACGAGGAGCTCGCGATCCGCGCCGAGATGTTCGGCGACGAGATCGAGCGGCTCTACTACCTGCACCCCCTGACGGGCGAGGTCGTCCGGGAGGTGGAGGAGGTGTTCATCTTCCCGGCCACGCACTACGCGGCCGGGCCCGAGCGCATGGAGCGGGCCATCCGCGGCATCGAGGCCGAGCTGGCCCAGCGCCTGGCCGAGCTCGAGGGTCAGAACAAGCTGCTCGAGGCGCAGCGCCTGCGGATGCGCACCTCCTACGACATCGAGATGATGCGGCAGGTCGGGTTCTGCTCCGGCATCGAGAACTACTCGATGCACATCGACGGGCGCACCCCGGGCAGCGCCCCGAACTGCCTGCTCGACTACTTCCCCGAGGACTACCTGCTCGTCATCGACGAGTCGCACGTGACGGTCCCGCAGACGGGCGGCATGTACGAGGGCGACATGTCCCGCAAGCGGATGCTCGTCGACCACGGCTTCCGGCTCCCGTCGGCCATGGACAACCGCCCGCTGAAGTTCGAGGAGTTCGTCGAGCGGGTCGGCCAGACGGTCTACCTGTCCGCCACGCCCGGCGACTACGAGATGAACCTGGTGCAGGGCGAGTTCGTCGAGCAGGTCATCCGCCCGACCGGCCTCGTCGACCCCGAGATCGTGGTCAAGCCCACCAAGGGCCAGATCGACGACCTCATCCACGAGATCCGCGACCGCACGGAGAAGAACGAGCGGGTCCTGGTCACGACGCTGACCAAGAAGATGGCCGAGGACCTCACCGACTACCTGCTCGAGATGAACATCCGGGTGCGCTACCTGCACTCCGAGGTGGACACCCTGCGCCGGGTGGAGCTGCTGCGTGAGCTGCGGATGGGCGAGTACGACGTGCTGGTCGGCATCAACCTGCTGAGGGAGGGTCTCGACCTGCCCGAGGTGTCGTTGGTCGCCATCCTCGACGCCGACAAGGAGGGCTTCCTGCGTTCCGGGCGCTCGCTGATCCAGACCATCGGCCGCGCAGCGCGCAACGTCTCGGGGCAGGTGCACATGTACGCCGACACCGTGACCCCGTCCATGGCGCTGGCGATCGAGGAGACGACGCGGCGCCGCGAGAAGCAGGTGGCCTACAACGTCGAGCACGGCATCGACCCCACCCCGCTGCGCAAGCGGATCGGCGACATCACCGACCTGCTGAACCGCGAGGCCGCCGACACCGAGGAGCTGCTGTCCGGGGCCGTCCCGGTCGGCGGGTCCGGGCGCTCGCAGTCGCGCGGCAAGACCCCGTCTCCGAGCCGCGGTGGTCGTGGGGCAGGGGGCACGGGTGTCTCCGGCGGTGTCGTCGGCGTCGGCGCACACGCGTCGGGCGGGCTCGACGTCGCCCAGATGCCCCGCGCCGAGCTGGCCGACCTGATCCAGCAGCTCAACGACCAGATGCTCGGCGCCGCCCGAGAGCTGCAGTTCGAGGTGGCGGCGCGACTGCGCGACGAGATCGGCGAGCTGAAGAAGGAACTGCGAGGGATGGACGCGGCCGGGGTGGGCCGCTGAGGTGAGCGCCCGACCTGCCCCGATGCACATCGCGCCGGTCATCGCCGTCTCCGACCTCGATCGGGCGCGCGAGTTCTACGAGGGCAAGCTGGGCCTCGACGGCAGGTCGACGCCGGGTGGGTGGGTCGTCGCCGGGGACCACGGCACCGTCCTGAACCTCCTGCCCGGCGTCGAGCACGCCGGATCTGCGGAGTGGCCGGTGGCCACGTTTTGGGTCCACGACGTGCACGCGGTCGTCCGCGAGCTGCGGGCCCGCGGGGTGCCGTTCCTGGGCCCGGACGACCTGCCCTTCGACCTCGACCCCGATGGTGTCTCCACGGGTCAGGACGGCCTGCACGTCGCCTGGATGCGCGACCCCGACGGGTCGGTGCTGACCGTCTTCTCCCTGATCGGCGAGGGCTGACCCGGATCGGTTCTCTCCGCGGGCCCGCGACGGCCGACCCCGGTCTAGTGTCCGCCTGGGCCCGCGACGCTGACCCCGGTCTGGTGTCCGCCTGGGCCCGCGCCTGCCGACCTCATCAGTGATCAACTGCGGATCCGGGTCGATGGACGGCCGATCCCCGCAGTCGATCATCGTTCTACGTCCACCGACCGCCGCTCCGCCCGGCACCGAGCCGCCGGGAGCCGCCGGGAGCCGCCGGGAACCGCCGGGAGCCGCCGGGAGGCGCCGACGGCACCACCGTGGCAGGATCGATCGCATACCACGAGGTACGGGGGCGCACATGGGTCGAGCAGGGACCGTCCACGGCAAGGTCGTCGCCATCAGCGGAGGGGCCAGGGGGATCGGGTACGCCACCGCTCGCCGGCTCATCGACGACGGTGCGCGGGTCGCCATCGGCGACATCGACGACGAACGCCTCAAGGAGGCGGTGGGTGAGCTCGGCGTCACCGCCTACACCCACCTCGACGTCACCGACCCCGACTCGTTCGCCCGCTTCCTCGACCACGTCGAGGACGTGCTGGGCCCCGTCGACGTGGTGGTGAACAACGCCGGCATCATGCCGTTGGGCGCGTCGGCCGAGGAGCCGGACGCGGTCAGCCGCCGCGAGGTCGAGATCAACCTGCTCGGCGTCATCACCGGCACCAAGCAGGCCCTGACCCGGATGCTGCCGCGCCGGTCCGGCCACGTCATCAACATCTCGTCGCTGGCCGGCGAGAGCTACGTCCCGGGCGGGGCCACGTATTGCGCGACCAAGCACGCGGTCAAGGCCTACACCGAGACCGTGCGGCGCGAGTACCGCAACTCCGGGGTGTCCGTTTCCCAGGTCATGCCGTTCTTCACCAACACCGAGCTCGTCGCTGGGACATCGGGCACCAAGGGCATGCGCAACGTCGAGCCGGAGGACATCGCCGCCGCGGTCGCCGGGCTCATCGTGCGCCCACGGCCGCGCGTGCGGGTCAGCAAGCTGGCCGGTGCGATCACCCAGTCGCAGGCCTTCCTGCCGTCGCGCGTTTCCGAGTATCTGGGCCGGGTCCTCGGGGCCGAGAGCGCGTTCACGGCCGGCGTCGACCCCTCGGCGCGCCAGGCCTACGAGGACCGCGTCCGCGCCGTCTGATCGCGGTCAGGGCCGCGCGGGCACGGCCCCACCGATGCGCCGGGTCAGGGTGTCCGCCGTCCGCAGCACCGCCGCTGCCATCCGCTCGCGGACCGGCGGGGGCGTGCTCACCGACGGGAACGTCACGGCCACGCTGGCGACGGGGTGCGCCGAGTGGTCGAACACCGCCGACGCCGCGGACGCCCAGCCCGCACTGACCTCGCCGTCCTCGACGGCCCAGCCGCGCCGCCGCACCTCTGTCAGCAGGGCCCGCAGTGCCCGCGGCGAGCGTGGGCCCACCGGGGTGCGCAGCACGAAGGCCGCCGCGTCCGGGAACAGCGCGCGGATCTGGGCCGGCGGCAGGGCGGCGAGCAGCGCGCGCCCGCTGGCGGTCAGCTGCGCGGGCAGGCGTACCCCGACGTCGGTCACCAGCGGCGGGCGCCCGGGCGCGCGCTCCTCGATCACGTAGACGACCTCGCGGCCGTGCTGCACGGCCAGGTGCGCCGTATGCCCGGTGCGGTCGACCAGCTCGGCGAGCGGCACCCGGGCGAGCCGTTGCAGCGGCGCCTGCCGCGTGTAGCCGGTACCCAGTTCGTAGGCGGCGACACCCAGCGCGTAGCGCCGGTCCTCGGGCAGGTGGGTGACGAAACCGGAGTCCACCAACGTCGAGAGCAGGTGGTAGACGGTCGACCGCGGCAGTCCGAGCTCGCGCACGACCACGGCGGCCTGCACCGGCCCGGCCTGGCCGCTCAACAGCCGCAGGATCGCCAGGGTCTGCGCGGCGGCAGGGACGATCGCCATTCCGGCATGCTACGTCTGAGATCTCAGACCGCTTACCAGGTGTCGGGTCGCCACGAGCGCCCCGGACGGTGTGCAATCGAGGTCACCACGCAGGACGTACGCGACGCAGAGGAGACCGCCATGGACGGAGCCCGCCCGGTCAGCGCCCCCCGGGGCACCGACCTGACCGCGAAGAGCTGGCAGACCGAGGCGCCGCTGCGCATGCTCATGAACAACCTCGACCCCGAGGTCGCCGAGCGCCCCGACGACCTGGTCGTGTACGGCGGCACCGGCCGGGCCGCTCGCAGCTGGGCGGCCTACGACGCGCTGGTCCGCACGCTGACCACGCTCGAGCGAGACGAAACCATGCTCGTGCAGTCCGGCAAGCCGGTCGGCGTCATGCGCACGCACGAGTGGGCCCCGCGGGTCCTGATCGCAAACTCCAACCTCGTGCCTGACTGGGCGAACTGGGAGGAGTTCCGGCGCCTCGAGAGCCTGGGCCTGACCATGTACGGGCAGATGACCGCCGGCTCGTGGATCTACATCGGCACCCAGGGCATCCTGCAGGGCACCTACGAGACCTTCGCCGCGGTGGCCGAGAAGCGGTTCGGCGGCACGCTGGCCGGCACCATCACCCTGACGGCCGGGCTCGGCGGCATGGGCGGGGCGCAGCCACTGGCCGTCACGATGAACGGCGGCGTGGCGATCTGCATCGAGTGCGACCCGTCGCGGATCCGGCGTCGCATCGACCACGGCTACCTCGATGTCGAGGCCAAGGACCTGCACGACGCGCTGTCGCTGGCCGAGGAGGCCAAGGCCGCCCGGCGTCCGCTGTCCATCGGCCTGCTGGGCAACGCCGCCAGCCTGGTGCCGCAGTTCGTGGCCAACGACGCCCCTATCGACATCGTCACCGACCAGACGTCCGCCCACGACCCGCTGAGCTACCTGCCCGTCGGGGTCGAGTTCGCGGACTGGCACGACTACGCGGCCCGCAAGCCCGAGGAGTTCACCGGCCGGGCGCAGGCGTCCATGGCCCGGCACGTCGAGGCGATGGTGAAGTTCCAGGACAAGGGCGCCGAGGTCTTCGACTACGGCAACTCGATCCGCGGTGAGGCACGCACCGCCGGACTGTCCCGTGCGTTCGACTTCCCGGGCTTTGTCCCGGCCTACATCCGGCCGCTGTTCTGCGAGGGCAAGGGTCCGTTCCGGTGGGCGGCCCTGTCCGGCGACCCCAAGGACATCGCCCGCACCGACCGCGCCGTGCTCGACCTGTTCCCCGAGAACGAGTCGCTCGCGCGGTGGATCAAGCTGGCGGGGGAACGGGTGCACTTCCAGGGCCTGCCCGCGCGCATCTGCTGGCTCGGTTACGGCGAACGCGAGAAGGCCGGCGTGCGCTTCAACGAACTGGTCGCCGACGGCGAGATCAGCGCGCCGCTGGTGATCGGGCGCGACCACCTCGACTGCGGCTCGGTGGCGTCGCCGTACCGCGAGACCGAGGGCATGGCCGACGGCTCGGACGCCATCGCCGACTGGCCGCTGCTCAACGCCATGGTCAACGTGGCCAGCGGCGCGTCGTGGGTGTCGATCCACCACGGGGGCGGCGTCGGCATCGGCCGGTCCATCCACGCCGGCCAGGTGTGTGTCGCCGACGGCACGGACCTCGCCGGGCAGAAGATCGACCGAGTGCTCACCAACGACCCGGGCATGGGGGTCATCCGGCACGTCGACGCCGGCTACGACCGGGCCGACGAGGTGGCCGCCGAGCGTGGCGTCCGGGTCCCGATGTCCGAGGGCGCGTGACCGTCATCGCGGCGACGGCCCGGTCGTGGAGCGGCGGTACCGGGTGACCGGCTCGGGGTTCGACCGGATGTGGGCCGATCTCGCGCCGATCGGTCGCGACCCCGGCTCCGGCGGTTACCGGCGCTTCGCCTGGACCGACGAGGACGCCGCCCTGCGGGAGTGGTTCGCGGGTGAGGCGACGGCCCGTGGCCTGGACCTCGTCGAGGACCGCGCGGGCAACCAGTGGGCCTGGCTCGGCGACCCGGACGCCGACGGGCCGGGCGTGGTGCTCGGCTCACACCTCGACTCGGTGCCCGACGGCGGCGCGTTCGACGGGCCGCTCGGCGTGGTCAGCGCCTTTGCCGCCCTGGACGCGCTGCGGGTGCGCGGCGTGGTCCCGAGTCGGCCGCTCGCCGTCGCCCACTTCGGCGACGAGGAGGGCGCGCGGTTCGGCATCGCCTGCGCCGGCTCACGCATCATCACCGGGGCACTCGACGCGGACCGCGCCCGCGGCCTGACCGACGCCGACGGGGTCCGGCTGGGCGAGGCGTTCACCCGTACCGGACGACGCGCCGAGCACCTCGGCCGCGACGACGAGACGCTGCGCCGCATCGGCACGTTCGTCGAACTGCACGTCGAGCAGGGCCGGGGGCTCATCGACCTCGACCGCCCGGTGGCGGTGGGCTCGGGCATCCGGCCACACGGCCGCTGGCGGGTCGACCTGACCGGTACGGCCGACCACGCCGGCACCACCCGGATGTTCGACCGCAAGGACGCCATGCAGGCCTTCGCGATGCTCGTCACGTCGGTGCGCGCGGCCGCGATCGCCCAGGAGGGGGTGGCCACCTGCGGGAAGGTGCGCGTGACGCCGAACGGCGTCAACGCGATCGCGTCGCACGTCACCGCCTGGGTCGACGCCCGCGCCGGGTCGGAGCAACAGGTGCGCGACATCGTCGCCGACATCGCGCGCGACCTCGAGGCCATGGACGGCGCCACGATGACCGAGGAGTCGTGGACGGGCGTCACCGCCTTCGATCCCGCCCTGGCCGACGACCTCGCCGCGATGCTCGACGGCGCGCCGCAGCTCGACACCGGCGCCGGCCACGACGCCGGCGTACTGGCGGTGGCCGGCATCCCCACCGCCATGCTGTTCGTCCGCAACCCGACCGGCGTCTCGCACTCGCCCGCGGAGTTCGCCGAGCGGGACGACTGCCTGGCCGGCGTCGACGCCCTGACGCAGGTCGTCGAACGCCTCGTCGGATGACTCCCACCCCGTCGAGTTGTCCGCGCCAACACGTGTGTGAACGCGTCCGGGCGCGGACAACTCGGAATGGGCGGGCCGCAGCGTGACCTCGTACTTCGCGCGTACGGCCCTGCTGCCCGACGGCCCGGCCCGTGACGTGCGGTTCGACGTCGCGAACGGCCGTTTCGCCGCGGTGACACCCGGCGCCGACGCCACCGGAGCCACCGTGTTGCCCGGCGTCGTGCTGCCCGGCTTGGCGAACGGGCACAGCCATGCCTTCCACCGGGCCCTGCGCGGGCGCACCCACGCCGACGGCGGCACCTTCTGGACCTGGCGCGAGCGGATGTACGCGCTCGCCGCGCGGCTCGACCCCGACACCTACCTCGCCCTGGCCCGCGCGACCTACGCCGAGATGGCGCTGACCGGGTTCACCGCGGTGGGCGAGTTCCACTACCTGCACCACGCGCCCGACGGGCGGCCCTACGACGAGCCGAACGTGATGGCCGAGGCCCTGCGTGCCGCCGCGCGGGACGCAGGCATCCGGCTCACCCTGCTGGACGCCTGCTACCTCGCGGGCGGGCTGGACGGCGACGGCCACCGCCCGCTCGACCCGGTGCAGCGCCGGTTCGCCGACGCCGACGTCGATCACTGGGCGGCACGCGTGGCCGCGCTGACCGGCGACGACGGCATGCGGGTCGGAGCGGCCGTCCATTCGGTCCGCGCCGTGCCGCGCCCGGCTCTCGCGCCGGTCGCCACGGCCGCCGGCGACCGGCCGCTGCACGTCCACCTGTCCGAGCAGCCGGCCGAGAACGCCGCCGCCCAGGCCTTCTACGGCACCAGCCCGACGCACCTGCTCGCCGACGCCGGCGCGCTGGGGCCGCGCACCACCGCCGTGCACGGGACGCATCTCGGACCTGACGACGTCGTCACCCTGGGTGCACAACAGGTCACCGTCTGCTTCTGCCCGACCACGGAGCGTGATCTCGCCGACGGCATCGGACCGGCCCGGGAACTGGTGGCGGCCGGTGCCAGGCTGTCGCTCGGCTCCGACCAGCACGCCGTGATCGACGCGTTCGAGGAGGCCCGCGGCCTCGAGGCGCACGAACGGCTACGCAGCCACGAGCGGGGGCGGTTCACCCCGCCGGACCTGCTCGCCGCCGTCACCCGGCACGACGCCCTCGGCTGGCCCGACGCGGGGACCCTCGAGGTCGGCCGGCGGGCCGATCTCGTCGCCGTGCGCGACGACTCGGTGCGCACCGCGGGGGCCGCACCCGAGCAGCTCGTCCACGCCGCGACCGCGTCCGACGTCGACACCGTCCTGGTCGACGGCCGCACCGTCGTGACCGGCGGCCGCCACGTGCTGGGGGACGTGGGCCGCCTGCTCACCGAGGCGATCGAGGCTGCATGGCAACCACGCTGATCACCGACATCGCCGAGCTGGTCACCAACGACCCCGCGCAGGGCGACGGGTCCCCGCTCGGCGTCGTCCACGACGCCGCGGTCGTCGCCGACGACACCGCCGTCCGCTGGGTGGGCCGCGCCGCCGACGCCCCGGCCGCCGACCGCGTGGTCCACGCGACCGGACGCGCGGTGATCCCCGGCTTCGTCGACGCGCACACCCATCTGCTGTTCGCGGGCGACCGCTCGGCGGAGTTCGCCGCGCGCATGGCGGGCGACGCCTACGACGGCGGCGGCATCGCCTCGACGGTTACGGCCACCCGCGCCGCGTCCGAGGACGACCTGCGGACCCTGCTGGCCAGACGGGTCTACGAACTGCGCAGCCAGGGCACCACGACCATCGAGATCAAGAGCGGCTACGGCCTCGACGTCGTCACCGAACGACGCCTGCTCGAGCTGGCCGGCACGGCCACCGAGGAGACGACCTTCCTGGGCGGTCACGTCGTCCCGCCGGGGGTGGACCGGGACGACTACGTCCGCCTCGTGGCGGGGGAGATGCTCGTCGCCTGCGCGCCCTTCGCGCGGTGGATCGACGTGTTCTGCGAGCCGGCCAGTGCGCACGCCTTCGACGGCGACGAGTCTCGGACCATCCTGCAGGCGGGCGCCGCCGCCGGGCTCGAGGTGCGGGTGCACGGCAACCAGCTCGCCGCCGGGCCCGGGGTGCAGCTCGCCGTCGAGCTGGACGCCGCCAGCGTCGACCACTGCACCTACCTCACGGGCGCCGACGTCGACGCCCTGGCGGGCTCCGGCACCGTGGCCACACTGCTCCCGGGCGTCGAGTTCTCGACCCGTTCGCCGTACCCGGACGCGCGCCGACTGCTCGACGCCGGCGTCACCGTGGCCGTCGCGACCGACTGCAATCCCGGCACCAGTTACACGTCGTCGATGTCGTTCGTCATCGCCCTCGCCGTGCGCGAGATGCGGATGACGGCGGCGGAGGCGCTCTGGTCGGCCACGGCCGGTGGCGCGCGCAGCCTGCGCCGTTCCGACATCGGTCGCATCGCCGTCGGGGGCCGGCCGCACCTGACCATGCTGGACGCGCCGAGCCACGCGCACCTCGCCTACCGACCGGGTGTCCCGCTGACCAGGCCGATCGAGCTGGCGGAGCGCGGTTGAGGGCCGGCGGGCGTCGCGCGCACGCTCAGCGAGAGATGCGATGCTGACGTCGTGAAGCCGCGCCGCGTCGCCCCCGTCTACCGGATCGTCATGTGGATCGCGACGCCGTTCGTGAAGTGGTGGGGCCGCCTGGAGGTGACCGGTGCCGAGCTGCTCGACCGCCCCGGGCCCGCCGTGCTGTTCAGCAACCACGACAGCCACTGGGACCCGCTGATCGGCGGTCTGGCTGCCCCGAGGCGACAGATCCGGGCCCTGGCCAAGTCGTCGTTGTGGGGCAACCCGATCGTGTCCTGGGTGCTCGACCACATGGGTCAGATCCCCATCGAGCGCGGGCGCGGGGACGCGGCAGCACTGAGCCGGGCCATCGAGGAACTCGAGGCCGGCGCCTGCATCGGCGTCTACCCCGAGGGCACCATCTCCCGCGGCCGGCAGATGAGGGCGCTGAGCGGGGCCGGCCGGCTGGCGCTCGCCGTGCCGTCGGCGCACGTCGTGGGGCTGCGGGTCGTCGGTGCGGTGGACATCGTCCGGTTCCCCAGACGCCCGCGCATCCGGGCGCAGTTCTTCGAACCCGCCGGCGGCCAGCCGCAGGAGGGCGAGAGCGCGGCGGCGTTGACGAAGCGTGTGATGGTGGAGGTCCGTGCCGGGGCGCCGTTCGCGCTCGCGGGCCGCAACCCTCAGCCCGTGGACCCGGCCGCTGCCGAGCGGAGCGCCTGAGTCCGGTCACCCGGCGTCGGCGACCTGGAGGTCGAGCACGCGGCGTGCGGACGAGTCTGCCGCGTGCCACCGACAGCGATTGGGTACGTCTTGCGGATGACGTCACCCGAGGCCGACGCCGCGCTGGACCGGCGTCCCGCGGCCCGTCGGCGGAGCCCGTGGTTGCGCCGGATCGTCGTGATCCTGCTCGTGCTCGTGGTCCTGCTCGTGGTCCTGGACCGCGGTGGTGACCTGGTCGCCGAGCGGATCGCGGCCGACAACCTCAAGTCCTCGCAGCACCTCACGTCCCGCCCCGACGTGTCGATCGACGGGGTGCCGTTCCTGACGCAGTTCGCGCGGGGCAAGTACGACCACGTCAGCGTCGACGCGGACGACCTGCCCGTGGCCCGGCGCACCGTGCGCATCTCCCGTCTGCACGTCGACCTCAACCAGTTGACGGTGTCGCGCGACTTCTCGACCTTCCACGTCAACAGCGCCACCGCCCACGCGACCATCTCCTACGCCGACCTGAGCCGCCGGCTGGGCATCACCGTGCGTTATGCCGGCAACCATCGCATCCGGGCGTCCAAGTCCTTCGATCTGCCGGTGGTCGGCACGGTCTCGCCGAGCATCTCGGTGCTGCCCCAACTCGTGAACGGGGCGCTGACGTTCGGCAAGTCCTCCATCAACGGTGCCGGCGACAGCCTCGGGCTCGTCTCGAGTGCGTTGAACAAGCTCTTCGACGTGACCATCCCGTTCGACGGGCTGCCCTTCGACATCAAGGTCCGCTCGTTGACGGCGGACGCCACCGGCCTGCAGGGACGCTTCGTCGGCGCCGACCTTACCTACACCAAGGGCGACTGAGTCTCCCGAGCGCGTTGTTTCGGGTACGAAATTTCCGGCGTTTGTCGCACTATCGGGCAGACTGCGCGCGTCGCGTCTGGACACCCACCCACCGGCCCGTGCACCCTGCGTGAGGTGCTCGACCGACGGGTCACCACCGGTGACGCGAGGGGAGCTGCGGTGGCCGAGCTCGTGGTGCGCCGTCGCCTCCTCGCGCGCCCCGTGTGGGCGCGCCGGCACCGAAGGCTGACCCATGATCGCCCGGCGGGCGCACCCGCGCGCAGCAGCCGTCGGCCCACCCTGCTCGGTGTCATGGCTGCGACCGTCATCCTGGCGCTCACGGCGGTCCTCGCGATCACCGTCGACCTGGTCGACGACGCGAACGAGAACCGCCTGCTCCACCTGCAGACGCGGCAGGCCGGGACGCTGGTTCAGTCCAACGTCGAGAACCTGGCCACCCCGCTCGCCTCGGCGGCCCAGATCGCCGCGGGCACCGGTGGCGACTCGCTGAGCTTCCGTCGTTACGTCGCTCGCTTCATGGCTCGCGAGAACCGCTTCGAGTCGCTCACGCTGTGGTCGGTCACCAGTTCGGATGTCCGCCTCGTGTCGACGGTGGGGCGGCCACCGGAGCTGGGCCGAACCGGAGCGAAGGCCACTACCTTCGTCCGGTGGGCGTCGACCGCCGACACCATCGCCGTGAACGGCCTGCTCACCGGGACCACGACGATGTTCGGCTACGGGTACGGCTCGTCGCCGGCGGCCACGCGGTACGTCGTCTACATCGAATCACCGCTGCGGTACCGGTTGCGATCGACGGTCTCGAACAGCTCGCCGCTGTACGGGCTGCGCTTCGCGCTGTACCTCGGACGCACGACCGACGCGCGTCACCTGCTGCTGACCAGCGGTTCCACCGCGAGGTTGTCGGGCCACACCGCCCGAACCACCGTCCCGTTCGGTACCGCGACCCTCACCCTGGTGACCGGGGCCAAGGGGCCGCTGGCCGGCCGGGCCGCCGACCGGCGATGGTGGGTGGTGCTGCTGCTCGGTACGGCGGTGGCGGTGGGCGCCGGCCTGCTCACGGATCGGTTGGTACGACGCCGCCGCAGCGCCGAGGCGCTCACGGCCGAGATCGACGGCCTGCTGCGCGATCAGCGCGGGATCGCGGAGTCGCTGCAACGCGCGCTCATCCCCGACGGGCTGCCCCTCGTCGACGGCGTGCAGCTCGCCGCGCGTTACCGTCCCGGCGTCAACGGCATCGAGATCGGCGGCGACTGGTACGACGTCGTCCCGGTCGACGACACCCACGTCTTCTTCGCGGTCGGCGATGTCTCGGGTCGCGGCCTCGAGGCCGGTTCGGTCATGGCCGCGCTGCACTTCGCCATCCGCGCGTACGCCCGCGAAGGGCACAGCCCGGCCACGGTGCTCGACCTGCTCGGCAACCTGCTGACCATGCGGCGCGACCGGCACTTCGCGACCGTCGTGTGCTGCCTGCTCGACGTCAGCACCGGCTCGCTGACGGTGGCCAGCGCGGGCCACCTGCCGATGCTGTTGGTCCACCGGGACGGGTCACATTTCATCGACGCACCGCTGGGCCCGCCGATCGGAATCCGCCACACCGGGCCGTTCCGGTCCGTCACCGTCGAGCTGCCCCTCGGGGCCACCCTGCTGGCCTACACCGACGGCCTCGTCGAACGCCGTGACGAGACCCTGGACGACGGCCTGGCCCGGCTGCGATCCGTGGCGGCACGGACGGGCGGAACCGTCGAGGGCATGGTGTCCACCCTCCTGGCCGAGATGACGCCGGCGGGATCGGACGACGACACCGCCGTGCTCGCCCTGCGCATGGAACACCGGGCCGCGGAGGTGCACGCGTGACCACCGGCGAGGAGTCGACCCTCACCGTGACCGAGCGACACGACGGGCGCGGGTCCTGCGAGCTGTGTTTGGTCGGCGACGTCGACCTGTCGTCGCTGCCCGTCCTGAACGAGCACGTCGAACAGGTGCTGACGACGTCGCCGCGCGCGGTCGGCTTCGACCTCAGCAGCGTCGGCTTCATGGACAGTTCCGGGATCGGTGTCCTGTTGCAGGTGGCCGAGTCGGTCGCGACCGTCGCGCTCGTCAACCCGTCTCCGCCGGTGCGGCGGCTCGTCGAGCTGTCCGGCCTGACGACGGTCCTGCCGATCACCGACACATCGGTGGTCCCGCCCGTGTCGCCGGTGTCGCCGGTGTCGCCGGTGTCGCCCGTGTCGCCGGTGACGTCGTGAGGCGCGAGTGCCGCCTACCGGCGGAGGCGACGTCGGTGCCGGCCGCGCGCACGTTCGTCACCGAGGCCATGGTCGGCCAACCGGCCGAGGCGGTCTTCCGTGCCGAGCTCATGGTCTCCGAGCTGGCGACCAACTGCATCCTGCACGCTGCGACCGCGTTCACCGTCACGCTGACCATCGCCGGTCGCGCGATGCGGGTCGAGGTCAGCGACGACGGTCCCGGCAAGCCGGCCGTCGGGTCGCCGGCCCCGAACGAGCCGCACGGGCGCGGCCTGCGTTTGGTCGACCAGCTGGCGACATCGTGGGGCATCTCGACGTCGAAGCGCCGGCCGGGCAAGACGATGTGGTTCTCGCTGCTGACGTCCCAGCTGCCGATGACCGGCGGGCGCCGCAGCGCCTGAGCCGCGCCGCGGATCAGGGTCGGGCGCCCACCTGGCCGACGGCGCGTGCGCCGAGAGCAGCGCCCTCGGTCAAGGCGTAATTCACCGGTGCACCGTCGAGCCAACTCGCGAGGAAGCCGGCCGCGAACGCGTCCCCGGCCCCGGTGGTGTCGACCGGTTCGGCCTCCGTGCGCGCCGCGGGCACCGACCGCACCCCTGAGGCGTCGGACCACACCGCGCCGGCCGCGCCGCGTTTGACGATCGCCCGCCCGGTGCGCAGCGCGATCGACTGCGCGGCGGCCGCGGCGTCGTCGAGCTCGGTCAGCACGACCGCCTCGTCGGTGTTGGCGAGCACCAGCACGTCGCGCCCGAGCCGGTCGAGGAAACCGGGGTCGGCGGCCAGCGGGGCCGCGGACGCGGCGTCCACGACGACGACCCAGCCACGTGCCCGCGCCTCCCGGATGGCCTCGACGGCGAAGGGGCGCGAACCCTCGCCCAGCAGCGCGTACCCCGACACGTACAGGGCGTCGGCGTCGTCCGGCAGCTCGACCGCCACCTCGCCGAGGCCCGCGTTGGCACCGGCGTCGGGCACCATCGTCCGTTCGCCATCGGGGGCGACCAGCACGACGCAGGTCCCGGTGGGTCGTCGGTCGTCGACGGAGACGTGCGCCCGGACGCCGGCCGACGTCAGTCCGTCCAGGGCCTGCCGACCCGCGACGTCGTCGCCGACCCGGCCGACGAAGGTGGCGTGGGCCCCGGCAGCGACCAGCCAGCAGGCGACGTTGGCCGCGGCGCCGCCGCCGAGCAGGCGCACCGAGGCCGGGGTGTCCGATCCGGGCGCCAACGGCCCCGGCAGCCGAGCCAGGACGTCGACCATGAGGTCGCCGACGCAGACGACGTGGGGCGGCACGTCAGCTCGCGTAGGCCGCGGCGACCTCGGCCGCGAGCCGCGCGTTGCCGAGCACCAGGGCGACGTTGGCGGCCAGCGAGGCACCGTGCGTCTCGCGGTGGAAGAAGTCGAGCAGGAACGGGGTGACGTCCTTGCCGGTGACGCCGGCCTGGTGGGCGGCGGCGAGGCCGGCGTGCAGGGTGCGGTCGTGCAGCTCGTGGTCGAGCTCGTCGGCGATGCCGATCGGGTTGGCCAGGACCAGTCCGTACCCGGCGCTGTTCAACGCGTCCTGCTGCCGCAGCACGTCGGCCACCTGGCCGGGTGTCTCGGCCGTCCAGAACAGGCCGTGGCCGCTGTCGCGCAGATAGAAACCCGGGAAGCGGTCGGTGCGGTACCCGAGCACGCCGACGTTCAGGGTCTCGAGCCGTTCCAGGGTCGCCCCGACGTCGAGGATGGATTTCACACCGGCGCAGACGACCAGGACGGGCGTGCGCGACAGGGTGGTGAGGTCGGCCGACTCGTCCCAGGTGTCGCGGGCCCCGCGGTGGACGCCGCCGAGCCCGCCGGTGGCGAACACGCGGATGCCGGCGCGGGCGGCCAGGTGCGCGGTGGACGCCACCGTCGTCGCGCCCACCCCGCCGCGGGCCGCGACGACGGCGATGTCGCGCACGGACACCTTGTCGACGTCGGGGTCGGACGCGACGCGGTCCAGGGCGGCGTCGTCGAGACCGATGCGGGCCTGGCCGTCGACGACGGCGACGGTGGCGGGGACCGCCCCACCGGCGCGCACCGCGTCCTCGATCTCGCGGGCGATGCGCAGGTTGTCGGGGCGGGGGAGCCCGTGGCTGATGATCGTGCTCTCGAGCGCCACGACGGGACGCCCGGCGTCGAGCGCCTCAGCGACCTCGGGATGCAGCAGCACGGAGTCTCCTCTCGACCAGTCCGACCGGCAGCGTAACGACGGCGGCCACGGCGAAGGAGATCAGGGATGCGCTCATCCAGTTCGTGGGGGTGAAGTCGAGCCATCCCTGGACCGTGTGCCACATCCGCGACCACGGCCCGAGGGTCCCGGGGTTGACGAGCTGGTAGACCACGAAACCGATGGCCCAGGGCAGCACCATGGCCAGGCGCAGGGGTGCGTTCTCGCCGAGGTCCCACGAGCGCCGGGAGACCACGAACCAGTCGACGGCGAACACGCCGAGCAGCGGGACGAACAACGAGCCGATGAGCAGCAGGAACGACTGGTAGTTCGCGATGTCCAGGGCCAGGGCCAGCACCGTGCACAGCGTGCCCAGCAGCAGCGCGAGCAGGCGCCGGTCCCAGCGCGGGCGCACGTTCTGCACCGAGACGGCCGCCGAGAACACGTCGACGAAGGACTGGTCGATCTCGCGGATGGCCAGGACGGCGAACGCCACCGTGCCGACGGGAATGGCCATGAAGGCACCGAAGATCCGGCCGTCGTCACCCTGGGCCACGGTGACGAGCGCGACCAGCCCGATGGCGTAGCAGGCGAGCTGGCTCAGCGAGTACCCGACGAAGGTGCCGACCACCGTGTCGCGCGTCGATCTCGAGTGCCGGGTGTAGTCGGCAGCGACCGGCACCCACGACACCGCGACACCGATCACCGAGTCGACGGCGATCCAGAAGCCCGTCCAGGGGCCGTGGCCCAGCGGGGGCAGCGGATTGCGCAGCAGCTGCACGGCCAGGTAGACGAGCGCGATGACGACGGCAACGGTGACGTAGCGGCGCAGCAACCGGATCCAGCCCAGCGGGCGCAGGGCCAGCGCGGTGGTCACGACCCCGGCCAGCACGACGTAGACCCAGCGCGGGACGCTGCCGGTGATCTGGTGCAGCGCGGTGCTGATGGTGACGATCTCGAACGTCGTCCAGCCGAGCAGCTGCACGACGTTGAGCAGGGTGGGCAGCCACGAGAGACGCGCTCCGAACAGCCCGCGCAGCAGCACCATGGCCGGCGAGCCGGTGACCGTGCCGGGCACCGCGGCGACCGCCACCGCCGCGGTGCCGAGCACGGTGCCGACGAGCAGCGCCAACAGCGCCGCCCCGAGCGAGATCGGGGTGTCGCCGACCGGGTACAGCACGTAGATCGCGCCGGTGAACCCGAGCAGGCTGACGCCCAGGTTGCCCCACATGCCCATCTGGTCGATGAGGCGCAGCGAGCGGCCGGCGGGCTGGTCGAGCGTCAGCGGCGCCTCGTCGGGCGGTGCGGTCGGCGGGGTGGTGCGGTCGTCGAGCGTCGTCATGCGTGTCTCCCTGCGCCGGCATTACCCGGCGGGTTCGGCGGTCGGCCTGGTGGCCCTCTCAGCCCGGGACGGTCCCGAGCTCCCGCGGTGTGCGTTACAGGACGGCCATGCCCTCGGTCGGTGACGACGCCTGGGCGTGGACGCGCTTCGGGATGCGGCCGGCGCGGCGCGCGAGGCGCCCGGCGTGCACGGCGGCCTTCATGGCCTCGGCCATGGCAGTGGGGTCCTGCGCGCGGGTGACCGCCGAGGCCAGCAACACGGCGTCGCAGCCGAGCTCCATGGCCAGCGCGGCGTCCGAGGCGGTACCGATGCCGGCGTCGAGGACGACGGGCACGGTGGCCTCGCTGACGATGAGCTCGATGTTGTGCGGGTTGGCGATGCCGAGCCCGGTGCCGATCGGCGAGCCCAGCGGCATCACGGCGACGCAGCCGGCCTGTTGGAGTCGCCGCGCGAGGACGGGGTCGTCGTTGGTGTACGGGAAGACCCGGAACCCCTGCGCCACCAGCAGTTGCGCGGCGTCGAGCAGCTCGATCGGGTCGGGCAGCAGGGTGCGCTCGTCCGCGACCACCTCGAGCTTCACCCAGTCGGTCTCGAGCGCCTCCCGGGCGAGCTGCGCGGTCCGGACGGCCTCGCGAGCGGTGCGGCAGCCGGCCGTGTTGGGCAGCACGCGGACACCCGCCCGGTCGATGACGTCGAGGATGGTGCCGCTGCTCGAGGCGTCGACGCGGCGCATGGCCACAGTGCACAGCGCCGTCCCGGAGGCGCGCAGCGTCTCGTCGACCACGTGCAGGCTCGGAGCCCCGCCGGTGCCCAGGATGAGCCGGGAGCTCAGCTCGACGCCGGCCACGACGAAGGGGTCGTGACGCGCGGACGGGTCGTGCTCAGCCACCCTGCACCGCCGTGATCAGCTCGACGTCGGCGCCCGCGACGAGCAGCGTGTCGTCCCACTCCGAACGCGGCACGACGGCGCCGTCGAGCACGACGGCGCTGCCGCGCGCCGATCCCGTCTCGGCGAGGATGAGGGCGCCGACGGTGCTGCCGTCCGCGACGTCGCGAGGCTTGCCGTTGAGCACGATGGTCATGCCGGCCCTCCGTGGGTGACGAGCTCGGTCTCAGCGGGCGCGAAGCGGCCGGGCGCGAACGGCTCGAGGACGCCCGGCAGGTTGCCGTCGGCGACCAGGCCGGCGACGCCGTCGGCGGTGACGGGGGACAGCAAAATACCGTTGCGGTGATGGCCGGTGGCGAGCACGAGGCCGTCGAGCGCGGCCGCGCCGACGAACGGGGCGTTGTCGGGGGAGCCGGGTCGCAGGCCGGTGCAGACCTCGTCGAGGGCGGCCTCGCCGAGCTCGGGCACCAGCGACATCGCGTCGCGCAGCAGCTCGTACACGGCGCCGGCACGCGGGGTCCGGTCGAACGCCGCCTCCTCGGTGGAGGCGCCGACGACCAGGCGCCCGTCGGCCCGCGGCACCACGTAGATCGGCGTGCCCTTCACCGCGCCGCGCACGACGCGCTGGATCACGGGTGGCCCGGGCAGCCGCAGCCGCAGCGTCTGACCCTTGACCGGCCGTACCCCGGGTGCGACCCGGGCCGGCAGGCCCTCGACCGTGGCCGACCAGCACCCGGCAGCGAGCACGACGCTCCCGGTCGACACCACGGTGCCGTCGTCGAGGCGCACCCCGACGGCACGATCACCTTCAGTGATCACTGCCGCCGTCGATGCAACGAAGGTCACACCTCGTCGGCGGCCGGCTTCGAGCAGCGCGTCGTGCAGCAGGCGAGGGTCGACCTGATGGTCGCCGGGCGCGAGCAGGCCTCCCGGGAGCCCCGGCGCGACGGCCGGTTCGAGGGCGCGCAGCTCGCGGCCGCCGACCAGCTCGGCCTCGACGCCCAGGCGGTGCGAGAAGTCATGCAGGTCGCGCAGCGCGGCGAGATCGGCGCCGTCCCACGCGACCGCCACGGTGCCGGTCTCGCGGAAGCCGGTGGGCAGCCCGGACTCCGCGGACAGCTCGGCGGCGAAGGACGGCCACCGCGCGAGCGAGTCGAGGTTCAGTCGTAACAGCGGCGTCTCGGTGTACTGCAGCTCGGTGATCGGCGCGAGCATGCCGGCCGCGGTGTGCCACGCGCCGCGACGTGGATCGGGGTCGACGAGCGTGACGGTCAGGCCGCGCTGCGCGCAGCGCCACGCGGCGGCGGCGCCGATGGCACCCGCGCCCACGATGACGACGTCCGACATGTGCTCCCTCGCGCCGGTATTACCCGGATCAGGTCGACGGTCGGCCCGCTGGCCCTCTCAGCCCGCCCCGTGGCGAGCTCCCGTTGCGACGCCAACCCTACGCTGGGCAATTGTGAGAGACGCTTGCGGAACGAACCGGGGGCACAGCGGCGTGCCGGCCCGAACGGAGTGAGGCCGTGCTTTTGTTGCAAGACGCCCGCCTGTACCTGTGCACCGACTCGCGCTCGCGCACCGGCGATCTCGCCGATTTCCTCGACACGGTGCTGCGCAACGGCGTCGACGTCGTGCAACTGCGCGAGAAGGGGCTCGAGGCCCGCGACGAGCTGCGCTTGCTCGAGACGTTCGCGGCGGCCGCGCAGCGACACGGTGCGCTCTGGGCGGTGAACGATCGAGCCGACGTGGCCCGCGCCGCCGGCGCACCGGTGCTGCACCTGGGCCAGGACGACCTGCCCGTCGCGGTCGCCCGGGACATCGTCGGGCCGGACGTCCTCATCGGCCGCTCGACGCACTCGCCGGACCAGGCCGACGCCGCCCGCGTCGAGGACGGCGTCGCCTACTACTGCTGCGGCCCGACGTGGACGACCCCGACCAAGCCCGGCCGCCCGGCCGCCGGCCCGTCACTACTGACCCACGCGAGCGCGCAGCAGGACGCGCGTCCGTGGTTCGCCATCGGCGGCATCGAGACGCTCGACCGGCTGGACGAGGTCATCGCGCGCGGCGCCCGGCGCGCCGTCGTCGTGCGGGCCGTCACCGACGCCGAGGACCCGGGTGCCGCCGCTGCCGCCTTCGCCGCCCGCCTGCGCGCCGTCTGACGTCCGCCCGCACGCCGACACACCCACCTCAGGTCCGTCGAGTGGTGGCTTTCTCCTCGAGTGGTGGGTTATATCCCGCCACTCGACGAAAGACCCACCACTCGCGTGAGGGAGGTGGGGGCCCGCGTGATCAGGAACGGGGTTCGGGCCAGTCCCTGATGCGCCAGAAATGACCGACCGGGCCGAGCCCGGCCCCGAGCGGGAACGAGTTCCCGACCGCGGCCGTGACGAACGCCTTGCCCTCGCGCACCGCGTCGACGAGCGAGGCCCCGCGGGCCAGGGCCGCCGTGGTCGCCGAGGCCAGCGTGTCGCCCGAGCCGTGGGTGTGCGCGGTCGTATGGCGCGGGGCCGCGAACTCGGTCCAGGTGGTGCCGTCGTACAGCACGTCCACCGCGTCGCCGTCCGGCAGGTGCCCGCCCTTCACCAGCACCGCGCGTGGCCCGAGCCCGAGCAGGGCCCGGGCTGCGTCGTCCATGTCCGAGCGGGTGCGCACATCGATCCCGGTGAGCAGCTTGACCTCGCCGAGGTTCGGGGTGATCAACGTGGCCAGCGGGACGATGGTGTCGCGCAGCGCCGCGAAGGCGTCCGGGCGCAGCAACGCGTCGCCGTGCTGGGACGCGGCCACGGGGTCGACGACGAACGGGCTGATGCCGAGCCGCGTCACGGCCTTGGCCACCGCGGCCATGATCGCGGCCGACGCCAGCATGCCGGTCTTGGCGGCGTCGACCCCGATGTCGACCGCCACCGATTCGATCTGGTCGGCGACGGCCTGTGGCGGCAGCTCGTGGAAGTCCGACACACCGAGCGAGTTCTGGACGGTGACCGCGGTGATCGCGGACATGCCGTGCACCCGACAGGCCAGGAAGGTCTTCAGGTCGGCCTGGACGCCGGCGCCGCCGCCGGAGTCGGAGCCGGCAATGGTCAGGGCGGTCGGTGGCTGGCTGCTCTGTCGTGGGCTGCGGGGCACCGTGCCAGTATTCCGTGGTGACCGCACCGCTCGATCACGTCACGATCGCCGCCACCGACCTGACGCGCAGCGTGGGCTTCTACGAGGCCGCGTTGACGGCGCTCGGTCTCGTCCGTCTCGCCGAGCTCGTCGACGAGGAGGAGGACGACGCCGAGCTCGAGGCGGCCGGTTGGGGCGAGCCGGACGGGCGGGTCCTCGTCTGGGTGGTGACCTCGGAGGTGGCGACGTGCGGCGTCCACGTCGGGCTGCGTGCTGCGACTCGCGAGGCCGTCGAGGCGTTCCACGCGGCGGCACTGGACGCGGGCGGCGCGGAGCACTCCGCACCGCGGCGGTGGCCGCTCTACCGTCGCGGCGAGTTCAACGCGATCGTCCGTGACCCGCAGGGCAACCTCGTCGAGGCCGTCGCACCCGAGTAGCGCCGTCCGTCAGACGACGGCCTCGAGGGTTCGCTTGAGCTGGATGACGGTGTCGTCCGCGATGGGCTCGAAGCCCTTGCGCAGGAACGGTTCGGCCAGCCGCGCGAGGCCCTTGAAACGGAAGTGCGCGCGGTACGTCAGGACCGTGCGTTCGCCGTCCTCGCTGTGCTCCGCCCGGAAGCTCATGTCGTCGGTGCTCTCGACGGTCTTGTTGACGCCCGTGAACGTCAGGTGCTCGTCCGGGTCGAGGCGGGCGATGCGGTAGTCGAGTTCGGTGCGCCGTCCGCGGTACTCGGACACGTTGCGGAAGGCGGCACCGACGACGAGCGGCCCGTCGCCGTCCGTGCGGACTGTCGAGATCGTTCCCGGGTCCCACTGCTCGGTGTTGGTGAAGTCGGTGAGGTAGGCGAAGACATTCGGCAGCGGACGCTCGACAACGACCTCGCGCTCGACGGTGATCATGCCGTCGCACCGGGGTGAATCGGAACAGGCGCTCCCGCGTAGACCATGTACTCAGCGTGACAGGCGATCGGGAGCGATGCGACCGGGTCGGCCAGGTCGAGACCACATCGTGTCTGTTTCACATCAGCCACAGCTGGCACACTGGCACCATGCCCGCCGGACGTGTCCTCGCCGCCCTCACCGCCTCCGTCGCCGTGGGCGGCTGCGCCGTCGTGGTGTTCGGCATGACGAACGCCGCCAGCAAGCCCGATGCTCGGCAGCGGAGCACCGTCGCCGCGGCGCCCACCTCACGGCCCGCCTTCGTGCCGACGGGTGCGCCGAGCACCGGGCCGGTCCTCCGGGCCACCGGGCGGGCCACGGCCACGCGTCTCGCAACCGCTCCCACCCGGTCGAGCGCAGCGGCAGCCACGCCCGTGGCGGTCGCACCGACGACCCGGGCGGTGGCCCCGGTCGCGGCACCCACGACAGCCTCCCGGACGGCGGCCCGTCCGCCCGCCGCTCGTCCGGCGGCCCGTCCCGCGGCCAGGCCGGCGACCCGGCCCGCAGTGCAGCGCGCCGCGCCCACCACGCACCACGTGGCCGCCGCGACCGGCCAGCGGTTGCCACTGGGGTACTCGACCGGAAGCGCCACCCGTGTCATCACGGTCACCGCCCGCTCGCATGGCGCCACGACGGCCACCCTGCAGGCCTGGACGAAGGTGCGGGGCGGCTGGACGAAGTACGGCTCGTCGATGACGGCCCACGTCGGTGCGCAGGGCATCGGGCGGGCCAGCGAGTCGTCGTCCCACACGCCGGCGGGCAGTTTCACGATGACGCAGGCGTTCGGGCGCAGGAGCGACCCGGGCACCGCGCTGCCCTACTTCAAGACCACGCCGTCGGACTACTGGATCAGCGACTCGGGTCGGTACTACAACACCCACCGCCGGTGCGGCTCGTGCGGCTACGACGACGGTGTCAACGAGCGCCTGTACTACGAGACGCCGTACTACAACTACGCCGTGGTCATCGACTACAACACCCGCAACGCGCCCGGCGGCGTGCACCAGGGCCGGGGGAGCGCGTTCTTCCTGCACGTCACCGACGGGCGGCCGACGGCCGGGTGCGTCGCCATCCCGCAGAGCCGTCTCGTCCCGCTCATGCGGTGGCTGCGGCCGTCGGCGCACCCGCGCATCCTCATCGGCGTCACCTGATCCCACCCGCCCGGTGGGGCACGACGCCGAGCGGTCAGCCCTGGGGGTACTTGCGCTGACGCTCCTCGGCGAGCCGCCGGCCGGTCATGCGCTGGGTGCCGTACGTGCCGTCCGGGGCACGCATCGGTGGCATGAAACCGGTCAGCGCCGCCCCCATCACGCGGAGGAACTCGCCGACCGACTGGAACGCGCGGTGTCTGGATGCGGCCATGACGGACCTCGTTCCCAAGGGCTGCTCGATGCAGCGTGCCTCGAGCGTAGATCGTCCGTGAGCCCGTGGCGAGGACCGGATCGGGGTCAGGTCTCGCGGACGGTGCCGTGGTCGACGGACAGGCGCCGGGTCACCGCCACGGCCTCGAGCAACCGGCGGTCGTGACTGACGAGCAGCATCGTGCCGGGATAGGTCGCCAGCGCCTGTTCGAGCTGCTCGATGGCCGGCAGGTCGAGGTGGTTGGTGGGCTCGTCGAGCACGAGCAGGTTGACGCCGCGCGCCTGCAGCAGTGCCAACGCGGCCCGGGTGCGCTCACCGGGGGAGAGGGTGCCGGCCGTCCGGCCGACGTGGTCGGCGCGCAGCCCGAACTTGGCGAGCAGGGTCCGTACCTCGGCGTCGGGCCAGTCGGGCAGCAGTCGGGCGAAGGCGCGGGGCAGCGTCTCGTCCTCGCCCAGCAAGGCTCGTGCCTGGTCGACGCCGCCCACGACGACGCCAGGGCCCAGCGAGCTGCGGCCGGACGCGAGCTCGGTCCGACCGAGCAGCGCGGCGAGCAGGGTCGTCTTGCCGCTGCCGTTGGGCCCGGTGATCACCACCCGATCACCCCAGTCGATCTGCAGGTCGACGGGCCCGAGCGTGAACCCGCCCCGGCGGACGACCGCGTGGTCGAGCACCGCGACGACCGCGCCGGCCCGCGGCGCTGCGGCGATCGTCAGCTGCAGCTGCCACTCCTTGCGGGGCTCCTCGACGACCTCCAGCCGTTCGATCGCCCGCTCGGTCTGCCGGGCCTTGGCGGCCTGCTTCTCGGTGTTCTCCTGACGGAACTTGCGGGTCACCTTGTCGTGGTCGGTACCCGCTTTGCGCCGGGCGTTGCGCACCCCGTGCTCGAGCCAGTTGCGCTGCATCTGGGCCCGGTCGCCGAGAGCCGACAGCCGGCCCGCGTACTCGTCGTAGGCCTCCCGGGCGTGGCGCCGGGCGACCTCGCGCTCGTCGAGATAGGCCTGGTATCCGCCGTCGAAGTGCGCGATCTGCTGCTGGGCGAGGTCCAGCTCGACGATCTCGGTGACGGTGCGGGCCAGGAACTCGCGGTCGTGACTGACCACGACCACACCGGCCCGCTGTGCGGTCACGAACTGTTCCAGCAGCTGCAGGCCGTCGAGGTCGAGATCGTTGGTCGGCTCGTCGAGGGCGAACACGTCGAAACGCGCGAGCAGCAACGACGCCAGCCCGGCGCGCGCGGCCTGCCCGCCGGACAGCGAGGTCATCAACGCGTCCGTCCCGACGTCGAGACCGATGCGCGCGAGCTCGGGGCCGACGCGTTCGTCGAGATCGGCTGCGCCGAGCGCCAACCAGCGTTCCAACGCTTCTGCGTAGGCGTCGTCGGACCCGGGCCGGCCGTCGGCGAGAGCCGCCGACGCGTCGTCGAGCGCGGCGTTCGCGTCGGCCACCCCGGTGCGCCGGGCCAGGAAGGCGCCCACCGTCTCGCCCGGGCGCCGCTCGGTCTCCTGGTCCAGGTAGCCCACGGTCGCCGACGACGGGACCCGGGTGACGGTGCCGGTCTCGGGCGCGAGCAGGCCGCTCAGCATCCGCAGCAGGGTCGACTTGCCGGCCCCGTTGACGCCCACGAGCCCGACCACCGCGCCGGGTGCGACGACGAGGTCCAACCCCTCGAACAGCACGCGCGCACCGAAGGCGGCTGCCGCGTCCCGGACGACGATCGAGGCGGACACCCGTCCACTGTAGGGAACGGTGCGGGCCGCTCAGCCGCCTCCGCCGCTGGCGCCGAGCTGGGCCATGGCCGCCCGGGTGCGGATGCGGACGGTCGCGTGGTTCACGAGCTCGCGATACGGGCCGCACTCGTCCCACCGCAGTTCGAGCGCGTCGCCACCGAGGCCGAACAGCCGATCGGCAAGCACCAGGGTCGTGAACTCGTGGTGGGACCGGGCCGCGACGGTGTCGCGGGCGACGGCACGCAGCTGCTCGCGCAGCGCCCCGTACTGGTCGGCCGGCGCGACGTAGACGCGGCCTCCCGGACGTAGCGGCGCAGCCTTCGCGCGCCACTCGCCGGTGTCGACGAGCCGGGCGGCGACCTCGCGGGTGCGCAGTCGGCCGCGATCGATCCAGGCCGTCTCCGACTCGAAACCGCCGTGCAGCAACTGGTCGCAGACGACGTCGTCGAGGTCCCCGTCCGGGGAGCCCTCGTCGATGTAGGTGGTGGTGTCGCTGTCGACGATGCGTTCGGTGAGACGCAGGTCGACGAGGACCGCGGCACGCAGCGCGATGTCCCACAGCGGTCCGGGCGTCAACCGGCCGCGGGCGTCGATGCCGAGGCGGAGCAGCCACAGCGCGACGCTGTCGATCTCCTGGGCGTCGGCGCTGACCCCGCCGGGACCGTCGTCGAAGGACACGCGCCCATGGTGCCGGATCCGGCCTGCGACGGCCGCATGCGACCCTGGAGGCCATGCACCGGCCCCGTCTCGCCCTTGCCGCGGCCACGATCTCCGCGTGTTGCGCGCTCGCGGCATGCTCCAGCAGCGGGCCGAACGCCACAGACGCCACTGCCTCGTCCGGGTCGCGACCGCCCTCGACGCCTGCCAGCAGCTCGACGGCCCCGACCAGCACCGCGGCGCCGAGGACGAGCGCCGCAACGCGCTCCGCGGCGCCGACCTCGAAGCGTGCGAGCAGCACGAAGCCGGCGACGTCACCCGCACCGCGGACGTCGTCGACCCGCGTCCACGCGGCGAGCACCCCCCGGCGGTTGCCCCTGTCCGGCACGACCAGCGGCGCCGACCAGGTCATCACGGTGGTGGCCTCGTCGCACGGCAGCACGACCGCGACGTTGCAGGCGTGGCACCGCGTCTCCGGCGGCTGGCGTACGTCCGGCCCGTCCGTCACCGCGCACCTGGGCTCGGGGGGCGTCGGGCGGGCCAGCGAGGGGTCGACGAAGACGCCGGCCGGCAGCTTCACGCTGACGCAGGCCTTCGGGCACGACCGCGACCCCGGCACCCGGTTGCCCTACACGCACACGACGCCGGACGACTGGTGGATCAGCCAGAGCTCGTCGCCGCTGTACAACACCAGGCAGCGCTGCGCGTCGCACTGCGGTTTCACCCGCGGTGACCCTAACGAGCACCTCTACTACGAAACGCCGTATTACAACTACGCCGTCGTGATCGACTACAACACGCGCAACGCACCCGGGGGAGTGCACCCGGGCGCGGGTAGCGCGTTCTTCCTGCACGTCACCGACGGCGCTCCGACCGCCGGCTGCGTCTCCGTACCGCAGGACCGGCTGGTGTCCATCCTGCGGTGGTTGCGACCGGGGGACCACCCGCGCATCCTCATCGGCGTGGCCTGACGGCCTGCCGGCGGTGGGACGCGCCGCGCGTCAGGCCCGGTCGTGCAGGGTGATCTGGTAGCCGTCCGGGTCGGCGAAGGTGAAGGTCCGGCCGAAGGGGCCGTCGATCGGTGCGGAGACGATGGCGTGGCCGTCGGCGAGCAGCGCATCGTGAATGGCCTGGACATCGGTGGCGTGCAGCCAGATCGCTGCGCCGATGCCGGGCTGGGCGACGGACGCGAGGTCGGTGCCGGGAATGACGTCCCGGAGCGCGAAGGCGATCGGCGACGTGCCGAACACGACGGCGTGCGGCGGCCCGGCCGGTGAGCGGACCAGGCCGAGATAGCGCTCGTAGAACGCCTGCGAAGCGCCGAGATCGCGCGCTTGCAGGGAAATGAAGTCGGGACCAGTGGCCGGCATGATGAAGCTCCTCTTTTGGTTGTGTCAGCTACCTGACACAGGCAACGTATGTCAGAATACTGACATGAGTCAAGACGGCGTCGACATCGAGACGTCCCTCGGTTATCTGTTGAAGGAGGCGTCCAGCGCCCTCCGCGCGGCGATGGAGGAGGTGCTGCGTCCGCTGGGGATGACCGTCACGCACTACTCGTGCCTCGAGCTGTTGGCGCAACGACCGGGGCTGTCGAACTCCGAGCTCGCTCGGGGCGCCTTCGTGACCCGACAGTCGATGAACGTGCTGCTGCAGAGCCTGGAACGGGACGGTCAGGTCACCAGGCCGGCGCAGCCACCCGCGGGCAAGGCGCTTCCCACCCGGCTCACGCCGCGCGGCCGACGCAACCTCGCCAAGGCGACGAAGGCGGTCCGTGCCGTCGAGGTCCGGATGCTGGCCGGCCTCGACGCCGGTGAGCAGTCCCACGCCTTCCGGGTCCTGCACAGCATGGTTCGGCAACTGCGCGACCACGACGCCGACGCATCGTCGGATTGATTCACGTATGCGCACGAAGCGTCACCGGTACGCGGCTGGATCGGCTACAGTGCGTGAGCCCCCGCGATACCCAGCTCGAGGTGCAACTCGTGAGAAGCGTGTCCGACGACCGGCCCTCGGCCGAGGCTGCGCTGCGCCGGACGCTGGACCAGTCCGCCCAGGACGTCGAGAACCGCCCGATCGACGACATCCTGGCCGACGTCGCGCGCGGGCTGGTCGACACCTTGGACAGCGAGTGCGCGGCCATCGCGGTCTGGGCCGCCGGGGGCGCTTCGGAGGTGTTCGCGGCCGCGGGGGAGGACGCCGACGCGCCCGCCATCTTCGCCCGTCTGCGCGAGGCCGCCGGGTCCCTGACCGACACCGACGTCGACGTGATCCGCACGCCGCCGGGGCCGACGACCATGGCCCGGATCGTGGCACCCGTCCTGGTGCGCGGCCGCCGGGCGGGCGCCGTGTACGTCGCCGGCGCGGGCGGGGGAGCGGACTTCGACGACCGCGCGTCGTCGGTAGCCCATTCCGCGGCGGTGGGAGTGGCGGGGCTCGTCGAGCGTGCGCGCACCGCCGAGGCCAATCGGCGCCGCGAGCGGTGGTTCACCGGCGGCACCGAGATCGCGCGGGCGCTGACCGCCGCCGAGCACCCGGACCCGCTCACCATGATCGCCGAGCGGGCAGCCGAGATCGCCGACGCGGACGCCGCCATGGTGCTCGGCCCGGCCAGCGCACCGGGCCTGATCACGGTCGAGGCGGCCGCCGGGATCGGTGCGCAGTGGGCCCGTCAGCAGATCCCCGACCTGCAGGGCGACCACGTGCAGCGGGTGCTCGACGGTGGCCGGGCGATGCGCATCGACGATCTTGCCGGCGTCACGTCGCGCCCGGACCTGCTCCCGCTCGACACGGTCATGCTCGTACCGATGCACGGCAGCACCGGCTTGCGGGGGGTGCTCGGCCTCGGCCGTTCGCGTCGAGGGACCTTCACCGAGGCCGAACTGGGCATGGCCGGCATGTTCGCGTCGACCGTCGCGTTGGCGCTCGAGCTGGCCGAGTCGCAGAGCCACCGCGAGCAGACGGCCCTCGTGCTCGAACGCGACCGCATCGCGCGTGACCTGCACGACCACGTCATCCAGCGGCTCTACGCGATCGGCCTGACCATCCAGCACGTCAGCTCGATGGCCGGGCAGGAGATCGCCGATCGGCTGCTCGCCGGGGTCACCGACATCGACGCGGCCATCGGCCAGATCCGCTCCACCATCTTCCGGCTCACGACGCCGATCCTGGGTGCACACGCGTCACTGCGGACCCGCGCCGAGGCACTGGTGGACGAGCTCGA
Organism: uncultured Jatrophihabitans sp.; assembly: GCF_964252635.1. Taxonomy (GTDB): domain Bacteria; phylum Actinomycetota; class Actinomycetes; order Mycobacteriales; family Jatrophihabitantaceae; genus Jatrophihabitans. Next base: position 46,087 of record NZ_CAXUNP010000010.1, read on the forward strand.
ACCGGTGCTGGGTTACCGGCCGGCCCTGGTGTCCGAGGGGCCGCTCGATTTCGGCCTCGACGACGACCTGATGGCCGATTGCGAGGCGGTACTGCGCGAGGGCATCACCAACATCGCGCGGCACGCCCGGGCGACGCACGCCGAGGTCAGCATCGCGGTCACCGGCGACGACGTGATCATCACGATCAGCGACGACGGACGCGGGCTGGGGGAGTCCGACCGCCGCAGCGGGCTCGGCAACCTCCGGCGCCGGGCCGAGCAACGCGGCGGCGGCCTCGAGATCCTGCTGAACGGGACGGTCGGGACGAAGCTGGTGTGGTCGGTCCCGCTCGACCTGCCCGACTGACCGGCACTACGCGTCGCGGACCGGACCCGACGGCGTCGGAGCACCGCCGACGAGGTCGTCCCACCGTCGGCGTACCGGGTCCCACCGACGGTCGAACCCGGCGGCCCGCCGCACCGCCCGCTCACGCCTGCCCGTCGAGTAGAACCACCGGGCCCACGGCGAGGTCGGTCGCGCGAGCCGGACGGCGCTCACCCACGTCACGGGCGCGAGGAACAACCCGACGAGCGCGGTCGGGTACTTGCCCTTGAACGCCGTGACGGCCACGAGCAGCAGATGCAGGACCAGCACGACGAGCACACTGCCTCGGACGGCGACCTCGGTGTCGGACAGGCCGCTGACCGGCGAGACGCCGATGACCGCAAGGGCGACGCACGCCGTGGCGAGGGTGACCACGTTGACCGACAGCTGCCCCTCCTGGGTCCAGTAGTCGTCATCGAGATGCAGGATCATCGCGAACTCGTCCAGCACCAACGATGCGCCGACTCCGACGAAGGCGGCGGCGAGGTAGGCCCAGGGCGACCGCGCCTGGGCACCCACCGCGACGAACGCACCCACGACCAGCAGCACGATCCCGGGCGTCGAATGGTGCAGGTGCACGCCGCCTTCGCTGACGTCCTGGAACGGGCCCTTGCCCGCCCGGATCGTGCGAGTGATCGTGCGCGTGACGCAGAACGTCAGTACGAGCGCGACGAAGCTCAACAGCAGCGGTCCCTTCGCGCCGTGGACCACTTCGTCGTGCCACCAGTCCGACACCCACGCCATCGTCCGAGCCTAGAACGCCGGTGACGTGAGCAGCAGTCGACGCATTCGCCTCGATGATCGGTTCGAGAATCCCGGCTCGGGACCACGGATCGGCGCCGAGCGGCGTCTAATCCCTACGTGGGGAACCCCGAGTTCGAAGACTTCGCCCGGCGCGAGCTGGACGGTTTGCTCCGCTACGCCACCGTCCTCGCGGGGGACCGCGAGCTGGCCGGCGACCTCGTCCAGGACGTCCTGCTGAAGGCGTATCGGAAGTGGTCGCTGGTGGCCGCGGCCGAACACCCTCGCGCCTACGTCCGGACGATGGTCACGCGGGCCTACCTGTCGTGGCGGCGCAGCTGGTCGACCCGCAACGTCGTGCTGCCGTTCGACGAACTGCCCGAGGGGCCGCCGACCGGCGATCACGCCGGCTCGGTCGTCGATCGCGACGCGATGCTGCGCCGGCTCGCAGAGCTGCCACGGCGTCAACGCAGCGTCCTCGTGCTGCGCTACTACGAACACCTCACCGACGCCGAGATCGCCGACGTACTCGGCTGCTCGGCCGTCACCGTGCGCGGTTACGCCGCACGTGCCCTGGCCAGCCTGCGTGCCGACTCGGCACCCGTGCTGGTCACTTCCACCGTCCCGACGGAGCGCTCATGAACACCGAGAACCTGCTCACCGACCTGTTCGCCGACCAGGCGGACGGTCGTCCCGAACCCGGCCCGGTACTCGAGGCCGTGCACACCCGGATCGCCCGGCAGCGCCGGGTGACGGTCACCCGGGCGACGACCGTCCTGGCGGCAGCAGCCGCGGTCGCCGCTGTGGCCGGCGGGAACACCGTGGCGACGGAACCGTCCGGCTTCCACGCGGGTCCCGCAGCCGGGACGGGCGCGGTGAGCTCGTCGACTCCTGCTTCCACCGCAGCGATGTCACCGTCCTCGACCACGGCACCTTTGCCGTCCTCGACCGCGCCGTCGCCGCGCACGTCCGGCCCCGCGCGTGTCAGGGTGGCCGACAGCGGTGGGTACTCGACGATCAACGCCGGCTGGTTGCCCGGTCCGGCCACACCCGATCCGGCCGGCACCTCGGTGCAACCCGGCTTCGAGGAACGGGACTGGACCGTGATGGTGGACGGTGTCGCGATGGACGTCATCATCTGGACCGAGTCGGGATCGCTGCCGAGCCGGGTCCAGGCGACCGGCGGCAGGCCCGACTACCGCGCCATCACGGTGAACGGTCACCCCGGCCGCGAGTTCGTCGCGAAGAACGTCACCGTCGTCGCGTTCGACCTGGGCAACGGCACGATCGCCTACGCCGGCCCGAGCGTCGAGCGCACGACGGCGAAGGTGACCACCGCACGGATCAGCGCGATCGCCAGGAAGGTCGCCGTCAACATGCAGTTCCACCGTCACGACCCGATCCCGAGCCGGTGAGTCGACGGGGTCGAGGCAGCGAGGTCGGCGCCGATACCCTCGACACGTGATCAAGTCAGCCACCTCGGTCCTCGCCGCAGTCGCCGTGCTGTCCCTGGCTGCGTGCGGGTCGAGCGGGGGAGCGTCGTCGTCCACAGCGAAGCAGCAACTGGCACTGATGGCCGGAGTGCCGTCCCCGCCGCAGCAGATCGCGGCCAACTGGACGGCCTGGAAGTCCTACCTGTCGCTGGTGCTCACGGATTCGGCCAAGCCCGGGGCCGGCTCGTCGCTGGCCAGCACCTTGAGCGGGCCCACCACGAAGGTGGAGTCGTCGCGCACAAAGCTGGAGAACTACGCCTTCGCCCACTGCTCGTAGGCCGAGGCGCGCGCAGCATGACCGATGTGGAGATCCGGGACGCGAACGACGCCGATGCCGGTGAGATCCTGACCCTGCAGCGAGCGGCCTGGGTGCCGGAAGCTCAACGTCACGGTTGGTTCTTCATCCCGCCGCTGGTGCAGACCCTGGACGAGTTGCGGGCCGACGTCGCCGAGCAGACGGTGTTGGTCGCGGTGGCCGGGCATCGCATCGTGGCGACCGTGCGCGGCGCCCTCGTGGGGACGGACTGGTACGTCGGCCGCCTCGGTGTGGTTCCGGACCGGCAGCGCGACGGGCTGGGCCGGCTCATGCTGGCCGCGATCGAGGCGCGGGCGCCACAGTCCGCCACCCGCTTCACCCTGACGACCGGCCCGAAGAGTGTCGAGAACATCGCCTTCTACGAGCGCCACGGGTACCACCGCGTCGCAGGCGGTGACGAGCTCGTCCATCTCGCGAAGGACGCCAGGCCGACCGTCTGAATCGGTGACTGACATAACGTATGCGGAGGCTGCTGAGCCCGTGATCCAGGGGGCTAAGGCACGGCCGAGCGGGCGGCCCACCTCGAGGCCGATCAGTCGAGGCCAATCACCGGTGTCGCCGGTCAGCCGCGATGCGCACGGCGCGCCTCGTGGCGGTGCATTGATCGAGACGCGTTCTGCAGGTCTGTGGACCGGTGCAGTGCGTGTCGATCACGGCTGCGTGGCGAGACGACGGCGAGACTCGGCCGGGAGCAACCGGCCACAGCCTCGCGGCGGTGCACCGTCCCGTCGCGCCGATAATGCATATTATGTCATTCAGGGAGGACGGGAGCCGGTCCGTCGGCTTCGGCCCTGGCGACTCCCAGGTCGCACCGGTACCGGGTCCCCCGCTCACCACCCAGTTCCGACGGGTCCGCCGCGCCGACCGCCACGAAGCCGGTCTTGGTCAGCACCTTCTGCGAAGCGACGTTGTCGTCGGACGCGGCTGCGGTCAGGGTCTGCACGGCGAAGCGGCTCGACGCGATGACGCACAACTCGCGCACGGCCGCCGTGGCGACGCCCCGACCGGCGACGCGCTCCGCCAGCCGGTACCCGACCGTGGCGCCACCGTCCGCGCAGTCGTAGAGATTGAACCGGCCGAGGACCTCGCCGCTGTCGTTCATCAGGAGGAAGAAGGCGCAGTCGCCCGCCTCCTGCTCGGCGAGCGCGGCGCTGTGCCGCGCCGGGAAGTCGGCGAAGTACGCATCGCCGCGGTCGGAGATCGAACGGGCGAAGTAGGCCCGGTTGTCGCGCTCGAAGGCCAGCACCGCCTCCGCATGCTCCGCCCGGAGTGGTTCGAGCCTGCACACCGGACAACCTTCGCACGACATCCGAGAGCAGAGCACGCGGCCGACGCCGACCTGGGCGGCGCAACCCGTTCGCGTCCCGGATCTACGCTCCACGACGTGACGGTCGACGGGTGCTGATGCACGACGACGAGCTGCCGCTCACCGACGAGACGGTGCGGGCGCTGCTGCGTCGCGACGCGCCGGAGCTCGCTCATCGACCGCTGCAGCGGTTGGACGTCGTTGGATCGTCGAACGTCCTCTACCGGCTGGGCGACGACCTCGTGGTGCGGCTCCCCCGCCAACGCGGTGGCTCGGCGTCGATCACGGCCGAGGCCACGTGGTCGCGATGGTTGGCCCCACGCGTAGCGGTTGCCGTGCCCGAGGTGGTCGTGGTCGGCGAGCCCGACGCCGCGTACCCCGAACGGTGGTCGGTCGTCTCCTGGATCGAAGGTGAGACACCGGCCGTCCCGCTGCCCGTCGGCACGTCGACCACCGCATTCGCCGTCGAGCTCGGCGAGGTCGTTCGGCAACTCAGGGCGCTGCCGGTGCCGCCCGAGGCCGCCGCCGACCCGGCTCTGGTGTCCTACCGGGCCGGTCGGCTGCGCGACGTCCGCGACGAGATCGACCGCTGGCTCGCCCGCTGCCACGAGGTGCCGGGCCTCGAGCTCGATCTCGCCGCCGCGCGGCGCTATTGGGCGTCGACGGCCGAGCTGCCCGAACCCGCCGTTGCTCCGACATGGGTGCACACCGACCTGCTCGCCGAGAACGTGCTCGTTCGCGGGCCGGATGCGCAGGATCGGACGCTCGCCGGAGTGCTCGACCTGGGCGGCCTCGCCGTCGGACGACCGGCGGTCGGACCGGTCGGGGCCTGGGAACTGTTCGGCCCGGCCGACCGTGAGGTGTTCCGCAGGACGGTCGGCGTCGGTGACGACGAATGGCAAGTGGCCCGGGCCTGGGCCTTCGCCATCGCGGTGATGACGCTCCCGTACTACTGGCGCACCATGCCCCGCCGTTGCCGCCATCGCCTCGTCGCCGCCCGAGCCGTGCTCGACGACGTCTGATCACGTCACCGAGCAGCGATCGGCACCGTGCGTAATGCGCAGGTCATCCGCTCGGGTGCGTGCTTCGATGACGGTCATGACGCAGCCGCTCCTCCATCCGCCGAAGGCCTCGCCCGGAGACAGGATCGCGGTCCTGTCTCCGTCGTTCGCGGCACCGGGCGCGTTCCCGGCTGTCCACGAGCAGGCCATGCAGCGGCTGACCGAGCTGACCGGATTGGTGCCGGTCGAGTACCCGACCACGCGGCAGCTGGACGCGCCTCCCGAGGCCCGCGCGGCGGACGTCAACGCCGCGTTCGCGGACCCCGGGATACGAGGGGTGCTGGGCACCATCGGCGGCGAGGACGAGATCCGGGTGATCCCCCACCTGGACGCGGAGCTCGTCCGCGCCGACCCCAAGCCGTTCCTCGGGTACAGCGACAACTGGAACCTGCACAACTGGCTGTGGACCAACGGGGTCGCGAGCTTCTACGGCGGCTCGTCCCAGGTGCAGCTCGGCCCCGGGCCGCACGTCGACCCCATCCATGCCGCCTCGTTGCGCGCCGCGCTGATCACCGGAGAGTCGCTCGAAATCCTCGACCCCGGCGAGTCGGAGGACGTCGGTGTGCCGTGGGACGACCCGCGTGCCCTGACCACGTTCGGCGAGCGGGAGGTCACCGAGCCGTGGACGTGGAGCGGCCCGCCGCGTCCGGTCACCGGTAGGTCGTGGGGCGGGTGCATCGAGGTCATCGAATGGGTGCTCACCGCCGGCCGCTTCCCCGCGGCACCGGATGTGCTGGCCGGTGGGGTGCTGCTGCTGGAGACGTCGGAGGAGCTGTTGCCCGCGCAGAACGTGGGGTGGATCGTCCGTTCCCTCGGTGAGCGGGGGCTCGTCGGCGCGGTCGATGCCGTGCTGGTTGCCCGGCCGCCCGTGTCCGACTTCCGGACAAGACCCGATGCCGTCGAACGCGCGCGACTCCGCGCGGAACAGGCCGCCGTGGTGATCGAGATGATCAACAGCTACAACGACCAGGCCGTGGTCTGCGTCGGCGTGCCGTTCGGCCATACCCGACCCCAGTGGGTCCTCCCCCACGGCGGCGAGATCACCGTCGACGGCGCGCAGCGGCGCGTGTTCGCCGACTACTCCTGACGGCCCGGAACGGATCAGGCGACGAGCAGGCGAAGACCGAAGTCCGCCGAGTCGAGGCCGGCGAGGTCGGCGTTGCGTTCGGCCCACCGACCGGTCGCGAGGTCGTCGCGCAGATCGTGGACCACGCGCTGCTCGACGGCGCCTCCGACCTTGCCCCAGACCGACATCCCCCGGCGTACCTGCTCGTCGAGGTAGGCCTCCGGACGACGCCAGTACGCCTCGAACATGCCGTCCGCACAGTCCCAGGGGATGGGCACCGGTTCGGCGTGGGCCCCGATGACGCCGACGAGCTCGGTCAGCGATGGCCACCCGGTGTACAGCACTGCCGCCTCGGGCAGGTAGTCGCGCAACAACCAGAAGCGGTTCCGCCACGTCTCGTTGCTGCCGTCGAAGGTCAGCACCACGACGCGACGAGCGACGCGGCGCATCTCCCGCAGACCCGCGATCGGGTCCGGCCAGTGGTGGATGGTGCTGACGGCCATGGCCGCGTCGAAGCTCCGGTCCGGGAACGGCAGCTCGCTCGCGCCCGCGGTCACGCACCGCGCTGCGTCAGGTGCCCGCTGCGCGCGCATGACCTCGGACGGCTCCACCGCCGTGACGTCGCGGTCGGGTGGCTCGTAGGAGCCGGTGCCCGCTCCCACGTTGACCACGGTCCGCGCGTCGCCCAACGCCGCCCAGATCTGCGCGGCGAACCGCGGGTCTGTGCGACGCGTGGCCGCGTACGTGATGCCGATGGTGTCGTACAGCTCGGGCACGGCCAGCCTCCCACCTATCGACCTATCACTGCGATATATCGAAACGTTATGTCGGTTCGGCGGTACCCGCAACCGCCCGCCACGTCTGTCGCGGGGCGAACCCGCTGCGGCGCAACCAGTGGTCGGTGTACACGATCCGGTCGGGCGTGATCACCGTCAGCGGGTCGTCGGGCGGCTCGGCCGGTGAACGTCCGCGTTCGACGTGGTCGGACTGCCAGCGCACCGCTTCCCAGTAGCGGTCGGCGCCCGGGTCGTCGCGTCGGAGGGTCACGGCGCGGCCGAACAGCTGTGCGCCGCGGCTGCTCGCCTGGCCGACGAGCGGCGCGACGATGCCCGCGGACACCCGCGGGTCGCGGCGCAGGTTGCCGGACTTCACCGAGGCGTCCCAGCTCGTGTAGAGGATCTCGAACCCCAGGTGGAAGTAGCGCACGGGCGTGGCATTGGGTGATCCGTCCGCGTTGACCGTGGCGACGACCGCCGTGTTGTGCGTCGACAGCAGATTGAGGATGCGTTCCTCGAGCTGTTCTCGGTCGAGCGGACGGGTCGGTGCCGGACCGGCGAGCCACGGGTTGGTGATCGGCATGCGCTCAGCCTGGCATGCGCAGGACCGGTACGAGCGAGAACGACGGCGCCCGCACGTCAGCACGGTACGAGGTGGGCCGGCCGCGGGCCGGCCAGCATGATGGACCCACCATGACCGAGGCACCCCACCCGACCCGACAGCTGCTGATGCTGACGCTCTCGGCGTTCGTCGTGCTCGCCGCGGAACCGCTCTACCTGCTGGTCGACACCGCCGTCGTCGGTCATCTCGGTGCCCGCGCGCTGGCCGGTCTCGGCGTCGGCGCCGCCCTGATGGGTCTGCTGACCATCGTCGGCTCGTTCGTCGAGTACGGCACGACGGCCCGGGCCGCGCGCTGGTTCGGCGCGGGCCGTCTCGACCGGGCCGTCGACGAGGGGGTGCAGGCGTCGTGGTTGGCCGGCGCGATCGGGGTCGCCGTCGTGGCCGCCGGCGAGGCCTCGGCCGGCCCGCTGACGCGGCTCCTGGCCGGAGGCGCCGGACCGACGGCCGACCTGGCCGAGGGCTGGTTCCGCATCGCCGTCCTGGGCATGCCGGGCGTGCTGCTGGTGCTCGCGGGCAATGGCTGGATGCGCGGCGTGCAACGCACCCGTCAACCGGTGGTCATCGTCCTGGCCGCCAACGCGGTGTCGGCGATCGCCTCTCCCCTGCTCGTGTACCCCGCGGGGCTCGGACTGCGCGGCTCGGCCGTCGCCAACGTGGCCGCCCAGGCCATCGGCGCGGCGCTGTTCCTGCGCGCCCTCGTGCGGGCCGCGCCGGGTGCCCGGCCGGACCGACGCGTCATGCGCGCCCAGGCCGTCATGGGCCGCGACCTCATCGTCCGGTCGGCGGCGTTCCAGGTGGCGTTCCTGACGGCGGCGGCTGTTGCCTCCCGGATGGGGACGGCCCAGATCGGCGCCCACCAGATCGGCCTGCAGTTGTGGGACTTCACGGCGCTGCTGCTCGACTCGGTGGCGATCGCCGCGCAGTCGCTGGTGGGCGCGGCGCTCGGGGGCGCCGACGCCGCGCAGGCCCGCGTGCTCGCCTGGCGGGTGGCGCGGTGGGGCCTGTGGGCCGGCCTCGGTTTCGCCGCGGTGTACGGAGCGCTGTACGCGGTCCTGCCGCACGCGTTCACCACCTCGTCCGCGGTCGTCGGCCAGACGCACGTGCTGTGGCCGTGGTTCGTGGCCATGCTGCCGGCGGCGGGCGTCGTGTTCGCCCTCGACGGGGTGCTCATCGGCGCCGGCGACGTGGCCTACCTCCGCACCCTGACGATCGTGGCCGCCGTCGTCTTCTTCGCGCCGATGAACCTGGCCGCCCAGCACTGGCACTGGGGTCTGGGCGGTGTCTGGGCCGGGCTCGCGTCATTCGTGCTGGTCCGCCTCGTCGGCATGCTGGCCCGCGCCCGCAGCGACCGCTGGCTCGTGCTCGGCGCCGAGCAGTCGGCGCCGGCATAGCTCACCGCGTCAGGATGCGCGGACCGTCCTCGGTGACGGCGATGGTGTGCTCGAAGTGGGCACCGCGCGAGCCGTCGGTGCTGCGCAGCGTCCAGCCGTCGTCGTCGACCCGGTAGGCGTTCACTCCCCCGGCCAGGAACCACGGCTCGATGGCGATGGTCAGCCCGGCCCGCAGGCGCAGGCCGCGCCCGGCCCGACCGTCGTTCGCGATGTGCGGGTCCTCGTGCATCGTGTGCCCGACACCGTGCCCGCCGAAGTCCGTGGACAGGCCGTACCCGGCCGTGCGGGCGACCGCACCGACGGCCGCCGAAACGTCGCCGACCCGTGCGCCGGGCACCGCGGCGTCGATCCCCGCCTGCAACGCCGCCGCAGTGCGCTCGAGCAACCGCGCGTCCTGCTCACCCGTCCGGCCGACACAGAAGGAGATCGCGGCGTCGCCGGTCCAGCCGTCGAGGGTGGCACCGCAGTCCACGCTGAGCAGGTCCCCGTCCTGCAGGGCGTAGCGGGACGGGATGCCGTGCAGCACCGCGTCGTTCACCGACAGGCACACGACGCCCGGGTACGGGCTGTTCGCGAACGACGGTTGGTAGCCGAGGAACGGCGAAGCTGCTCCCGCATCCTTCAGGACGCCTCGAGCGACCTCGTCCAGGTCGACGAGGCGCACCCCGACGTCCGCGGCGTCACGCACCGCGGTCAGCGCCCGCGCGACGACGGCGCCCGCCGCAGCCATGGCCTCGATCTCACCGGGGGTCTTGAGCTCCACCATCGCGGGTCCGCGTTCCTCTCGACCGGGATTGTTATACCGGTATTAGTATCACGGTCATGGTGCGCCCTATCCTCTCCCCCGCCGAACGCGAACGCGGCCGTCGGCTCGGTGCCACGCTGCGCCGCGCACGTGGCGACCGCAGCATGGTCGACGTCGCCACGGCCGCAGGCATCCCGGTCGAGACCCTGCGCAAGATCGAGACCGGGCGCATCGCCACTCCGGCCTTCTTCACCGTCGCGGCCCTGGGCGGTGTGCTCGGGCTCGACCTCGCCGAGCTGGCCCTGATCGCGCTGCCGACCCCGGCGGCCGAGTCGGCCTGACCACGTCCCGGGCGCGACCCGCCTGCGTCGCCGGTTCTTCCGCTCCGCTCTGGTACGGACCGAGCCCGGCGACAACCGTGCGCCCGTCGCCCCGAGCGGGAAGGACGATCAGTAGCGGCCTCGGGGGCCGTGGTTCCGGAGGGGAAACGCCATGCCGACCATTTCCGACGTCATCGCCGACACGCTGATCGCGAGCGGGGTGCGTCGTGTCTACGGCATCCCGGGCGACTCGCTCAACGGCTTCACCGACGCGCTGCGCACGCGCCCCGAACTCGCCTGGGTGCACGTCCGGCACGAGGAGGCGGCGGCCTTCGCGGCGAGCGCCGAGGCCGGCCTCACCGGTGAGCTCGCGGTCTGCGCCGGCAGCTGTGGCCCGGGCAACCTGCACCTCATCAACGGCCTGTACGACGCCAACCGTTCGCGGGTACCGGTGCTGGCCATCGCCGCGCAGATCCCCACCGCCGAGATCGGTTCGAACTTCTTCCAGGAGACGCATCCCCGCGAGCTGTTCCGCGAGTGCTCGGTGTTCGCCGAGGAGGTGACGCACGCCGAGCAGATGCCGCGGCTGCTGCGGATCGCGATGCGCGAGGCCCTCGGCAAGCGCGGCGTCGCCGTGCTCATCGTGCCGGGCGACCTGGGGACGACCTCCGTCGAGGCCGAGCCCGAACGCGTCGTCCAGCCCGGGTCCGAGGTCGTCCCCGCGGACGAGAGCGTCGCGGCCGCCCTCGAGACCCTGAACGCCGGCTCGAAGGTCACCATCCTCGCCGGGGCCGGCTGCGCGGGCGCGCACGACGAGCTGATGCAGCTCGCGGAGCTGTTGCAGGCCCCGATCGTGCACACCGTCCGCAGCAAGGACCACGTCGAGTACGACAACCCCTACGACGTCGGGCTCACCGGCCTGATCGGCTTCTCGTCCGGGTACCGCGCCATGGAGGCGTGCGACACGCTGCTCATGCTGGGCACCGACTTCCCCTACCAGCAGTTCTTCCCGACCGCCGCGACCGTCATCCAGGTCGACGAGCGGGGGTCGCAGCTCGGGCGCCGGACCAAGGTCCACACCGCCGTCGTCGGCTCGGTCCGGCCGACCGTCGCCGCCCTGCTGCCCCGGCTCGTGGGCGGCCGCTCGAGCAAGCACCTGGACGCGATGACCAAGCACTACGCCCGTGCGCGCAAGGACCTCGACGAGCTGGCCACGCCGAGCCGCCGCGGCGCGGCCGTCCATCCCCAGTACCTGACCCGGCTGCTCGACGAGGCCGCCGACGACGACGCGATCTTCATCCCCGACGTCGGCTCCCCCGTCGTCTGGGCCGCCCGTCACCTGCACATGAACGGTGCGCGTCGCCTCATCGGCTCGTTCAACCACGGGTCGATGGCCAACGCGCTGACGCAGGCCATCGGCGCGCAGTCCGCCTACCCGGGGCGCCAGGTCATCGCGCTGGCCGGCGACGGCGGGCTCGCCATGCTGCTGGGCGAGTTGATCACACTCGCCCAGCAGCAGCTGCCGGTCAAGGTCGTGGTGTACGACAACTCGTCGCTGAATTTCGTCGAGCTGGAGATGAAGGCCGCGGGCTTCGTGAACTTCGGGACCCAGCTCGACAACCCGGACTTCGCCAAGGTCGGCGACGCACTCGGTGTCCGTGGCTGGCGGGTCGAGCGCTCGAAGGACCTGCCCGGCGCGGTCACGGAGTTCCTGGCCCACGACGGCCCGGCGATCCTCGACGTCGTGACCGCACGCCAGGAGCTGTCCATCCCGCCGACCGTGACGGCCGAGCAGGCCAAGGGGTTCGCCCTGTTCGCCATCCGGACCGTGATGTCCGGGCGCGGCACCGAACTCGTCGACCTGGCCCGCACCAACATGCGGCAGATCTTCTAGCGCATCGGACGAACACGGCGCGAAGAGCTCGGAGATACAGTGAAGCGATGAGCGAAGACACCGTGCCGCGCTTCGGCGTGGTCCCTGCGTCCACACGCGTGTCGGCGGCCGACCGCGAGACGATCCTGCGGAACCCGGGGTTCGGCCGCTACTTCACCGACCACATGGCGCGCGCCGTCTGGACCCGCGACGCCGGCTGGCACGACGCCGACGTCCGCGCCGTCGAACCCCTCGTCCTGCACCCGAGCGCGGCGGTCCTGCACTACGCCCAGGAGATCTTCGAGGGGCTCAAGGCCTACCGCCAGCCCGACGGCAGCGTGGCCCTGTTCCGGCCCGACATGAACGCCGCCCGCTTCCGCCGCTCCGCCGCCCGCCTGGCCCTGCCCGAACTGCCCGTCGAGATGTTCCTCGACAGCGTCGAGCAGCTCGTGCGCACGGACGTCGACTGGGTGCCCGACGGGTCTCACGAGGCCAGCTTGTACCTGCGCCCCTACGCGGTGGCCACCGAGGCCTACCTCGGCGTCCGCCCGGCCGACGAGGTGTTCTACGGCGTCATCGCCTCCCCCGCCGGCGCGTACTTCGCCGCAGGCAGCACCGGGATCACCCTCTGGGTCTCGACGGAGTTCGTGCGCGCCGCGCCGGGTGGCACGGGTGCGGCCAAGTGCGGCGGCAACTACGCCGCCAGCCTGCTCCCCCAGGTGCAGGCTCAGGAGCAGGGCTGCGACCAGGTGCTGTACACCGTCGAGGTCGACGGCCAGACCTGCATCGACGAGTCGGGCACCATGAACGTCTTCCTCGTGACGAAGGACGGCGAGCTGGTGACGCCGTCGCTGGCCGGCGGCACGATCCTCTCCGGGGTCACCCGTGACAGCGTCCTGACCCTCGCCAAGTCCTTCGACCTCAATCCGGTCGAGCGGCAGGTCAGCCTGGCCGAGGTGTTGGACGGGGTGGCCGACGGCACGATCCTCGAGGTGTTCGCCGCGGGCACCGCCGCCGTCATCACGCCGATCACCGGGCTCAAGACCGCGGATCGTGCGTGCACGGTCGCCGACGGGTCGCCGGGCCGGCTCAGCGAGCAGCTGCGCCAGCACATCGTCGACATCCAGTTCGGCCGGCGCGACGACGAGCACGGGTGGCTGCACCGCGTTACGTGAGGCGGCCCGGGTCGGGGTTCGCGATGGTCGCGACCCCGTAACGGGTTGGTCGCGAACCTTCCGGGGCCACCCGGGTGCGGCGTACGTTCGGCGCGTCGAAAGGCTCGCCATGATCGCCCCTCTCGTGCTCCTCGCCCTGGTGGCCTGCCTGGTGGTGTGGCGCCGGGTGCGGGCGGGGCGGCGCCGCCGCGAGGCGGGCCGGATGGTGGTGGGCACGTACCCCGAGATTGAGCTGCGCCAGCCCTACGGCGGGTGGGACGCCGACGCCTACGACGCGCACACCGGACACGACCGCAGTGCGGCCAGCACGCTGCCCGCCAGCGCCGCGTTCGTGCACGGCCTCGCTCCCGTGCGCCGCCACTGATACGACACCGCGACCCCGGGGCAGGGTCTGGACATGCAGACACGCACCCTGGGCAACGACACCGTCGGCCGGCACGAGGTCGGAGCCATCGGGCTCGGGCTGATGACCTTCGACCAGACCGGTGACCAGCCCCGCGACCAGCTCCGCGACACCGTCCGCGCAGCCGTCGACGCGGGCGTCACCCTGTTCGACACCGCGGACGCCTACGGGCCGGGTGAGCAACTCGGCCCCGACGCCCAGGGCGCCAACGAGACGCTGATCGCCGGCCTGCTCGACGAGCTGGGCCTGCGCGACCGGGTGCTGCTGGCCACCAAGGCCGGGCACGTGCGGACCGACGGGGGTGGTTGGGCGACGGACGGGTCGCCGGCGCACCTGCGCCAGGCCGTCGACGACAGTCGACGTCGGCTGGGCGTCGAGCAGATCGCGCTCTGGCAGCACCACCGTCCCGATTCCTCGGTCGACTACGCCGACACCGTCGGCACGCTCAAGGACGTGTACGACACCGGCGCCGTCGCCGTGGTGGGACTGTCGAACGCCGACCCGGAGCAGATCCGCCAGGCGCACGCCATCCTCGGCGACGCCCTGGTCAGCGTCCAGAACCAGTTCTCCCCCGCGTTCCGCAGCAGTGCGGCGGAGATCGACGCGTGCGCCGAACTCGGGCTGGCGTTCCTGCCCTGGAGCCCGCTCGGCGGCCTGGGCAGCGCCAAGGACCTCGCGAGCAAGCACCCGGCGTTCGCGCAGGTGGCCGACGAGCTCGGTGTCAGCGCCCAGCAGGTCGCGCTGGCCTGGGAGCTGGCGCAGTCCGCCGTCGTCATCCCGATCCCCGGCGCCAAGCGGCCGCAGTCGGTGCAGGACTCGGCCGCCGCGGCGGACCTGCAGCTGACCGACGAGCAGCTCGCCAGGCTCGACGACGAGTGACCCCGCCCGACAAGGCCTGCCGGTCGTGCGGGCGCACGATCCAGTGGCGCAAGAAGTGGGAGCGTGACTGGGACGAGGTCCGCTACTGCAGCGCCGCATGCCGCAAGCACGGCATCACCGACGTCGACCGGAAGCTCGAGGCCAGCATCCGGCAGCTGCTGTCGACGCGCAGCGGCACGATCTGCCCGTCGGACGCCGCCCGGGCCGTCGGCACCGAGGACGGCTGGCGCGACCTCATGGAGCCGGCGCGCCGGGCCGCTCGACGGCTCGTTGCCGCGGGCGAGGTCGAGATCACCCAGGGCGGCCGGGTGGTCGACCCGTCGGCGGCCAAGGGACCGATCCGCATCCGTCGCCGCTGAGCCCCGAGGCCCGTCAGCGCAGCGGTGGACCCCAGTCGGCCTCGCCGCGCAGCCGGCTCTTGAGCAGCTTCCCGCCCGCGTTGCGCGGCAGCGGGCTGGACACGACACGGACGAACTGCGGGATCTTGTAGTCGGCCAGCCGTTCCCGGCAGTGCGCGAGCACCGCCTCGACGTCCGGGTCGGCACCGTCCACGCCGACCAGCACCGCGCCGACCTTCTCTCCCATGACGTCGTCCGGCACCGCGAGGACCGCGGCCTCCCCGACGCCCGGCGCCGAGGCCAACGCGCCCTCCACCTCGACACTCGACACGTTCTCGCCACCCCGGTTGATGATGTCCTTGGCGCGGTCGACGATGTGGATCCGTCCGTCCTCGTCGGCGCAGACGATGTCGCCGGTCCGCAGCCACCCGTCGACCACCGTGGCCGCGGTCTCCTCCGCCCGCTGCCAGTAGGCGGTCATGACGTTCGGGCCGCGGGCGAGCAGCTCACCGGTCAGCGGGTCGCCGTCGAGCGGGGCGATGGCCAGATCCACGACGGGCATGGCGTAGCCGACCGAGTCGGCGTGCTCGACGGCGTCGTGGTCGGGCAGCACCGTCATCAGCGACGCCGTCTCGGTCATGCCGTACCCGTTCGAGACCGCGCTGTTGGGGAACGCCCGTTTCAGGTCGAGCACCAGCGACGGGGCGATCGGCGCCCCGCCGTAACCGACCCAGCGCACGCCGCTGACGTCGGCTGCCGCGAACCGCGGGTGGCGCAGCAGCAACGCGTACACCGCCGGCACGGTGACCAGGAAGGAGATGCGTTCGGTGACCAGTGCGTCGACGACGCCGGCGAGATCGAGCGCAGGCATGATGACGGCCGCGCCCCCGAGGTAGAGCGCGACGAGCAGCTGGGAGTTGCATCCGGTGACGTGGAACAGCGGCACCGAGATCAGCGTGCGCAGGTCCGGGCCGGGTTCGTCGGACAGCGCCAGGGACACCGTCATCGTGCGGGCGTTGCTGAGGAACGCGCGGTGCGTCGTCGGGACGCCCTTCGGGTGCCCGGTCGTGCCCGAGGTGTAGAAGAACGCGGCCACGTCGTCGGGCCCGAGGTCGTCGACGACGACCGGGTCACCGTCGGGCAGGGCGACGTCGGGGGCGAGGTCCACGACCGCACCGCAGTCGGCAAGCACGAACTCGACCTCGGGCGGCGCCAACCGGGTGTTGACGGCGACCGCAATGCCGCCGCACAGCACGGTGCCGAGGAACGCGAGCGTCCAGTCGACCCCCGCCGGGTAGCGGACGGCGACCCGGTCGCCGCGTCCGACGCCCTGCTCGCGCAGACCCCCGGCCACCCGCGCGGCGGCGTCCCACAGCTGCCGGTAGGTCAGGCGCCGGCCGCCGAGCTCGACGACCGCCTCGGCGTCCGGCCGGTCGTCGGCGTGGTCGCGCAGCAGGGTGACGAGCGAGGTGGGCAGGTCCTCGTAGTACGCCACGCCCTGCGCGTCACGGGCGATCCCGGTCGTCGGATAGGGGTAGGCGGCCGACCGCGGGACGGGCACCACGGCGGGCACGCTCACGTGCCCGCTCGTTCGAAGTAGCGGCGCGGGTTGTCGACGAGCATGGTGGTGAGCTGGGCGTCCGTGACGCCGGCGTCGCGCAGGGCCGGCAGCACCGTGTCGTGGATGAAGGTGAAGTGCCAGTTCGGGGCGAACTCGTCCACGAACCCGGGCGGGAACCAGTCGATGTGACACGACGCGTCGTGGGCCAGCACCAGCTGGTCGGCGTATCCCTGCTCGACGAGCGTGGCGACGGTCTGCACGCGCTGGTCCGTGGGCAGCAGGACGTCGAGGCCGAACCGGTCCATGCCCAGGTAGCCGCCGGTGTCGAGCAGCTCGCGCAGGTAGTCGAGGTCGGTGCTGTCGCCGCTGTGGCCGAACACGACCTGCGACAGATCGACACCCTCGCTGCGCAGGACGTCGCGCGCCGCGAGCCCGGTGCGGTGCGGCGCGCTGGTGTGCACGGTGATCGGAACGCCGGTGCGCTTGTGCGTCTCGGCCACGGCCCGCATCACCCGCTCGACGCCCGGGGTCAGCTGGTCCTCGATGGCGCACTTCAGGAACGCGGCCTTGATGCCGGTGCCCGCGATGCCGTCCTCGATGTCCCCTACGAACATGGCGACCATGGGCTCGTCGCCCTCGAACAGCGTGCCGGGCCCGACGTAGTGGAAGAAGAACGGCACGTCGTTGTAGGTGTAGAGCCCGGTGGCCGGCACGATGTTGATGTCGACCTGCTCGTTGACCCGGGCCACCCGTTCGACGTCACGACCCAGCCCGACGACCGTTGGGTCGACGATGGTGTCGACCCCGCGGTCCTTGAGCGCCTGCAGCCTGGTGACGGCGTCACCGACCCGCGTCTGCTCGTCCCACGTCTGCGGGTAGTTGCGGCGGATCTCCTCGCTGAGCACAAAGACGTGCTCGTGCATGAGCGTCGTGCCCAGCGCCTCCGTCGGGACCGGACCTCGCACCGTCTGGATGTCGGGCATGTGGGTGCCACCTCTCGTGCTCGCGCGTCGGAGACGGCCCGAGTGCGGCGAGCGGCGGTGCCCGGACGGTCTGGACGCTATCGGCGCCGACGGTGACTGACCAGGGCCCCGGATGTGCGCGTCGACAGCATCCGGACGCAGCATGACCCCATGACCTCTGTCAGGGTGTCGACATGGAGATCTCGGGTGCGCACGTCCTGGTCGTCGGCGCGACGGGCGGGCTGGGCTCGGCGCTGGCCAGGGCCTTGGCCGCCGACGGCGCCAGGCTCAGCCTGAGCGGCCGCGACGCCACCCGGCTGTCCGCCCTGGCCGACGAGCTCACCGCGTCGGTGCTGAGCTCGGTGTCCGCCGACCTCGTCGACCCCTCTGCGCCGGCGCGGATCGTGGACGCCGCGGTTGCCGCGAGCCCGCTGGACGTCGTCGTCTTCGCGGCCGGCGTGGTCGCGTTCGGCGCCGTCGCCGAGCTCGACGACGACACCCTCGATCAGCTGCTGCTCGTCAACGTCATCGCGCCGGTGCGCCTGCTGCGCGCCGTGGCGCCGCAGCTCGGTCGTGGCGCCGTGGTCGTGAACCTCAGCGCCGTCGTCGCCGAGACGCCCTTGCCCGGGATGGCGGCCTACGCGGCGTCCAAGGCCGCGCTCACCGCGTTCGACCGCGCCGCCGGCCGGGAGCTGCGCCGGGCCGGGGTCCGCGTGCTCGACGTCCGCCCGCCGCACACCGAGACCGGCCTGGCGTCGCGCCCGGTTGCCGGTATTTCGCCCCGGCTCGGAGCGGGCAAGTCGCCGGACGAGGTGGCGGCCCGCATCGTGCAGGCGTTGCGGGACGACGAGGCCGACCTGCCCAGCGACGCCTTCTGACGCCGACGGTGTGCAGACGCGCGGGCCCAGACACGCGGGTCTGCATACCGTCGGACGCGAGCAGTGGGTCAGCCGGCCGTGAGCAGCAGCCCGCCGTCCGTCGGGCGGGCCTCCATCGCGAAGTCGAAGGCGTCGACGCGGACGGCCAGCTCGATGTCGCGCGGGTCGACGTGGCCCGGCCCCAGCGCCAGCGTCACCTCGGCCTCGCGGCTGGTCGCCACCGCCCGTGCCGTCCGGTCCGCGTCGATCGCCTCCCCCGTGCGCACCCGCTCGACCAGCTCCGCGGTCAGCCGGTCGTCCTCGCCGGGGTGGTCGGCACCGCGGTCACCGGTCAGCACGTAGGCGGGGGCACCGAGCCCGGCCGCGGCCACCGCGCGGGCGGTGGCGGTGGCGCACACCAGGCCGGTCGCCCACCGCCGGGCCGCTCCGGACGCTGCCACCATGCCGCGCGTGCCGGCCGAGGTCCGTTGTACGAGCTCGCGACCGTCGAGCTCGGCCTGCGACACCTCCCAGGGCGAGTTCGCGAAGTCGAACCCCGGCACGCGGCGGCCGCCGTCCTCGCCCATCGCCAGCAGGCCGGGCCGCTCCGCCTTCAAGGCGAGGGCCTCGCCGACGGTATCGACGAGCCAGATCGCCGACGCTCCCCCGGCGAACGCGTACGCCGCCGTGGTGAAGGCACGCAGCACGTCGACCACGACCACCGCTCCCCCGGCCTCGTGGGCCCGGCCGGCGGGCAAGAACTGGGCGGGGCCGGTCACGGCCGGTCGCCCTGCGGGGTGAAGGCGGCGATCGCGTCCGCGTCGCTGTTGGCAGACCGGACGTACTCGTCGGCCCAGGCCTGCCGGTCCGGGTAGGTCGACCCGGCGACGACCGCCGCCACGGTGGCGTCCACGTCGACCCGGGTGTGGCGCAGGGTCACCGCACCATCGCGCAGGAGGGCCCAGGCGCCGCCCGCACGCCCATAGGGCATGCCGACGCTGCCGGCGTTGATGACGAGCCGGCGATCGACGAGCCGGACGTACGGCATGTGCGTGTGTCCGCACACCACGGTGCGCTGCTCGTCGGTCAGCCCGGACAGTGCGTCGGCCCAGCGCGTCAGGGGCGAGTCGACGAGCACGATATCGTCGTCGCGGCGCGGGGTGCCGTGACAGAAGACGACCGGCCCGAACCCGTCGACGTCCAGGACGAGCGGGTGCGGCAGCCCGGCCAGCAGGTCGACGTGGTCGTCGGTGAGCTGCTCGGCCGCCCATGGCGTGATCTCGTCAGGCACGTCGATGTCCTGGCCGCGGCGCAGCGCGACCAGTTCGCGGTCGGCGTTGCCGCGTACGAGGCGCACCCGGTCGCCCTCGGCGAGCAGGCGGTCGAGCACCGCGTCGGGTTGCGGGCCGGAGGCGTGGTCGCCGGTCACGACGACGAGGTCGGCGGCGCGGACGTCGGGTTCGTCGAGGACGGCCGACAGCACCGGCAGCACGCCGTGCACGTCGGACAGCACCGCGACCGAACGGGGGGCGGTCATACCCGTACGGCGGCGAGACCGACGGGAGGCTGCCCGTCCCAGCTGCCCGTGAGGCGGGCCCGGCCGGGCACGTCGGGCCCGAGCAGGCGCTGCAGGACGAACTCGCACCCGCCGGCGCGGATCAGGGTGCTGATGTCCTCGTCGACGGCGGTGACGTCGTCGATGACCGGCACCGCCCCGCGATCGCCCTCGACGGACGTCAGCACCGACGGCTCGCGGTGGGAACCGTCCTCGAGGACCACCTCGGCCTGCGGTGCTGCGGTGCACAGGGCGGTGGCCAGCGCGCGGACGGACACCGCGTCGGTGCACCCGTCGTAGACCCAGCGCCGGCCCAGGACCGAGTGCTCGGTGGTGCCGACCGGTACGGCGTCGTCGAGCGGCGCCGCGCGGTAGGTGACCGGAATCTGGAACACCCGATCGCCCGAACGGACGAGGTGGATCTCGATACCGACCTCACCGTCCGGGTCGTCCCACCGGTACGCGCCGACCACCCCGAGCGGTCCACCGTCGGTGAACCACGACCGTCCGGGTGCGAACGCCTGCAGCAGCTCGAGCTTGGACGGGGTCAGGGACGCCGTGTTGTAGAGATGGGCCACGGTGCGACCGTACCGCCGGCGCGAACCCGCCTAGAGCAGGGCGAGAGCCTGGTTCAGGGTCGGCGACGGGCGCATGACGTCCGAGGCCTTCGCACCGTCCGGGCGGTAGTAACCGCCGATGTCGACCGGTGAGCCCTGCACGGCGAGCAGCTCGTCGATGATCTGCTGCTCGTTGCTGCCCAGGGCCTCGGCGACCTCGCGGAACGCGGACGCCAGTTCGGCGTCGTCGGTCTGCCTCGCCAGCTCCTGCGCCCAGTACAGCGCCAGGTAGAAGTGGCTGCCGCGGTTGTCGATGGTCCCGAGCTTGCGACCCGGCGAGCGGTTCTCGTCGAGGAAGGTCGCGGTCGCACGGTCCAGCGTGTCCGCGAGGATCTGGGCGCGCGCGTTGCCCGTCGACTGCCCGAGGTGGTCGAAGGCGACGGCCAGCGCGAGGAACTCGCCCAGGCTGTCCCACCGGAGGTAGTCCTCCTTGACGAGCTGCTGGACGTGCTTGGGAGCCGAGCCGCCGGCGCCGGTCTCGAACAGCCCGCCGCCGTTGATGAGCGGGACGACGGACAGCATCTTGGCCGACGTGCCGAGCTCCAGGATCGGGAACAGGTCGGTGAGGTAGTCGCGCAGCACGTTGCCGGTCACCGAGATGGTGTCCTCGCCCTTGCGTATGCGCTCGAGGGAGAACGCGATCGCGTCGACGGGGGCCATGATCTCGAGCTGCAGGCCGTCGGTGTCGTGTTCGGGCAGGTACTCGCGCACCTTCTCGATGAGCACCGCGTCGTGTGCGCGCGTCTCGTCGAGCCAGAACACGGCCGGCGAGCCGGTGGCGCGGGCACGGGTGACGGCGAGCTTGACCCAGTCGCGGATCGGGACGTCCTTGGTCTGGCACATGCGCCAGATGTCGCCCTCGGACACGACGTGCCTGAGCACGACCTCACCGGCGGCGTTCGTCACGCGGACCGTGCCCGTCGTCGGGATCTCGAAGGTCTTGTCGTGCGAGCCGTACTCCTCGGCGGCCTGCGCCATGAGCCCGACGTTCGGCACCGAGCCCATCGTGGCCGGGTCGTACGCGCCGTGCGCGCGGCAGTCGTCGATGACCACCTGGTAGATGCCGGCGTAGCTGGAGTCCGGGATGACGGCGAGCGTGTCGGCCTCGTCGCCGTCCGGACCCCACATGTGGCCGGACGTACGGATCATGGCCGGCATCGAGGCGTCGACGATGACGTCGCTGGGCACGTGCAGGTTGGTGATGCCGCGGTCGGAGTCGACCATGGCCAGGGCCGGCCCGTCCTGGATGCCCTGCTCGAACGCGGCCTTGATCTCGGCGCCGCCGTCGACCGAATCGAGGCCGCTGAGGATGGCGCCGAGACCGTCGTTGGGGCTCAGGCCGGCG
Source organism: uncultured Jatrophihabitans sp. (assembly GCF_964252635.1). Classification (GTDB taxonomy): domain Bacteria; phylum Actinomycetota; class Actinomycetes; order Mycobacteriales; family Jatrophihabitantaceae; genus Jatrophihabitans. The sequence goes on from NZ_CAXUNP010000010.1 coordinate 67,853, forward strand.
GCCGCGAGCGCGTCGCCGTGGCGGGTGAAGACGTCCGGGAAGAACGCGCGCACGACGTGGCCGAAGATGATCGGGTCCGAGACCTTCATCATCGTCGCCTTGAGGTGCACCGAGAACAGCACGCCCTCGTCCTTCGCGCGCTGGATCTGCGCGGTGAGGAACTCGCGCAGCGGCCCGACGCGCATCGTGGTGGCGTCGACGACCTCGCCGGCCAGCACCGGTACCGACTCGCGCAGCACGGTCGTGCTGCCGTCGTCGCCGGCCAGGGTGATGGTGAGCGTGTCGTCGGCGGGCAGGACGGCCGACTTCTCGCTGCCGCGGAAGTCGTCGGCGTCCATGTGCGCGACGTTGGTCCGCGACTCGGGCGTCCACGCGCCCATCCGGTGCGGGTGCTTGCGGGCGTACTGCTTCACCGACGCCGGGGCCCGGCGGTCGGAGTTGCCCTCGCGCAGCACCGGGTTGACCGCGCTGCCCTTGGTGCGGTCGTATCGGGCGCGGGCGTCCTTCTGCTCGTCGGTCCTCGGGTCGTCCGGGTAGTCGGGCAGGTCGTAGCCCTGGCTCTGCAGTTCCTTGATCGCGGCCTTCAGCTGCGGGATCGACGCGCTGATGTTCGGCAGCTTGATGATGTTGGCCTCGGGTGTCTTGGCCAGTTCCCCGAGCTCGGCCAGCGCGTCGTCCTGGCGCTGCTTGTCGGTCAGGCGGTCCGGGAACTGGGCGACGATGCGCCCGGCGAGGGAGATGTCGCGCGTCTCGACCTCGACCCCGGCGGTCGAGGCGTAGGCCTCGATGATCGGCAGGAACGAGTAGGTGGCCAGCAGCGGCGCCTCGTCCGTGTGCGTATAGATGATCTTGGCCATGGTCGCGGTCACTCCCCGGGGTTCGACGATCGCAGATGTCTTGACGTCAAGATACCTTGCTCGCGCGTCACTGTCAGACCCCAGGGTGTCTGGCGGCCCAGCGCAGCAGCAGCGGCATCGACAGCTCGTGCATCGGGGCGATGGCGCGCCACACGAGGCGACCGGCCCGGGTGTGGGCACGCACGAGCGTCACCCAGACGATGCCGTCGCTGTCGCGCAGGAAGTGGTGCTGGGCCTCGAGCAGCTTCGAGCCGGCCGACACGGTGGCGAGGTCGGCCGAGCTCTCGGTGACGTACCAGCCCAGCACGGTGCCGGCGGACGTGCGGGACCCCAGGCGGAGGCGGAAGGCGAGCCGCCAGCCCAACAGCAGCATGTAGCGCACGATCGACGGGGCGCGCTCGAAGGTCCCACGCGCCCACTGCTCCGGCGACAGGCTCGGGCCACCGTTGAGGCGCACCGCCGTCCGGTACCCGGCGCGCTCGGAGTCCTTGGTGGTGCCGATGCGCTCCGGGACGGGGACGCGCTGCGTGCGAGGTGTGGTCATCCCTCGACGGTAGCCACGCCGCCTGGCGAGACGCGCACGACCGGGGGCGGTGGCTATCGCGGACGTCGTGTCCGGGTGCGGCCGCGCCTACTGGCTGCGCAGTTCGACGAGGCGCTGTTCGGCCTCGGCGCTGCGCATGCCGTCCGGGATCTCGCTGTCCGGTGCGAGGCGACGCAGCTCCTCGAGCTGCTCGGTGGTGGCGAGATCATCGGGCTGGGTCAAGTGCTCTCCCTCGTCGATGCGGTGGGCGGGCGTTCAGCCCAGGGTGCGGCCGCTGCCGTCCTCGTTGCCCTCGATGGCTTCGAGCGCCTCGCCGTGCAGGTCGGGGTTGCGTTCCTCGGCCTCGTCGCGGCGCTCCTCCTGGATCTCGCTGCGGGCGTCGTCGGTGTCGTCCGGTTCGGACATGGGCGTTCTCCTCGGGGCCGGATGCGGCTGATGAACCGAACCTAGGCGTGTCGCGCACACGGCACAGCTGGCTGTTCGGACGGGCACGGCACACCCGGGCCGGTTGCCCGGCCTGGTCGAACGGGCAGGACGACAGCATGTCCTCCGCGTCGGCGACCCCCAGCCTGCCCGAGCAGTACTTCCGCGACCTGTACGCCCGTGACGAGGATCCCTGGCGCATCTCCGACGGCTGGTACGAGCAGCGCAAGCGTGCGCTCGTCCTCGCCGCGCTGCCCTCGGCGTCGTTCGGCACCGTCTTCGAGCCCGGCTGCAGCAACGGCGAGCTGACGGTGCCACTGGCCGGGCGATGCGACCGGCTCGTGGCCTGGGACGTCGTGGACTCCGCGCTGGCGCGGACGCGCGAACGGACGGCGGACCGCGCGAACGTCGAGGTGCGCCGGGGCGCGCTGCCGGGCGACTGGCCCGACGAGCCCGCCGACCTCGTCGTGCTCAGCGAGGTGGGCTACTACCTCGACCGTACCGACCTGCGGACCGCGGTCGACCACGTCGCGGCGAGCCTGCGCGACGGTGGCTCGCTCGTCGCGGTGCACTGGCGGCACCCGGCGCCGGACTACCCGCTGTCCGGCGACGAGGTGCACGACGTCATCGAGGCCCACCCCGCGTTCGAGCGGCTCGGCCGTTACCGCGACGAGGACGTCGTTTTGGACGTGCTCGTCAAGGGGAATGCCGTATCGGTCGCGCGCGCCGCCGGCGTCGTCTGACCGCTGGTTGTCCGCAGCGCGCAAGAACCGTTGACCTGTATTGATCAACACGCGTTCTGCAGGCGTACGGACCTGCAGAACGCGTGTTGATCACCTGAAGACGGGCCGACGTCAGGGCAGGATGGCGCCCGGGTTGAGGATGTGCTGCGGGTCGAGGGCGTCCTTGACACGGCGGATGACGTCGAGCACGTCCGGGCCGACCTGGCTCTCCAGCCACGGCTGCTTCATACGTCCGACGCCGTGCTCGCCGGTGATGGTGCCGCCGAGTGCGATGGCGAGGTCCATGATCTCGCCGAACGCCAGCTGGGCCCGCGCGGCCATCTCGGCCTTCGAGGGGTCGAACACGATCAGCGGGTGGGTGTTGCCGTCGCCGGCGTGCGCGATGAGCGCGATGGTCAGCTCGCGCGCCAATGCGATCTGCTCGATACCGGCGACGAGATCGGGCAGTCGCGGCAACGGCACCCCGACGTCCTCGAGCAGCAGCCGCCCGTGCCGCTCGACCGCGGGGATCGCCGCGCGCCGCGCGGCGACGAACAGCTCACCCTCCTGCTCGTCGTCGGTGGACAGCACCTCGGTGGCGTGGTGTCGCTCGCACGCCTCGGTGATCACCGCGATCTCGCGGGGGTCGCCGCTGTCAGTGCGGGCGACCAGCAGCGCAGCCGCGTCCCGGTCGAGACCCATGTGCAGGTGGTCCTCGACGGCGTTGATCGACGCGCGGTCCATGTACTCGAGCATCGACGGGCGGATCTGCGAGGTGATGTCGAGGATGGCCGCGGTCGCGTCCTCGGTCGTCGCGAACCAGGTGGCGAGGGTGTGCGCCGGCGGGGCGGCAGGCAACAGCCGCAGGGTCACCTTGGTGATGATGCCGAGCGTGCCCTCGCTGCCGACGAACAGCTTGTGCAGCGACAGCCCCGCGACGTCCTTGAGCCGGGGCCCGCCGAAGCGCACGGCCCGGCCGTCGCTGAGCACGACCTCGACGCCCAGCACGTAGTCGGTGGTGACGCCGTACTTGACGCAGCACAACCCGCCGGCGTTGGTCGCGACGTTGCCGCCGATGGAGCAGATCTCGAATGACGACGGGTCGGGCGGGTACCAGAGCCCGTACCCGGCCGCGGCCTGCTTCACCTCGGCGTTGAGCAGCCCCGGCTGCACGACGGCCACCCGGGTGGTCGGGTCGACGGTGACGGCACGCATCCGCTCGGTGGACACGACGATGCCGTGTCGCAGCGCGCTCGCGCCGCCGGACAGCCCGCTCCCGGCACCGCGCGGCACTACCGGCACCCCGTGCCGCGCCGCCCACCGCACGGCGACCTGCACGTGCTCGGTGCACTCGGCGCGCACCGCGGCCAGCGGGCGCTCGGCCGCCGGGTCGAGGGCACGGTCCCAGCGGTACTTGTCGAGGCCGTCCTCGTCGGCGAGCACGACGCCCGGCGGCAGCGCGTCCACGAGGTCCTGGATCGAGGTGGCTACATCGGTCACGAGAACACTCCCGGGGTCGTGGATGCGCCGGTCCGCCGACCCTAGCGCGGCAAGCGCGGAAGGTCAGCGGCTACGAGCCCGGCTCATGCCTGCTCCTTCGAGCACCACCAGGTCGTGCGCCCGCCGACCGTCCCGCGGACCATCTCGGCGCCGCAGCGCGGGCAGTGCTCGCCGCGGGCGCGGTACGGGATGATCTCCCCGTGGTGCACGCCGCCCAACCGGATCGCGTGGCGGATGGCCTTGCGCAGGTCGCGCCGCAACCGGGCCAGGTCGTCGGTGGTGAGTCGACCCGCCTCGGTGCGCGGTGAGATCTCGGCCTGCCACAGCACCTCGTCGGCCAGCAGGTTGCCGACGCCGGCCAGGGTGGCCTGGTCGAGCAGTCGCGCCTTGATCGGCAACGTGCCCCGGCCGACCCGCGCCCGGAAGTCCGTTGCCGTGATCTCCCCGGCATCGGGGCCGAGCGCGTCGACGTCGGGGTTGAGGTAGACGCGGCCGAGGCGACGCTTGTCGAACAGGCGCAGCGTGCCGCCGTCCGTGAAGGTGATGGTGAAGCGGTCCCACTCGGGCTTGCGCGTGGCCGAGCCCTGCTGCGGACGCCCCCGGGGACCGGCGTAGTCACCGCCCTCGTCGGTCGTCGCCCCCTGCGTGGCCAGGATGCGCCCCGCCATGCCGAGGTGCAGGGCCAGCGACGGGCCCGGCGTCCGGGAGCGGCCCAGGCCGGACGTCTCGCACCACATGAGCTTGCCGCGCCGGTTGGCGCTGGCCAGCGTGCGCCCGACCAGCGCCTCGCGGAGCTCGCCGGGCTGGTGCGGCCGGCATTCGTAGGTGTCGCGGTCGTCGACGTCGGCGATGCGCCGGCCGAGCGCGGAGCGTTCGATGACGGCACGGGCAGACTCGACCTCGGGTAGCTCGGGCACGGCACGAGTCTGCCCCGCGCCCGCCGCCGGCTCCCCCGCCGTCGGTCGACGACCGTAGGGTCGAACGGTGGCGACGACGGAGCAGGTCGGGGCGGTCGCGCGCTCCGGGAAGCGTGCGCAGGTCGCCGTGGTCGCCGTCTTCTTCGTGCACGGGCTGTTGTTCGCCTCGTGGACGGCGCACATCCCGCACGTCAAGGCCTCCCTCGGGCTCAACGACGGCAGCCTGGGCATCGCCCTGCTCGGTACGCCGATCGGATCGGTGGCGGCCATCGGGCTCGCAGCCCGCCTCGTTCCGCGGCTGGGCAGCCGGCGGGTCGTGCAGGTCGGCCTCGTCGGGTACTGCCTGTCCGGCCCGCTCGTCGGGGTGAGTGGTTCGCTCGTCGGGCTGATGCTCGCGCTGTTCCTCTGGGGCTTGTTCCAGGGCGTCCTGGACGTGTCGATGAACACCCAGGCCATCGCGGTCGAGGGCGCGCGACGGCGCCGCCTGATGAACGGCATCCACGCGTGGTGGAGCATCGGCGCGTTCGCCGGCGCCGGCGCCGGCACCCTCGGGGTGGCGGTCGGGCTGGCACTGTCGGTGCAACTGCTCGTGCTCGGCGTCCCGGTCATGGTGGTGGCCGGCCTGCTGACCGCGCGGATGCTCACCGATCGCACCCCCCGGACCCCGCCGGTGGCGGCCGACGCCACGACGGGGCTCGATGCCGAACCCACGACGCCCGAGCCGGCGGCCCCCGTCCGACGGTTGTCGCGGGGCATGCTCGCGCTGGGTGGTATCGCCTTCGCGTCGATGCTCTGCGAGGGCGCGTCCGCCGACTGGTCGTCGGTCTACCTGCGCGACTCCCTGGGCGGGGACGCGGCCGCCGCCGGGCTCGGCTACACCGCGTTCGCGCTGGCCATGTTCGTCGTCCGCGTGGGTGGGGACCGGCTGATCACCCGCATGCCGGTGCATCGCCTGCTCCCCCTGCTCTGCGGGATCGCGGCCCTCGTGTTCCTCGCCGCGCTGCTCGTCGGCGACGTGGCCGTCGGCGTGGTCGGTTTCTTCGCCCTGGGCCTCGGCCTCGGCGCCGTGGTGCCGACCGCGTTCAGCGCGGCCGGCCGCCTGCCCGGCATCCACCCCGGCGTCGGGGTGGCGGGCGTGTCCGGGCTCGGCTGGGCTGGTTTCGTGCTCGGGCCGCCGCTGATCGGGCAGCTGGCGCACCTCACCTCGCTGGCCGTGGCGCTCGGCGTCATCCCCGTGCTCGTTGCCGGGGTCGCGGTCGGTTGCGCGAAGGTCGCGGCACTACGACCCACGTCACGGGGTGCGGGCGTCCCAACCGGGTAGGACGACGGCATGACGAAGACATGGTTCATCACCGGTGCATCCCGCGGCTTCGGCCGTGAATGGTCCATTGCCGCCCTCGACCGCGGCGACTCGGTCGCCGCGACGGCCCGCGACACCTCGACCCTCGACGACCTCGTCGAGACCTACGGCGACCGGCTGCTGCCGATCCAGCTCGACGTGACCGACCGCGACGCCGACTTCGCCGCCGTGAAGCAGGCGCACGACCACTTCGGTCGTCTCGACGTCGTGGTCAACAACGCCGGGTACGGGCAGTTCGGGCTCATCGAGGAGCTGTCCGAGCAGGATCTGCGCGATCAGATGGAGACCAACCTGTTCGGCGCGGTCTGGGTCACCCAGGCCGCGCTGCCCTTCCTGCGCGCCCAGCACAGTGGCCACATCCTGCAGGTCAGCTCCATCGGCGGCATCTCGGCGTTCCCCATGGTCGGCGCCTACCACGCGTCCAAGTGGGCGCTCGAGGGTTTCAGCCAGACCCTCGCCCAGGAGGTCGAGAGCTTCGGCATCAAGGTCACCCTCATCGAGCCCGGCGGCTTCTCGACCGACTGGGGCGGCGCGTCGGCCAAGCACGCCACCCAGCTGTCGGACTACGACGAGGTGCGCCAGCACTTCGCCGACCAGCGGGCGCAGCGGACCAGCAAGTCCGGCGACCCGAAGGCCAGCGGCGCTGCGGTGTTGAAGATCGTCGACGCGGAGAACCCACCGCTGCGCGTGTTCTTCGGCGAGGCGCCGCTGTCGATCGCCACCCAGGACTACGAGTCGCGCCTGGCCACGTGGAACGAGTGGCAGCCGGTCTCGCTCGAGGCGCAGGGCTGACCCGGTGGCGGCCGACACGAAGGACCTCGGAACGGACGGCAGTTTCCAGCGTGACCAGAACTACCTGACCACGCGCATCACCGCCGACGGCCGTGACGGGTACCCGGTCGAGGCCGGCCGCTACCGGCTGGTCGTGGCCCGGGCCTGCCCGTGGGCGAACCGCGCCACCATCGTCCGCCGGTTGCTGGGTCTGGAGTCCGCGATCTCGCAGGGCATCTGCGGGCCGACGCACGACGACCGCAGCTGGACCTTCGACCTCGACCCGGGCGGCGTCGACCCCGTTCTGAAGATCGAACGCATCCAGCAGGCCTACTTCGCGCGCGATCCCGACTACCCGCGCGGCATCACCGTTCCGGCCTTCGTCGACGTCGCGACCGGTGCCGTCGTGACCAACGACTACGCGCAGATGACCATCGACATGTCGCTGGAGTGGACGGCGTTGCATCGTGACGGCGCGCCGGAGCTGTATCCCGCGCGGCACCGGGACGAGATCGACGAGGTCGCCGAGCTCGTGTTCACCGACGTCAACAACGGCGTCTACCGGTGCGGTTTCGCAACGTCCCAGGAGGCCTACGACAAGGCGTACGCGCAGCTGTTCACGCGGCTGGACTGGCTGGAGGACCGGCTGCGCGACCGCCGGTACCTCGTCGGCGACACCATCACCGAGGCCGACGTGCGGCTGTTCACGACGCTGGCCCGCTTCGACGCCGTGTACCACGGCCACTTCAAGTGCAACCGGCAGAAACTCATCGAGTTCCCGGTGCTGTGGGCCTACGCCCGCGACCTGTTCCAGACCCCCGGGTTCGGTGACACCACCGACTTCGTGCAGATCAAGCAGCACTACTACGGCGTGCACAAGAACCTGAACCCGTCGGGCATCGTGCCCCTCGGGCCCGACACGTCGGGCTGGCTCACCGCCCACGGGCGCGATGCACTGGGCGGCCGCCCGTTCGGCGACGGCACGCCGCCGGGGCCCGTCGCGTCCGGTGAGCAGGTCACGCCCGGGCACGGCGCCGGCGACTGACGTGGGCCCGTCGCGAGGTGCCGCGCGGAATGCTTCACTGAGCCGATGAGCGTGGCGCCGCGATACGTGAAGTCCGCCGACGGGGTGAGCCTGGCCGTCTACGAGTCGGGCGCACCGGAGTCCCCCACCGTCGTGCTGCTGCACGGCTACCCGGACAACCACAGCGTCTGGGACGGCGCGGCCGCACTGCTGGCCGAGCGCTTCCACGTCGTGCAGTACGACGTGCGCGGCACCGGCGCCTCGGACCAGCCCGGCGAGACCGGTGCGTACCGCCTGGAGCGGCTGGTCGCGGACTTCACGGCTGTCGTCGACGCGGTCAGCCCCGACGCGCCGGTCCACGTCGTCGGCCACGACTGGGGATCGGTGCAGGGCTGGGCCGCGGTCCACGCGCCGTCGCTGCAGGGCCGGATCACGTCGTACACGTCGATCTCCGCGCCCTCGCTCGACTACGCCGGCGCCTGGCTGCGGGACCTGCGCCACGGCACCGGTCCGAAGCTGCGGCAACTCGCGCACTCCTACTACGTGGGGCTGTTCCAGCTGCCGCGCGTGCCCGAGCTGGCCGCCCGCTCCGGGCTGCTCGACCGGCTGATCGCGCTCGGTGCCCGCGGCCCGCGCAGCTCGCGGCGCAGCAACCACGAACCGCAGCGGAGCCTGGCCGACAAGATCAACGGGCTCGAGCTGTACCGCGCCAACGTCAGCCGGGCGCCGAGACCCGTCCGCACGACCATCCCGGTACAGATCATCGTGCCGCGCAGGGATCCCTACGTCGGACGGGATTTCGCGGTCGAGTCCGCCCGCCCGTGGGTCGACGACCTGACCGTCACCGACGTCGCCGGTGGGCACTGGGTGGTGAGCGAGCGGCCGGACGTGATCGCCCGGCTGGCCGCCGAGTTCATCGACGGACGTCAGGCGCCTCGGTCGCCGAAACCCGCGACACACGGCCGGTACGCCGGAAAGTTCGTCGTTGTCACCGGCGGGGCGCGCGGGATCGGGCGGGCCACGGCGCTGGAGTTCGCGGGCCAGGGCGCCGACGTGCTCATCGCCGATGTCGACGACGGTGCCGCTGCACAGACCGTGGGCGAGCTGCGCGAGCTGGGTGGGCAGGCCTGGACGGCCCACCTCGACGTCGGCGACGTCGACGCCTGGGAGGCCTTCGCCCGCGACGTCCGGGCCGAGCACGGCGTCCCCGACGTCATGGTCAACAACGCCGGCATCGGCATCGGCGGGCCGTTCCTCGGCACGCCCGCCGCCGAGTGGGGACGCGTCGTCAACGTCAACCTGTGGTCGGTCATCCACGGCAGCCGACTGTTCGCGGCCCAGATGGTCGAGCGCGGCCAGGGCGGCCGCATCGTCAACGTCGCGTCCGCGGCCGCGTACTCGCCGTCGATCGCCTATCCCGCCTACGCCACAACCAAGGCCGCGGTGCTCATGCTCACCGAGTGCCTGCAGGCCGAGCTGGTCGGCGAGGGCATCAGCGTGACGGCGGTCTGCCCCGGTTTCATCGACACCGACATCTCGCGTACGACGGTGCACGTCGGCGTGGACGAGGTGACGGCGGCCCGGTTGCGCGAGCACCAGATCGCGTCCTACCGGCGACGCAACTATCCGCCCGAGAAGGTGGCGCGGCAGCTCGTCCGGGCCGCGACGGCCGGGCGGCCCATCGTGCACGTCACGCCGGAGGCGAAGGCCCTCCGAGCGCTGAGCCGGGTGTCGACGCGGCTGACCAGGCGGCTGTCCCGGGTCGACCTCAACGCGCTCTGAGCCGAGCCGGTCAGACGCCTACGGCCTTCTCCAGGCCGGCCAGCTCGTCGTCGAGATAGGTCAGCAACCGCTGCAGGTGCGGCACGGTACGGCGGCAGCCGGTGAGCCCGAACGCGATCTCGTCGGAGTACGTGGTGCAGGTGATGTTCAGGCCCTGGCCGTCCAGCGCGATGGACAGCGGGTACAGGCCGTCCAGGCGCGCGCCGTTCCAGTACAGCGGCTCGGTGGGGCCGGGCACGTTGGAGATGATCACGTTGAACGGCGGCCGCACCCGGTCGGTGAGCCGCAGCGCCGGCCACACCGCCAGCGGGCTGACGCCGAGCGCGCTCATGGCCAGGATCTGCGGCTGGCTCATCCCCCGCAGGGACGCCTTGCCGTCGGTCATCGAGGCATGCACAGTGGCCAGCCGCTCCGCGGGGTCGTCCAGGTCGGTGCCGAGCCGGCACATGACGGCGCCGACCGCGTTACCGCCACCGTCGCTCTCCTTGGACTCCGAGTCGTGCAGGGACACCGGGACCATCGCGACGAGCGACTGCTCGGGCAGCTGCTCGAGCCCCGACATGTAGGTGCGCAGCGCGCCGGAGCACATGGCGAGCACCACGTCGTTCAGGGTCACGTCCGAGGCCTTGGCGACCTGCCGCAGGCGCTCCATGGGCCATGACTGGCCCGCGAACCGCCGCGAGCCGGTGATGTCGACGTTGAGCATCGAGCGCGGGGCGTTCAGTGAGACCGAGCCGCCCTGGTCGCGCAGCGCATTCAGGGCCGTGCGGGCCAGCGCCGGCGCGAGCCCGGCGACCTCGCCGGCCACGCCGACGGCCTCCTTGACGGGGCTGCGGCGACCCGACGACGACCGTGCCCTGCGGGTGTTGTCGTACGGCGCCCAGGGTGCCTTCATGCCGCGCTCGTCGGGGTCGGTGCTCAGCGTCTTCGGCATCAGGCGCATGGCCGACACCCCGTCGAGCAACGCGTGGTGCACCTTGAAGTAGAGCGCGTACCGGCCGTCCTCCAGCCCCTCGATCAGGTGCATCTCCCAGAGGGGGCGCTTGCGGTCGAGCAGGGTCGAGTGCAGCCGCGAGCACAGGGCGAGCAGGTCGCGGATCTTGCCGGGCTGCGGCAGCGCGCTGCGGCGCACGTGGTGCTCGATGTCGAAGGAGTCGTCGGTGGTCCAGCCCCACTGCCCCAGGGTGGTCAGCGACCGCTTGGGCCGCTTGAGGAAAAGCGGCGCGACCTCGCCGTCCTCGATGGCCTCCTCGAACAGGGCGCGGATGTCCAGCGCGGTCGCGCCCTTGGGCGGCAGGTAGAGCTGCAGGCTGGCGACGTGCATCGGGTTGTCGCGGGTCTCGGCGAGCAGGAACATCGAGCTCGTCGGCGACATCGGCAGCAACATGCCCGCATCTTGCCCGGTGCCGACGCGATCTACCACTCGGACGGGCCCGGTCGGTGGACGGGCCGGGCGGGCCGGTGGTTGGCTCGACACGACAGCAGCACACCGACTCGGGAAAGGGTGCGGACATGGTCGACTTCGACGCGTTGCGCCACAAGGCCAAGGACTTCATCGACAAGAACGAGGACAAGATCGACAAGGGCGTCGACAAGGCGGCGGACGCGGCCGGCAAGCGCTTCGGCCACGACGGCCAGATCGACAAGGCGGCCGACAAGATCAAGGACTTCACAGGTGACCGGGACGAACCCGAGCACAGAGGGTAGTCTCCGCTCACCGTCCGTATCCGGCAAGGACGGCCGGCCCGCTGTGGAACGGTCGGGTCAGGGCAGGGGCGCCGGCGCCACGTGGATCTCCCCGTGCGCGTCGGCGCACTCCGCCGCGTTGTGCCCGGCGGCGTCGACGTGGTCGGCCTGCAGGGTGACGTGCCCGATCGACCACTGCTCGGCCAGGACGCTCCGCAGCCGGGCCGACACCGCGTGGCAGTCGAACTCGGGGTCGACCAGGACGTGGGCCGACACCGCGGTCTCGGTGGTCCCGATCATCCAGACGTGCAGGTCGTGCACCTCGGCCACCCCGGCCGTGGCCACCAGGGACGCCGCGACGCCGGCGGGGTCGGTGTCGCGGGGTGCGGCCTCGAGGAACACCCGTCCGGCCGCCCGCACCAGCCCCAGGCCCGTCCAGGCCATCAGCGCGGCGACGACGAACGTGGCGACGGCGTCGGCCCGCAGCCAGCCCGTGGCCAGCACCACGACGCCCGAGACCAGGGTCGCGCCGAACGCCCAGATGTCGCTGACGAGGTGGGCGAGCACGCCGCGGACGTTGAGCCCGGAGCGGTCGGCGCGGCCGGCCAGCCAGGTCGCGAGCACGTTGATGACAGCACCGATCGCGGCGACGACCACGACCACACCGCCCTGCACGGGCGACGGGTCGAACAGACGGCGCACGCCCTCGACGACGAACCACACAGCCAGCAGCAGCAGGGTGATGCCGTTGGCCTGGCCAGAGAGCGCATCGACCCGGGTGAAGCCGTAGGTGAACGCGCCCCGCGCTGGGCGTTCGGCGATCCGGGAGGCGACCACGGCCAGGCCCAGCGCGGCGGCGTCGGTGAGCATGTGCCCGGCGTCGGCGACGAGCGCGAGCGAGTGGGCGAGCAGGCCGGCCACCACCTCGGCGACCATGAACACGACGATGACGGCGAGCGCGGCGAGCAGCCAGCGTCGATCGCTCGTGCCGCCGCGGGCGTGCGCGGCGTGATCGTGTCCCATGGTCACCATGGTCCCACCGGGCCCGGCGGCCTGCCAGCGACCGGGCCGGTCACCAGCCGGTGTGCAGCGGCCGTCCCTCGGCGTAGCCGGCCGAGCTCTGCACCCCGACGACGGCGCGGTCGTGCAGGTCGGCGAGGGAGGCCGCCCCGGCGTAGGTGCAGGCCGAGCGCACCCCGGCCGTGATGGCGTCGATGAGGTCCTCGACGCCCGGCCGGGCCGGGTCCAGGAACATCCGCCCGCTGGAGATGCCCTCCTCGAACAATGCCTTGCGCGCCCGCTCGAACGGGGTCTCGCTGCTCGTGCGGCTGGCGACCGCGCGGGCCGAGGCCATGCCGAAGCTGTCCTTGTAGGCCCGACCGTCCGGCGCGACGTGCAGGTCGCCCGGCGACTCGTAGGTCCCCGCGAACCAGGAGCCGATCATGACCGACGACGCTCCGGCGGCCAGCGCCAGGGCGACGTCGCGCGGGTGCCGCACTCCCCCGTCGGCCCAGACGTGCCGACCCAGCTCGCGGGCGGTATCGGCGCACTCGAGCACGGCGGAGAACTGCGGACGCCCGACGCCGGTCATCATCCGGGTGGTGCACATCGCGCCGGGGCCCACGCCGACCTTGACGATGTCCGCGCCCGCGGCGATCAGCTCACGGGTGCCCTCGGCCGACACGACGTTGCCCGCGACGACGGGGACGGCCGGGTCGAGCGCGCGGACGGCCTGCAGCGCCTCGATCATCCGTTGCTGGTGCCCGTGCGCGGTGTCGAGCACGAGCACGTCGATGCCGGTGTCGAGCAGTTCGGCGGCCCGGCTCTTGACGTCGCCGTTGACGCCCATCGCGGCGGCGACGCGCAGCCGGCCGGAGGCGTCCACCGCCGGACGGTAGATGGTGGAGCGCAGCGCGCCGGTGCGGGTGAGGATGCCGATCAGCCGGCCGGTGCCGTCGACGACCGGGGCGAGCTTGCGGCGCTGGCGGTCGAGCTCGGTGAACGCCTGCGCGGGGTCGAGGCCTGCGGACAGGGTCAGCGGTTCCGGGCTCATGACCTGCTCGAGCTGGGCGAACCGCTCGGCGCCGGCGCAGTCGGCCTCGGTGACCACACCGACGGGCCGCTGCTGCTCGTCGACCACGACGAGCGCACCGTGCGAGCGTTTGGGCAGCAGGGCCACCGCGTCGCTGACCGTGCTGTGCGGCGAGAGGGTGATGGCGGTGTCGACGACGAGGTCGCGCTGCTTGACCCAGTCGACCACCTCGCGGACCACGTCGACGGGGATGTCCTGCGGCAGCACCGTGAGGCCGCCGCGGCGGGCGACCGTCTCGGCCATCCGGCGCCCGGCCACCGCGGTCATGTTCGCCACGACCAGCGGGATCGTCGCCCCGCTACCGTCCGAGGTGGACAGGTCGACGTCGAAACGGGAGCCGACGTCGGAGCGGGCAGGGACCATGAAGACGTCGTCGTAGGTCAGCTCGAACGACGCGGGGTTTCCGAGGAAGCGCACGGTCGTAGAACGGTAGTCCGTGACGCCGCGTTCCGCTCGGCCCCTACGGTGATGAGCGACGCTTGCGGAGCGAACGACGGCACGGCGGTTCGCCGGCCCGAACGAAGTGAGGGCGCATGCTGGCGGTCTTCGACATCGACGGGGTCGTCGCCGACGTGCGGCACCGCCTGCACCACCTCGAGCACTGGCACGCGTGGGACGAGTTCTTCGACGCAGCGCAGGACGACCCGCTGCTCGACGAGGGCCTCAGGCTGGTTACGGATCTGAAACGCGAGCACGACGTCGTCTGGTTGACGGGACGTCCGGAGTGGTTACGCGGTGTCACCGAACGCTGGCTGCGCGCGCACGACCTCCCGGCCCACGAGGTGCACATGCGGCCCTCGGGCGACTACCGCCCGGCCCGGTTCTACAGGCTTGACGTGCTGCGGGAGCTGCGCCCGCGCGGCGTGGCCGCGCTCATCGACGATGACGACGAGGTCGTGCAGGCCGCGCGACACGCCGGATTCCCGGCAGTACTTGCTGATTGGGTCCCGTGTAACCGGGTGCTGCGGCGGGCCCAGGAACGCGACGGCCGGACGTGATGTCCGGTTCGGCAGCATGTTGCATCACGAATTGGTAACGGTCTAACACAGACCAAACACAATCGTGCGACATCGTGTCTTCATGGGAACTGAAGAACCGAGCGGCGGTGCTTTACATCAAGAAAATCGAGCGCACACTGGTCCCAGCCCCACCGAAAGCGATTACAGGACACGACATGATCAACACATCGATCACCAGCGAGGACCCGGCCGTCACCCCGGCCGGCCACACCTGTCGCCACACCCCGTGCTGCCCCGCGGCCGACGACTTTGACCGCGACGCGGCCCATGTCGTCTCCGCCCGGCCGGAGCAGGGCTGGAGCCTGCTGTGCAACGGCGTCGTCGTCTTCGAGGACTTCGGCGAGCTGCTGCCGAACGGGCAGAGCATCGACTCACGCCGGGTCGACCTGCTCGCGGCCTCCCCGCACCGTCGCAGCGCCTGACGCCACCGCCGGCCGCGCCCGGCGCCTCGGGCGCAACCGCGCCCCCACGACCCGCGACACCAGGTACAACCCGAAGCTGATCGTCGTGATCGGCACGCTGGGCGTCACGTCCACCGCCAGGCTGGTGAGGATCCCCCCGTCGGCGGCCACCAGCGCGATCACCACCGACACCGCCGTGACCACCAGCGGGCTCGCCGACAGCCGGTGGGCCGCCGCCGCCGGCGTGATCACCAGGCACAGCACCAGCGTCGTGCCGACGATCTGCGCCGCCTCGGTCACGGTCAGGGCCAGTAGCACCAGGAAGACCAGGCCGACCAGCCGCACCGGCACCCCCCGCGCCTGGGCCAGCTCCGGGTCGACGGAGGCGAACAGCAGCGGCCGGTAGATCACCAGCGTCACGGCCAGCACGCCGACCGCGATCCCGACCAGCACCCAGATCTCGGTGGTGCTGACCCCGAAGATCTGACCGAACAACAACCGCGTCGCCTGCGACGCAAAGTTGTGCATCAGACCCAGCAGGTACACGCCGACACCGAGCCCGAAGGCCAGGGTGACGCCGATCGCGGCGTCGCGTTCGTGGTCGCGGGCACCCAGCCCGGCAATGGCCGTCGCCACGACCAGGCTCCCCAGGATGGCCCCCAGCAGCGCGTCGTCGAACAGCAGCAGGCCGGCCGCGGCGCCGGTGAACGACAGCTCGGAGACGCCGTGGACGGCGAAGGCGGCGTGCCGGGTGATGACGAAGGGGCCGAGCACGCCGCTGACGACCGCCACCAGCGAGGCCGCGATGAACGCGTGCTGCACGGCCGGCAGACCCAGCAGGAAGCCGATCATCGGCCGATCCCGCCGTGCGCCTCGCCGTGCACCCCGTGGTCGTGCCCGTGGTCGCGCTCGTGGTCGTCGCCGTGGGCGTGGTGGTGGTGCCCGCCGTCGGTCTCGGCGTGCGCCGAGTCCGGGGCGCCGACCACGACGATCCGGTCCCGAACGCGCAGGACGTCGATCTGCGTCCCGTAGAGCTCGCTGAGGCGCTCGGTGGTCATGACCTCGTCCGGTGTGCCGACCGTCCACCGGCTGCCGACGAGGTACAGCACCCGGTCGACGTACGGCAGGATCGGGTTGATCTCGTGGGTCACGAAGACAACGGACGTGCCGGCGGCACGCCGACGCTCGTCGATGAGGCCGCTAGTGCTCTGCTGGTGCTGCAGGTCGAGGCTCAGCAACGGCTCGTCGCAGAGCAGGACCTGCGGGTCGCCGAGCAGCGACTGGGCGATGCGCAACCGCTGCTGCTCGCCGCCGGACAACGTGCCCAGCGGCGCGTCGGCGTACGCCCCGGCGCCGACCTCGTCGATCACGCGGTCCACCGCGGCGCGAGTGTCGCGTCCGGCGCGCCCGATGCCCCAGTGGTGACCGTCCTGACCCAACCGGACGAGGTCCCGCCCGCGCAGCGGCACGTCCCGGTCGAACGCCTTCTGCTGCGGGATGTAGCCGACTAGGTCGCTCCCCCGGTGCGGCACCCGTCCGCACACCTCGACCGTGCCGTGCCAGAGCGGCTGCAGGCCCAGCAGCACCTTGAGCAGGGTGGTCTTGCCGCTGCCGTTCGGGCCGAGCACGGCAACGAACTCGGCCGGGGCGACGTCGAGGTCGAGCCCGCCCCACAGCGTCCGCGCACCGAAGCGCACGCTCGCGTCGCGCAGCTGGACCGTTGGGTCGTCAGCCACCGAGCGCCGCCAGCAGGGCGGAGGCCTGGGCGGCCTGCCAGGTCTGGAAGTTCTCGCCCCTGGGCAGGGTCTCGGTGACGTCGACCACCGGCACGTGCGCGTTCCTGGCCAGCTTCTGCAGCCGGTCGGTCTCGGGATCGGTGACCTGGGTGTTCAGCAGCAGGGTCTTGATCCGGTGACCGGTGACGGCCTGCTCGAAGTGGGCGTTGTCGCCGGGGCTGGGGTCGGTGCCGTTCTCCAGGGCGAGGGAGAAGCTCTCCGGCGTACCCAGGCTGAGCCCGGCGTCGGTGACGAGGTAACCCGGCACCGGTTCGGTGTAGCCCACCGGTGCGCCGGCGTGGCGGGCCCTGATGGCGGCGATGACGCTGCGGACCTTCTGCATCCCGGCGGTGAAGCGCCCGAGGCCGGCTGCGAAGTCGGCGCGGTGGGCGGGCTGCTTGCGGATCAGGGCGGCCTCGATGGCCTGGGCCGCCTGCAGCGCGTACGCGGTGCGGTACCAGAGGTGCGGGTTGGCGCCGTTGCTCGCGCCGACGACCTTGCTCACCGTGATCACGTCACCTGCGGGTTTCTTGTCCACGCCCAGCAGGCGGTTCATGAACGGGTCGTACCCGGCCCCGTTGACGATGACCAGCTTGGCGCGGCTGAGCGTCGACGCGTCGCCCACCGTGCTCTCGTACTCGTGCGGGTCCTGGTTCGGGTCGCTGATGATCGAGGTGACGTCGACGTGGTCGCCGCCGACTTGCTCGGCGACGTTGCCCCAGAGGCTCTCGGCCGCAGCCACCTGGACCCGCCCGGCGTGCGTGGTCTGCGTCGTCGGCAGGTTGTTGCCGGCGCCGCCGCTGGCACTCGAGCAGGAGGCGAGGACGGCCGCCGAGAGGGCGGCCGCGACGGCGGGAGCGATGCGGCGGGGCAGGTGCATACAGAAACCGTACTGGATATGAAAACGATTCCCAACAAGGCCCCGACGGGACCGCGCATCGAACTGATCAACTGCGGGTCGTGGCTGCTCAGCGACCAGCAGCCGCAATTGATCACCGGAAGAGAGCAGGCGGAAACCGAAACGGCAGCGCCTGCGTCGTTACTCGGGGACGGCGGCGCGGGCCAGCACCGCGCGGGTGTCGATGCCGCTGGGCAGGGTGCCGTAGTCGCGGCCGCGGTCCCCCGCCAGCCGCGAGGCGACGAACGCGTCGGCGACCGCGTGGTCGCCGTGCCGGATCAGCAGGGACCCCTGCAGCAGCAAGGCCATCCGCTCGACGACGCGGCGCGCGCGGAACTGCAGGTCCTCGGGATCACCGAGGTCGACCAGCTCCTTGTGCAGCACGGCCAGCGCGTCGTCGTAGCGACCGTCTGCGCCGCCGGCGAGCTCGAGCTCGGCGAGGAAGGCCTCGACGGCCGCGGGCTCGCGCCCCAGGGCGCGCAACGTGTCCAGGGCGGCGACGTTGCCCGAGCCCTCCCAGATCGAGATGAGCGGCGCCTCGCGGTACAGCCGCGGCATGCCGGAGTCCTCGACGTAACCGTTGCCACCCAGGCATTCCAGGGCCTCGACGGTGTGCGGCGCGAGTCGCTTGCAGAGCTGGTACTTGGTGACCGACAGCGCCACCCGCCGGAACGCCCGCTCGGCCTCGTCGCCGCGCATCGCACGATCCACGGCCCCGGCGAGGCGCATGACGACGGCGCTCGCGGCCTCGCTGTCGACGGCCAGGTCGGCCAGCACGTTGGTCATGGCCGGCTGGTCGACGAGCCGCCGGCCGAAGGCGGAGCGGTGCGTCGCGTGGTGCAGGGCGTGCGCGACGTTGAGGCGCATGCCGCCCGCGGCCATCAGTGAGCAGTCGAGGCGGGTCATGTTGACCATCTCGATGATGGTGGCGACGCCGCGCCCCTGCTCGCCGACGAGCCAGCCCGTCGCCCCGTCGTATTCGACCTCGCCGCTGGCGTTGGACTTGTTGCCCAGCTTGTCCTTCAGGCGCTGCAGGAAGAACGCGTTCCGGGTGCCGTCGGGCAGCACGCGCGGCACCAGGAAGCACGACAGCCCGGCGTCGGTCTGCGCCAGGGTGAGGAACAGGTCGGACATCGGCGCGGACGTGAACCACTTGTGGCCCGTCAGGCGGTGGGACCCGTCGCCGGCCGGCACGGCGACCGTCGTGTTGGCCCGCACGTCCGACCCGCCCTGCTTCTCGGTCATCGACATGCCGGCGATCAGGCCGCCCTTGTCCTGCGGCGCCCGCAGCGCCGGCTCGTAGACGCCGTTGGTGAGCAGCGGCTCGTACTGCAGGGCGAGCTCCGGGGTGGCGCGCAGCGCCGGGACGACGGCGTAGGTCATCGAGATCGGGCACAGGTGCCCGGCGTCGGCCACTCCCCACGCGACGACCTTGGCGGCGCGGGCGACGTGCGCGCCGGGGCGCGGATCGACCCAGGGGGCGCCGTGCAGGCCGTGGGCGACGGCCTTGCGCATCAGGTCGTGGTACTGCGGCAGGTACTCGACCTCGTCGACCCGGTTGCCGTACCGGTCGTGAGTGTGCAGCACCGGCGGGTGGTCGTTGGCGAGGCGGCCGGCCTGCTGCCAGGTCTCGCTGTTGCCGAGCAGGGCGAGCGCGCGCACCTCGTCCTCGGCCCACCCGCCGCCCTCGCGCCGCAGCCCCTCGAGCAGGGCGGGCGACGTGCTGATGTCGCGGCCGACGACGGGCGGTACCTGGTTGGTGACCTCGTGGGTGGGCACGGGACGTTCCGCTGCCATGGCACTCAGTGAACCACGGTGTGCGGCGTGGCGTGTCGTCACCCGAACAGGGCGGTGGCTCCGCACTCGGGGCAGGCCCACACCCCGTCGGCGGTGGCCATCTCGCCGTGCGCGATGCACGCCGGGCGGCCGTCGTCGCCGAGCACGACGTTGCCCAGGCTGACGTCCCAGCCGCCGTCGGCGTCGTGCAGGACCGCGCCCGTCGGCTCGCTGGCGATCCGCGCGCGTTCCAGGGCGCGGACGGCGTCGGCCACGGCCAGCCAGGCGTCCCCGGTGCGGCTCCAGTCGGCAGGCAGGCTCGCCTCGGCCACCGTCACCTCGGGGGCGTCGGACCCGGCCCCGGTCACCTGGACGACGGCGGTCTGCTCGGTGCCGTCGAGGCGGCGGAAGGTGGCCGCCCACCGTCCGTCCCCGGGCAGCGCCTCGAGTCGATGAAGAACGGCATCCACGCCCACGAGCATGCCGCAGCCCCAGGCACGCGCGGTAGCGTGCCCCATGGCCGACTTCGAGGACGTCCGCGCGATCGCGCTGTCGTTGCCGGAGACGGCGGAGGACAACGACGCGTTCAGCGTCGTGGGCAAGGGCTTCGTCTGGCCCTGGCGCGAGCGCGTGCACCCGAAGAAGAAGAAGGTCAAGCGCTTCGACGTGGTCGCGCTGCGCACCGACGGCGTCGGCGAGAAGGAAGCGCTGATCCACTCCGACCCGGACAAGTTCTTCACCGAGGACCACTACAACGGCTATGCCGCGGTGCTGCTGCGCCTCGGTGCGGTCGACGCCGACGAGCTGCGCGAGCTGCTCACCGACGCGTGGCGGGTGCAGGCGCCCAAGCGGTTGCGCAAGGAACTGGATTCGGGCTGATCGAGGCCGGCACTCCGTGGCACAGTGGCGGCATGTGCCGCAACATCCGGACCCTGCACAACTTCGCGCCGCCGGCCACCACCGAGGAGGTGCACGCCGCCGCGCTGCAGTACGTCCGCAAGGTCGCCGGGACGGCCAAACCGTCCGCGGCCAACCAGGACGCCTTCGACCGCGCCGTCGCCGAGGTCGCGCACATCACCCAGCACCTGCTCGACGACCTCGTCACCGCGGCTCCCCCGAGGGACCGCGCCGTGGAGGCGGCGAAGGCGCGCGCCCGCGCTGCGGAGCGCTATCAGCGCGCCTGACCCGACCGCCGGCCTGTCCGCCGCGGTCGGTGCGTACGCGCCGCGCCTGCACGCGCTCGCCGGCGACGAGCACCACGTGGTGTCGGCCCTGGGCGCGTGGGTCTTGCTCGCGCTGCTCGCGCCGGCGGCCGGGGGCGGCCTCGACGACGTCGTCGGGCTGCCCGCCGACGAGGCCGCCCGCGTCGCCCGCGACCTGCTGTTCCACCCGCACCCGTCGGTCCACCTGCAGGGCGCGGCCTGGCGGAACGCGGACGTGCGCAGCGCGGCGCTCGACAGCTGGCTGGAACAGGTGGCCGCGGTGCTCACCGCCGGCCCGATGCCCGACCAGGCCGCCGCCGACGCGTGGGCCGACCACGTCACCGGCGGGTTGATCCGACGTTTCCCGCTGGACGTCGCCGGAGCGCTGGTCGTGCTGGCCAGCGCGGTGGCCGCGTCGATCGAGTGGCACCTGCCGCTGGACGTCGTCGGGGCCGACGTCGTGACCCTGCCCCGCGCGCCCGGTTTCGCCGGTGTGCAGCGCTTGCTGCACAGCGGGGTCGACGACGAGCAGTTCCTCGCCAGCACGGACCTCGGGCTGCTGGCGGTGCACGCGGGCCGGTCGGCCGGCGACGACCTCGACGTCGTGTCGGTCTGCGGGCCGCCCGACGCCGCGCCCGGCGACGTGCTGGCCGAGGCCTACCGGCTGGCGGTCGCCGTGGCCGGCGCCGACCCGGGCCTCGCCCGCACTGACCTGTTCGACCTCCCGCTCGGCGACGGGCACGCGTGGACCCTGACCGAGCGGATGACGACGCGCGGCGGCCGGCACCAGCGCGTCGAGAGCGTCCTGCCCGCGTGGTCGGCCGACACCGACCTGGACCTGACCTCGGCGTCGACGGGTTTCCCGCGCGCCGCGCAGACCCTGGCCGGGCTCGTCGGCGACCCGGCGTTGCCGACCGAGGCGCGGCAGCAGGCCATGGCGCGCTACACCCGCACCGGTTTCGAGGCCGCGGCGGTGACCGCGGTCGGGGTGCGGGCCAGCGCGATCATCGCGCGCGACGGGGTCGAGCGAACTGCCACGCTGCAGTTCGTCCGCCCGTACGCGGTGGTCGCCGTCGCGCGGGCGGACGCCGGCCCCTGGTCGGGGTTGCCGGTGTTCTCGGCCTGGGTCACCCGGGCCGACGAGCCCTGATCGACGGTCGGGCAGGCGGGCTCAGCGGGCCGTGTTCAACGCCTCGACGAGCTCCGCCGCGGTGCGGCACCGGTCGAGCAGCTCGCCGACGTGGGCCTGCGTCCCGCGCAGCGGTTCGAGCATCGGCACCCGGACCAGCGACTCGCGGCCGACGTCGAAGATCACCGAGTCCCACGAGGCGGCGGCGACGGACTGCCCGTACCGGCGCAGGCACTCGCCCCGGAAATAGGCACGGGTGTCGGCCGGCGGTGTCGACACGGCGGCCTGCACCTGCTCGTCGGTCAGCAGCCGTTCGAACGCCCCGCGCGACGCGAGCCGGTTGTACAGGCCCTTCTCGGGTCGGACGTCGCTGTACTGCAGGTCGACGAGCTGCAGGTGCGGGGAGTCCCAGTCGAGGTGGTCGCGGTCCCGGTATCCCTCCAGCAGCCGGAGCTTGGCCACCCAGTCGAGCTCGCGGGCGAGCAGGAACGCGTCCTGACCGAGCCGGGTCAGCACCGACTCCCAGCGGGCCAGCACGTCGAGGGTCTGGGTGTCGGCGTCGTCCCCGAGGCGGTCGTCGACGAACTTGCGGGCGCGGTCGAGGTACTCGCCCTGCAGGTCTAGGGCGGTCATCGTGCGGCCGTCGGCCAGTTGCACCCGGTGCCGCAACGACGGGTCGTGCGAGATCTCGTGCAGCTCGCGTACCGGCTGCACCACCGCGAGGTCGTCGGTCAGGAACTTGGCCTCGATCATGGCGAGGACGAGCGCGGTGGTGCCGACCTTGAGGTAGGTCGAGATCTCGGACATGTTCGCGTCGCCGATGATGACGTGCAGTCGCCGGTAGCGGTCGGCGTCGGCGTGCGGCTCGTCGCGGGTGTTGATGATCGGGCGCTTGAGGGTGGTCTCGAGACCGACCTCGACCTCGAAGAAGTCCGCCCGCTGCGAGATCTGGAACCCGTGGGTGCGACCGTCCTGGCCGAGCCCGACCCGGCCGGAACCGCACATCACCTGGCGGGTGATGAAGAACGGGATCAGGCCACGGACGATGGCCGCGAACGGGGTGTCCCGGCTGCAGAGGTAGTTCTCGTGCGAGCCGTACGACGCACCCTTGTTGTCGGTGTTGTTCTTGTACAAATTGATGCTCGCGTTGACCCCGGGCATGGTCGGCAGCCGGCGGATGGCCTCGAGCATCACCAGCTCACCGGCCTTGTCCCAGCGCACCGCGTCGAGCGGGTTCGTGACCTCGGGGCTGGAGTACTCGGGGTGCGCGTGGTCGACGTAGAGCCGGGCTCCGTTCGGCAGGATGACGTTCGCCATCCCGGCGTCCTCCTCGGCCTCGATGAACTCCTGCGCGACCGTGCCGCTGCCGCCGCCGAGGTCGAAGCCCCGCGCGTCGCGCAGCGGCGACTCCTCCTCGAAGTCCCAGCTCGCCCGCCGCGCGCGTCCGGCCGGCAAGGTGCTGGCGTAGGCGTTGACGACCTGCGCCGAGAGCAGCATGGCGTTGGCGGTCGGCTGCCCCGGCAGGCTCACGCCGTACTCGACCTCGGTGCCCATCACGCGTTCGACTGTCACCCGTCCAAACTACGTGCCGCGCACGGCCGCGTCCCCGTGAGGACGGACGGGTCGGAATCGCCGGGGGTCGGTGCCGCCGCGGACGCGAGGGCCTACGGTCAGTCCCCATGACGGGGTTTGTGACGTTCGACGAGTACCTCCAGCACGCGCGCGTCTCCGGGCTCGCGCTCTCCCCGGACGGCACCCGGCTGATCGCCGAGGTCTCCGAGCTGTCCGACGACGGCGACACCTTCGTCGGCGCGCTGTGGGAGCTCGACCCGGTGGGCGACGGGCAGGCGCGGCGCCTGACGCGGTCGGACAAGGGCGAGAAGGGCGCCGCGCCCGCCCCCGACGGCTCGGTGTACTTCACCTCGGCGCGCGACGCCGACGAGGAGGACCCGCCGGCCCTGTGGCGGCTGCCGGCGACCGGCGAGGCGGAGCGGGTGCTCACCCGGCCGGGCGGCATCGGCGCGGTGCACGTCGCGCGGGAGGCCGGCACCGTCGTGGTCGGCACGTCCGCCCTACCCGGCACGATCGGCGCCGACGCCGACGAGAAGGCGCGCGAGGCCCGCACGAAGATCAAGACCAGCGCGGTGCTGCACACGTCGTCGCCGGTGCGCTTCTGGGACCACGACCTGGGGCCAGCCGAGGACCGCCTGCTGGCCTGGACGCCGGGCGCGGACCCGGTCGACCTCACGCCCGAGCCGGGCCGGGCCCTCGACGAGGCCGAGTTCACGGTGACGCCGGACGGCAGCACCGCCGTCGCCGGCTGGTACCGGCGTGACACCCCCGGCCTCCCGAAGGCGGCCCTGGTCGCGATCGACACGACGACGGCGGAGCAGCGTGTGCTCGCCGAGGACGACGCGGCCAGCTTCACCTCCCCGTCCGTCTCGGCCGACGGCCGGCACGTCGTGTGCGTCCGCTCGATCGACTGCACCGACGACGAGCCGTGGCAGCACTCCCTGCTGCTCATCGACCTCGCCACCGGCGATTCGCGCGAGCTGGTCACCGACCCCGACGTCTGGCCGGGTTCCCCGGTCTTCGGCGCGGACGCCGACACCGTGTTCTTCTCGACCGACGAGCAGGGGCACGGCCCGATCTTCCGGCTCGACGTCCCCACCGGAGCGCTGACGCGGGTCACGGCGTCGGGGCACTACACGTCGCTGCAGGTCACGCCGGACGGGTCGACGATCTTCGCGCTGCGGGACGCCTGGGACTCCCCCGCCCGCCCGGTGCGCCTCGACGCCGCCGCCACCGACGGCGAGCCGGTGTACCTGCCGTGCCCGGGCGCGGTCGAGGTGCCGGGGACGGTCGAGCGCCTGCACGTCACCGTCGAGGACGGCACCGAGGTGGGCGCGTGGCTGGTGCTGCCCCACGGTGCGTCCGCCCAGGCGCCGGTGCCGCTGCTGCTGTTCGTCCACGGCGGCCCGTTCGCGTCCTTCAACGGGTGGACGTGGCGGTGGAACCCGTGGCTGATGGCCGCCCGCGGCTATGCCGTCGTGTTGCCCGACCCGGCCCTGTCGACCGGATACGGCGCGCACATGCTGCGCCGCGGCTGGGGGCAGTGGGGCGGCACGCCGTACACGGACCTGATGGCGGTGACCGACGCCGTCGTCGCCCGGCCCGAGATCGACGGCTCGCGCACCGCGGCGCTCGGCGGGTCCTACGGCGGGTACATGGCCAACTGGATCGCCGGGCACACGGAGCGGTTCCGCTGCATCGTCACGCACGCCAGCCTGTGGGCCATGGACCAGTTCCAGGGCACCACCGACGTCCCGGGTGACTGGGCGCTCGAGTGGGGGCTGCCGACCACCCGTCCGGAGCGGTACGCCGAGTTCTCGCCGCACCGCTACGTCGACGCGATCCGTACGCCGATGCTCGTCATCCACGGCGACAAGGACTACCGCGTGCCGATCGGCGAGGGGCTGCGGCTGTGGTGGGACCTGCAGCGCACCGGTGTCGAGTCGGCGTTCCTCTACTACCCCGACGAGGGGCACTGGGTCCTCAAGCCCGGCAACGCCCGGCTCTGGTACGAGACGGTGTGGGCGTGGCTGGCGCAGCACGTGCTCGACGAGCCGTGGCAGCGGCCCGAGCTGCTCTAGCCGGCGCGCCGGCGACGGTAAGCAGACACGCCGGCCCCGGCCCGCGCGTCTGCACACCGTCGGCCGGACGGGGTCATACCAGCAGTTTGACGATCGCGGCGACGCCGACCACGACGATCGTTGCCCGCAGCACCGCCGGCGACAGCCGCCGGCCGATGCGCGCGCCCAGCAGGCCACCGGCGATCGAGCCCACGGCGATCAACCCCGCCGCCGCCCAGTCGATGTGGGTCGTCAGCGTGAAGACGACGGCCCCGACCAGGTTGACGATGCCGGACAGTACGTTCTTCAAGGCGTTCTGGCGCTGCAGCGACTCGGCCAGGAACAGCCCGAAGAAGCCCATCAGCAGCACACCCTGCGCGGCCCCGAAATACCCGCCGTACACCCCGGTGCCGAAGCACGTCAGCCACAGCGCCGGCCCCACCTGCTCACGCGCACCGCCGCCGCGGGCCTGCATCCAGGCCGTCACCCGTTTGCCGAAGATCACCAGCAGCAGGGCGAGGACGATGAGCACCGGGACGATGGTCTGGAACGCACCGGCGGGCAGGGTGAGCAGCAGCACCGCCCCGACGAGGGCGCCCAGTCCGGACGCCGCGCCCAGCCATGTCGCGCGGCCCCGTTGCCCGGTCAGCTCGCGGCGGTAGCCGTAAGCACCGACGAACGAGCCGGGGAACAGCCCGACGGCGTTGGACACGTTCGCCGTCACCGGCGACAGGCCGACGCCGAGCAGTACCGGGAACGAGACCAGCGTCCCGGAGCCGACGACGGTGTTGATCGTTCCGGCCCAGATGCCCGCGACGAGGACGAGCACCCCTTCCCAGAACGTCACTGCCTGAAGTCTGCCAGGGGACGGACCGGGTGACCGCCGAGCGGCAACGTGGGAAGGAACACGGCATGCCGATGAGCTCAGCCGAGGGCAAGGACTGGACCCGTGACCGGATCGCGGCGCTCGCCGCCGACGGCCCGGTGTCCGTGCTCGACCTCGGCCCCGGCGTCGGCACGTACGCGAAGCTGCTGCGCGGCCTTCCCGTCAGTCGCATCACCGGCCTCGAGGCGTGGGAGCCCTACGTCACCACCTACCGGCTGCACGAGTACTACGACGAGGTGATCGTCGGAGATGCGCGGACCACCGACCTGCCGGTGGCCGACGTCGTCGTTCTCGGCGACATCGTCGAGCACATGACCCGTGACGAGGGTGTCGAGCTGTGGCGCCGTTGCGCCGACGCGGCCCGCCTGGCCGTCTACCTGTCGATCCCGATCGTGCACTACCCGCAGCACGAGATCGAGGGAAACCCCTACGAGGTCCACGTCGAGGAGGACTGGTCGCACGAGGACGTGCTCGCGACCTTCGACGGCATCGGTGCGACCTGGACGGGTTCCGAGGTCGGGGTCTACGAGCGCCTCATCTCGGTCTGAGCCGTGCGGCGAGGTCGCCCGCCGGCCAGGACCGTGCACTGCTGTCGTGGACGCCGAACAGCTGGGCGGCGTCGTCGTCCCCCAGCCCGTGTCGCGCCGTACGACGGACCCCGCGGCTCGCACGCACGCGCAGCGCGGGTGTGCGGATCTCGCCGTGGCGGTCGGCGGCGGTGGCGAGGGCGTCGAGGTCATGGAGGTCGGCCGGGCCCGTCAGCTCGGCGACGCACCAGGCGCGGGCCAGCACGTCCGCCGACGGTGACCCGACGACGATGCGCGGGTCCGCGCGCACGAGGTCCGCGGACGCCCCGGTGACGGCGTCGAGGTAGAGCACGCAGTCGACGCCGGCTCCGAAGGCCGAGCGGGCCGTCGCCAGCGCCTGCGCCGCGGTCATCGCCGGCGCGCGCACCACGATCGACGGGTACGGCCACCACGACCCCGGCCCGCGCGCGTCGGGGTCGGGCAGCAGGGCGGCGAGCATCAGCGTCTCAGGATCCTTCGCCGCCGGGTCGGCACCGGCACGGGCGCCCCAGTCGGGCCCGTCGTGCCACGCGACCGCGCCGGGCACGTGTGCAAGCACTGCACCGGCGACGTACAGGCGGTGCGCCAGCTCCCAGTCCTCGCCCCCGTAGCCGACGAAGCGCTCGTCGAAGCCGCCGACCTCGGCGAACAGCGCCGCAGGGCCGCCGAGCACGGCGCTGATGACGTAGCGGTAGGAGCGGCGGTCGACGCGCAGCAGGTCGTCACTGGCCCGGTAGGCGTCCGTCAACCAGGCCGGCTCGTCGAGCTCGTCGACCTGCACCTGTCCGGCCCTCCACGCGGCGAGGCGGTCCGGTGTCAGCTGCTCGAGGTCGGCGTGCCGGCGCCGGCCCACCGTGACCGCGTCCGGGCACACCGCGGGCAGCGCCAGCAGGCTGCGCAGGTAGTCCGGCTCGGGCACCGTGTCGCCGTCGAGGAAGGCCAGCAGCTCCCCCGAGGCGGCCCGCGCACCCAGGCTGCGGGCGCGGGCGGCGCGGAACCCGTGGTCGTCCTGCCGGAGCACCTGCACGGCCAGTGACCCGGCGGCCGTCGTGTCGGGCGCCCGGCGCGACCCGTCGTCGACCACGACGATCTCGAGCCGGTCCTGCGGGTAGGTCTGCCCGGCCAGCCCGGCCAGGACGAGATCGAGCTGCCGCTGCGCCTCGAAGTACGGCACGACGACCGAGACGGTGGGTTGCGTGGCCGGGGCGGGGAGCAGGTCCCACCGGTTGCCGGGCACGGTGTGCCCGCCGGCCACCGCCACGGCGCGAGGCGGGACGCACGCACGCAGGTGCTCGGCGTAGGCGTCGGCACTGTCGGAGAGGGACGGTCCGCGCGCGACGTCGTCGCCCAGCCAGGTGCGGTCGGGCTCGGCCAGCGCGGTGGCCAGGGCGGCCCGGAGCGCCGCCGGGTCGTCGGGGTCGTAAAGCCACAGCGCACCGGGCCGGGCCGCCGCGAGCTCGCGCGTGTACGCACAGTCGGGCACGAGCGGGCGTCGATCGTGCGCCAGCCAGGTGTTGATCGAGCCGGACGCCGTGACGCGGCGGTTGGGCGCCACCGGCACCGCCGCGGCACGCAAGCGCGCCCCCAGCTCGCCGTCCGGGACGAACCCGGTGACCCGGAACCGCCCGGCGGCCAGCGTCGCGTATCGCTCCGGCAGGTCCTCGTGGCCCTCGGACGGGCGACCCAGGGCCAGCAGCGACGCGCCCTCGGGCAGCGCGGCGATGACCTGCTCGTAGCCGCGGTCGGGGAACAGGAAGCCCAGGACCACGACGTCGGTCGGGCCGGACGCCGTGCGCGCGCCTGAGCCGCCGGCCCGCTCGACGGGCAGCGGGATGCGACGCAGCGAGTGCACGCCACCCGCCCACGGCGTCACCAGGTCGAGCTCGACGTCGCTGTTGACGACCACGCCACGCGACGCCTCGACCACCTGCCGGTAGAAGGCGGCCCGTCGCTGCTGGAAGTCGGTGGTGTCGTAGGGGACGTCGTGCAGGGTGACCGACAGCGCGGCACCGTCCGCGTGCACCCGGCCGGCCAGGGCGGCGAAGGCCCCTGCTGCGGAGTCCAGGTCGGGCCTGAACAACCGCTCGGTGACCGGCACGTGCACGACGTCGTAGCCGGTCAGCTGCACGTCGTCATCGGGGCGTTCGACGCGGCGCGCGTCGTGGCCGCACGCCCCGGCCACCTCCACGGCGTGCCGAACGACGCCGTGCTGGTCGGGCCCGGGCACGAGGTGCAGGACGCGCGTCACGGCACGCGGGCCGGGCGGGAGCGCTGCCGGGCCAGGTCGCGGTAGAGCACGTCGTGGGTGGCCCGGACCAGGTCGCGCTCGACCTCGCGGGCCGCACGGTCGGCGGGCACGGCGGCCGGGCGCCGGACCACGTCGGCGACCGCGGCCCGCAGGCCGGCCGGGTCGAGGCCGGCCGTCTCGTCGTTGCCGTACACCGCGGCACCGGCGAGCTGCGAGGCGACGTGGCCACTGCTCGGCGCGATGACGTGGGTGCCGAGGTCACGGGCCAGCTCGGCCCAGCCCGAGTGCGTGCCCCACCGGTAGGGCAGCACCACGGCGTGCGCGGCGGCGACGAGGGCGTGCAGCTCGTCGGGCGGCAGGTACTCGCGGGTCAGCAGGGTGAGCTCACCGCGGGCCGCGGCCGCTCTCGTGCCCGCCAGCTCGGGCCGCTCGGCGACGGACGGCTGCACGAGCACGACGACACGGGCGTCCGCCGCGCCCTGCACGGCGGCACCCACCACGGCGTCCGGGTCGACGACGTTGCGCCGCAGTGCCTTCAGCGGCACGAGGACCGTCGGCGGGTCGGCGGGCGGGCGGCCGAGCGCTGCCCCGACGTCGGCCGCGGACAGCAGGGTCGGATGCACGACGACCTCGGGCCGCCGGCCGAAGCGCCGCCGGCACTCGTCCGCCGCCGCGTCGGTCAGGGTGAGGGCGCGCTGCGCGTGCTGCAGCAGCAGCGACAGGTGCGCGTCGTGTCGTCGACGGTCGGCGTGGTGCGGGTTGCGCAGGTCGTGCACCGTCACGGCCAGCGCCAGGCCCAGCTCGTCCAGCCGCGCGAGCCAGCCGTCCAGCGCGTCGGGGTCGACGTGGTCGTAGCCGAAGTGCACGTGCACGACGTCAATGCCGTCGGCGGCGTCCGCGAGCGCGTCGGCGTCGAGCAGCGGGTCCGGTTCCCACGCCGTGACGCGGTCCGGCGCCACCCGCACGACCGACGCCGGCAGCACCGCGTCGAGGTAGGGGTGGCGGGCCGGGACGGTGACCACGCGGGGCGCGTCGGTGCGCCGCGGCGCACCGGTCGGGCCGGTCTCGACGAGCCCGTCGGCCGCGAACGCGTCCAGCCAGCCGGACATCGGCAGCGAGCCGTTGCGGCGCAGGTAGACCTCGCTGTTGCGCACGATGTCGTCGACGTGCTCGACCGGCGGGCGGCTCACCGGGTGGTGCTGGTGGTAGGCGTCGGCTCCCCCCACCATCAGCAGCGGCACGCCCGAGGTGACGACGTGGACGCCGAAGTCGGTGTCCTCGGCGCCGTAGCCGACGTAGCCGGCCCAGAACCCACCGAGACGGGCCCAGGTGCCGGCCGTCAGCGCGAACGACAGCGACCAGAACAGCGCCGCGTCCAGGGGCAGTACCGCCCCGGGCGCCGGGTCGGGGCGCGCGGCGTGGGGCGCGCGCAGCAGGGTGGGGTCGTCCACCCGCCAGTCCCGGCCAGCGAGCGGCGGCAGGTAGGTGACGGGGCCGCAGAGGACCGCGTCGGTGTGCCGCGTCAGCGCCTCCGTGTAGTGCTCGAGCAGGTCGGGGGCGGGCAGGCAGTCGACGTCGAGGAACACCAGCTCGGTCGCGCCGGCGGCGAGCGCCTCGGCGGCGCCGGCGTTGCGGGCGGCGGCGACCGGCAGCCCGGCCGCGATCGTGTCCAGGGCCACGACCCGAGTGAGCAGATCGGGTTCCCGTGCCACCACCCCGGCCACTTCCGGGTCGGCGACGGCGACGACGACGTGCAGCAGCGGCGCGGGGTCGCACCGGGCCAGGTGATGCCGTTGCACGGCCAGGTGCTCGTGCCGCCCGCTGACCACCGTGACGACGGCGGTGCGTTCAGCGCCCATCGCCCACCGGCTGCAGGGCTCGCTCGGCGAGGGCGTGAGCGAAGCGGCCCGCACCCTGTCCGTCGTTCCACCGCTGCCACGACTCCCCCCGCGCGCACGCGGACGTCAGCACCCCGTCCCACTCGTCGGGCGCCGGCCAGGCGTCGAGCACGGTGGCCAGGCCAGCGGCCTTCAGGGCACCGCCGGTGGTGCGTTGCTCGGCGAACGGGCGGGACTGCGGGACCACGACGGCCGGTCGCCCTGCCGCGGCGACCTCGGCCAGGGCGTTGAGGCCGGCGTGGGTGACGACGACGTCGCTGTCCTGCAGGGCCGACCACACGTCACCGCTCCAGGTGCCACCGCCGCCCAACGCCGTCCAGGTCCAGCCGGCCCCGTCGGCCGGCACGGTCAGCCCGTCGGCGCCGCCCGATCCCAGCAGCACCAGCACGCGGCCCGCAGCGGGCGCGGGCCGGCCGGGCCGGCCGTCGAAGCGCGAGATGGCACCCGTGTGCACGACCTTCGCCCCGTAGTCGCAAAGGTGCGGGGGGTCGAGGATCGCGCGTGGCCACGGCGCGACGATGGTCGTGGCGAGGCGGTAGGCCAGGCGGTGCGCGTCGTCGGTGCGCTCACCGGGCAGGGTGACGACCGCGACAGGTGTGCCGAGCAGCCGGACGAGCGTCGCCACCTCCACCGACAGGTCGACCACCACCAGCCGCGGCCGCTCGCGCCGCACCCAGTCGGCCACGGTGGACATCCGGTCGGCGTAGCCGGGTGAGTTGGTCGGCGCCCAGTGCAGCGCACCACCGGCGTCCGGCCCGTCCGCGTCGTCGAGGGCGGGGTCCGGCGGCAGCGGCACCCAGTCGGCGAACGGCTCCCCCGGGCTCGGCAGCGAGGACAGCCCCACGACCGGTTCGTCGAGCGCGTGCGCGAGGCTCAGGGCCCGGTGCAGGTGGCCGTGGCCCTGGTGGTGGACGTAGTACCCGATCACGCCGCAGCGGTCTCGTCCAGCACGAGCTCGTACTCATCGAGCATGCGCTCGAGGGAACAGAACTTCTCGGCGCGCTCGCGGGCCGCGGCCCGGTCGAGGTCGGCAGCCTCGTCGATGGCCCTGGCCAGGGAGGCGACGTCGTCGGGCACGGCCAGCCGGGCGCAGGACTCGTCGACGACCTCGACGGTGCCGCCTCGCGCGAAGGTGGCCACCGGCGTGCCCGATGCCAGCGCCTCGGCGAGCACGAGGCCGTACGGCTCGTCCCAGACCGGCGTCGCGACCGCCACCGCGGACGTACGCACCAGGTGCGACAGCGCCTCGTGGCCGAGGTGCCCGGCAAAGACCGCGTCGCGGCCGAGCAGCGGCGACACCACCTCGGCGAAGTACTCGGGGTCCGACACCGGGCCGGCGAGCACGAGGCGCCGACCGGTGAGGCGGGCGGCCAGGATGGCGAGGTGCGGGGCCTTCTCCGGCACCATCCGGCCCGACCAGACCAGGTCCCGCCCGCCCGGCCCGGGCTGCCACGCCTCGCAGTCCACGCCGTTGGCCACGACGTCGACCGGCCCGAGGGTGGGGCGCCACTGCTCGGCGGTGTACCGGCTGACCGCGACGAAACGCACCGGCGGGGTGGGGCCCACCTGCACCGCCGACTCCAGCCACGGTGTCGGCGGGGTGTGCAGCGTGGTCACCATCGGAGCCGGCAGCAGGTAGGACAGCGCGATCGGCAGGTGGTGCTGGCTGTGGTTGTGGATGACGTCGAAGCGCCCGCGCTGGCGGGCCAGGCCGGTCATCAGGGCCAGGTAGGCGTGGTGCTCGTGCAGGAACACCTCGGGCGGCATCGAGACGTCCTGGCGGGCGGTCTCGGACAGCTGCAGGTTCATGGCCAGCTCGACCAGCGGCAGGCTCGGGTCCGACCCGGGCGCCGCAAACAGGGTCACGTCATGGCCCCGACGGCACAGGCGTTCGGTCAGGGCACGGATGTGCGCCGTGAGCCCCCCGGAGAACGGCTCGGCAATCGGCGTGCGAGCTGGTCCGATGATGGCGATGCGTCGACGGATCACAAAAAGCCTCGGTCTGTCGAGCGCGGTGGACGTCCCAGTTGTTTGCGGGCGAACTACGCGCAAGCCCGATCAAACCAGACGGGGGGCCCGAGGGGGGCATCGTCACCCCAAAGGGTGGTCATCCGGGCCGCGGGAGGTAGGCACAACGGCCGTCACAGCTGGTTACAGATACTGCCCGGTGTTGCCGACGGTATCGATGGAACGGCCCGCGTCGCTGCCCTTGCCGCCGGACACGAGCGTGCGGATATAGACGATCCGCTCACCCTTCTTGCCGGAGATCCGCGCCCAGTCGTCGGGGTTGGTCGTGTTGGGCAGGTCCTCGTTCTCGCGGAACTCGTCGACGCACGCGGCGAGCAGGTGCTGCATGCGCAGGCCGCGCTCGCCGAGGGTCAGCAGGTCCTTGATGGCCATCTTCTTGCCGCGGTCGACGATGTTCTGGATCATCGCGCCCGAGTTGAAGTCTTTGAAGTACAGGGTCTCCTTATCACCGTTGGCGTAGGTGACCTCGAGGAAGCGGTTCTCCTCGCTCTCGGTGTACATGCGCTCGACGGTGTTCGAGATCATCGACGCGACGGTGGCCTCGGGGTCCCCGCCGTTCTCCTTGAGGTCCTCGTCGTGGATCGGCAGGCCCGGCAGGATGTACTTGCTGAAGATGTCGGCCGCCGCCTGGGCGTCCGGGCGCTCGATCTTGATCTTCACGTCGAGCCGGCCCGGGCGCAGGATGGCGGGGTCGATCATGTCCTCGCGGTTCGACGCGCCGATGACGATGACGTTCTTCAGGCCCTCGACACCGTCGATCTCGGACAGCAGCTGCGGCACGATCGTGTTCTCGACGTCGGAGCTGACGCCGGACCCGCGGGTGCGGAAGATCGAGTCCATCTCGTCGAAGAAGACGATGACCGGGGTGCCGTCGGACGCCTTCTCGCGGGCCCGCTGGAAGACGAGGCGGATGTGGCGCTCGGTCTCCCCGACGTACTTGTTGAGCAGCTCCGGGCCCTTGATGTTCAGGAAGAACGCGGTGGCCTTCTCGTCGCCGCCGTGGACCTTCTGCACCTGCTTGGCCAGGGAGTTGGCGACGGCCTTGGCGATGAGCGTCTTGCCGCAGCCGGGCGGGCCGTAGAGCAGGATGCCCTTCGGCGGGCGCAGCTGGTGCTCACGGAACAAGTCGCCGTGCAGGAAGGGCAGCTCGACCGCGTCGCGGATGGATTCGATCTGGCCGGTGAGGCCGCCGATGTCGGCGTAGTCGATGTCGGGGACCTCTTCGAGGATGAGCTCCTCGACCTCGCTCTTGGGGACACGCTCGTACACGTAGGACGACCGGGTCTCGAGCAGCAGGGAGTCGCCGGGGCGCAGTGGCTTCTCGCGCAGCAGGTCGGCCAGGAAGACCACCCGCTCCTCGTCGGTGTGGCCCACGACCAGGGCGCGGTCGCCGCCGTCGAGGATCTCCTTGAGCATGACGACCTCGCCGGTGCGCTCGAACCCGCGCGCGGCGACCACGTTCATGGCTTCATTGAGCATGACCTCCTGGCCGTGGTGCAGTTCCAGCACCTCGACTTCGGGCGACACCGCGACCCGCAGCTTGCGACCGGTGGTGAAGATGTCGACGGTGCCGTCCTCGAAGGCCTCGAGGAAGACGCCGTAGCCGCTCGGCGGCTGCGCCAGGCGGTCGACCTCCTCCTTGAGCTGCACCATCTGGTCGCGCGCCTCACGCAGCGTGTCCGACAGCCGCTCGTTGCGATCGCCCAGCGCCGCGATGCGCGACTGCGCCTCGGCGAGGCGGTCCTCGAGCAGGCGCAGGTGACGCGGTGACTCCGACACCCGGGCGCGGAGCAGCTCGATCTCCTGCTCCAGGAACGCCGTGCGACGACGCAGCTC
Source organism: uncultured Jatrophihabitans sp. (assembly GCF_964252635.1). Lineage (GTDB taxonomy): Bacteria > Actinomycetota > Actinomycetes > Mycobacteriales > Jatrophihabitantaceae > Jatrophihabitans. The sequence goes on from NZ_CAXUNP010000010.1 coordinate 102,825, forward strand.
GGGGTCGTTCTGGGCCCCGCGTGCGGTGGCCTCGCGACCGTCGCTCGCCTCGTCGTGCTGTCCACCTCGTGACTCCTGAGTCACTGCGGCCACCTCCTCATTCGCCACGGCCGACGAGGTCGGCTCGCGCGGAGTGTTCGCGAGATTTCACCCTACACACGCGAGTCGCCGCGCAACGGCAACTACCCTCGAGTCGAAGGGCCGATCGACACCACAGAACAGGCATCGCATTACCGAGGAGTTACCCACCTGTGAGCGAAAAAAGCGGAGCGGACGAATGAGCGACGCGCTGCGCGTATGGATCGACCAGGACCTGTGCACCGGCGACGGGCTCTGCGTCCAGTACGCACCCGAGGTGTTCGAGTTCGACGTCGACGGCCTCGCCTACGTCAAGGACGGCGACGGCGAGCTGCTCGCGGCCCCGCAGGCGCGGGCCGACGTGCCCGCGTCGCTGCGGCTGGACGTGATCTCGTCGGCCAAGGAGTGCCCCGGCGACTGCATCCACGTGGTGCGCGAGAGCGACAACGTCGAGGTCGCCGGCCCCGAGGCCTGAACGTCCCGCGGCGCTTCTGCCGGAGGTTCGTGGCGCCGGAGGTTCGTGGGACTACGGAAGGTTCGGGCGGAACGGCACGCTCTCGTCGCGCGGTGGCACCGTCGGCTGATCGGTCGCCGTGGGCCGGCGCTGACGAGCGGGCGCAACCACCCCGGGTGCGAGCCGGCGCGCGGTGACGAGGAACGCCGTGTGCCCGATCATGCGGTGCTCCGGGCGCACGGCCAGCCCGACCACGTGCCACCCGCGCAGCATGGTCTCGAACGCGCTGGGCTCGGTGAAGCCGCCGTCCGTACGCAGGGCCTCGACGAGGCGCGACAGCTGGGTGGTGGTCGCCACGTAGCCGATGAGCACGCCGCCGGGCCGCAGTGCGCCCGCGACCGTGGGCAGCACGTCCCAGGGGCTGAGCATGTCGAGGACGACACGGTCGACCGGCTCGTCGGCCGGGTGTGCCGCGACGTCCTCGCGTCGCAGCGACCAGTTGGGCGGCGCCTCGCCGAAGAAGGTCTCGACGTTGCGCACCGCGACGTCGGCGTGGTCGTCACGGACCTCGTAGGAGACCACGGACCCGGTGGGGCCGACGGCGCGCAGCAACGAGCACGTCAGCGAGCCCGAGCCCGCGCCGGCCTCCAGCACCGTGATGCCCGGGCACACGTCACCCATGGCCACGATCTGTGCCGCGTCCTTGGGGTAGATGACGGCGGCCCCGCGGGGCATCGAGAGCACGAAGTCGCTGAGCAGCGGGCGCAGCGCCAGGTACTGCGTGCCCGAGGTCGCGCTGACCACGCTGCCCTCGAGGGTGCCGATGAGGTCGTCGTGGCTGATGGCGCCACGGTGGGTGTGGAACTGCTTGCCGGGCTCGAGGGTCACGGTGTGCAGGCGGCCCTTCGGGTCCGACAGCTGCACCCGCTCCCCGACCTCGAAGGGTCCGGCCCCGGGTGCCCTGCTCACGCCGTCGCCCCGCGCGGGTGGCTCACGCGGGGGGCTTCGTGTTGAGCAGCCGGGCGAAGTCGGCGGTGGTGATGATGCCCGCGGGCGAGCCGTCGGCGGCGAGCATCAGGTACTCACGGGCCGGGTGCTCGCGCATGCGGTCGAGCAGGTCGGTCGCGGCGATGTCCACCGGCAGGACCGTACCGGCGTCGAGCGGACGGGCGACGTCGGCCACCCGGGTCCAGGGCCGGCGGGGCGGCGGCACCGCGCTGATCAGGCGTTCGTCGACGATCGCGGTGGGTCGTTCGGCGGCGTCGGTGAGCACGATGCCCCGGACGTTGCCCGCCCAGGCCCGCTGCAGCGCGTCGTCGACCGTTGCGGTGCTCGGCACGAGCAGGCCCGGCCTGAGCAGGTCGCTGACGCGCACGAGCGGCAACCGTTGCTGCACGTCGGCGACCCGGATGGCCGCGCTGGCACCGGACCACAGGTAGACGGCCAGGAACAGGGTGACGATCCCGGCGGCCACCCCGGCCGACGTGCGGTCGACGATCAGGCCCGAGACGGCGATCAGGACGGCGAGGGCGCGACCCATCCACCCGGCGACCCGCGTGCTGCGCACCTCCTTGCCGCCGATGCCCCAGATGACCGCTCGCAGCAGGCGGCCGCCGTCGAGCGGCAGCCCGGGCAGCAGGTTGAACGCCACCAGGACGGCGTTGCTCCAGGCCAGCAGCAGGAACAGGACCTCGGCCAGCGAACCGTGCGGGGTGGACGCGTAGCCGCCGAACGCCGCGGCGGCCACACCGGCGGACACGAGCGGTCCGGCGCCGCTGATGAGCAGCTCGTCGCGGGCCCGGCGGGGCTCGCCGTCGATCTCGGACACGCCGCCGAGCAGGAACAGGGTGATGCGGGTGACCGAGTACCCGAGGGCGCGGCTGACCAGCGTGTGCCCCAGCTCGTGGGCGATGATGCAGAGGCCGAACAGCAGGGCGAAGCCCAACGAGGCCAGGTAGGCGACCGTGCCCGTCGTACCGGGTACCGCGTCGCGGACGATGGGCCCGTAGCTCGCGGTGAGCAGGACGGCGATGAGCAGCCACGACGGCGTCACGACGATCGGAACGCCCCACACCCGCGCCAGCTGCAGGGCCGCCCGCGGACGGCCGGACGTCGGCGGGGAGCTCACCGCTGCGATGCTACGGGCACCATCAGCTCCAACCGGCTACCGTTCCCCCGTGACGCGTGGGGCGGACAGGGCGGCCGGCGCCGGGGAGCGGCGCGACGCGGACGCGGACGCACCGGCGGGCGCCCCCGCGGGCGCACGATGGCGGCGGCCCTGGCGGCGCGACGACGAGGACGAGGACGACGGCCCGTTCTTCCCCGCGGACAACGCCGCTCCGGCAGGCAGGGCGGCGTCCGGCCCATCCGCGTCGTCCGGCGACGCGGCGCCGGCGCCCGTCCCGTCCGGTCGCCCGCGACCCGGCCCCCGGCCG
>NZ_CAXUNP010000011.1:0-102311 GCF_964252635.1 uncultured Jatrophihabitans sp.
GTCCTGGGGGTGGGTGGTCTCAGTCGTTCTCCACCTCGAAGTCCCACGAGGCGACGGTGCGGCGCCCGCCCGCCGTCCAGCGCATCAGCCCCTCGCCGGTCGGCATCACCGTCCGCAGCGAGAACGTGGTCGTGGCCCCGGGGGCGAGCTGCGCCGGCGGGGTGCGGCTGCCGGGTGCGAGACGGGTCCGGTAGACGGTGCCGAGATGATCGAGCGTGGTGAAGTCACCCAGCCGGATCGGCGTGGTGGCCGTGGCCCCGCGCAGCGTCACCGTCCAGGTGCACGTCGTGGCCTCGGTCTGTTCGGGCAGCCCCTCACCCGGGACGACCGGGCCCGTCACCGTCGCGCGTACCGTGCCGCCGGCGAGACTGACGTCGACGCTGTCGCCCTCGGTGGTCAGCGCCGGTCGTCCGGCGCTGCCGGTCAGCACGCTGTCCGGCTCGACGGTGGAGGTGGGCAGGTAGCTGGGCAGCGAGCCGTAGCTGGCGTCGGCCGCCGAGCCGCTCGCCCCACCGCGCGGTGCGGATGACGAGCTGCTGCAGCCGGAGACGACGCCGAGCACGACGCACGCACCGGCGAGGAAGGCGACGGCGCGCCGCCCCGCACGCACGGGGCGTGACGGGGCGGCGTCCGGTCCGAGGTGGGCCGTGTCGAGGTCGGCCACTCAGTGCTTCTTCTTGTGGTGCTTCTTGTGGTGCTTCTTGGGGTGCTTCGGCTTCGGGTGGTGCACGGCCCGCGGCAGGTTGTTGAACACGTCCGTGCCGAAGGGGGCCAGACCGCTCTCACCGGCGAAGCCGAGGTGGCCGTGGCCGTCGACGCCGCCCGAGACCGTACCGGCCGGCAGCGCCGCGTGGTCGTGACCCTTGCCGACCTGGAAGATGTCCTCCATCGTCCGCAGCCAGCTGTAGTGGTCGTAGAAGCGGCTGCTCGTCGTGCCCGGCTTGATCAGCGGGCTGATCAGCACGCTGCCGGTGTCACCGCCGCCCGGCGTCGCGTCCGTCGCGTCGTAGAGCGGGTCCGCCGTCTGCCCCGCGGTCAAGTAGCCCGGCGCACCTTCGGCGCTGAGCGTGATGCTGCTGACCGGCCCGGTGGGCGTCACCGGGCTGCCGGACTTGTCGACGAGCTCGAAGGAGCCGTTGACCACCGAGCCGCTGGAGCTGGTGGGGAAGTTCGGGCCGGTGTCGCTGACCGTGCCGACGAACGTGTCGGCCGGGATCGGGCTCTTGCCGCCGCTGGAGTCTGCGGTGTCGGTGACCCCGCGGCCCGTGTCGATCGCGGTGATCGACTTGTCCGAGACGAACGGCGAGCTGGTGCCCGCCGCCGCGGGGTCGGTCCGGGCACCGGGGGTGTTGCCCGAGCCGGCACGCACGATGCCCGGCACGCAGTTCGCCGGCACGTTCGGCGACGTCGAGGTGCACGTCGGCGGCCGGTCGATGAACGCGTTGTTGCCCGGACCGGGGAAGAGCTGGTTGCCCTGCGCGTCGGTCTTCAGCGTCGAGTTGACGCCGGTGGGCTCCCGGTGGACGTTGCGCCCGTTGATGTTCTCGCCGGCCGCGTCGGCCTTGATGCCCGCTGCGGCGTTCGGCTGGTCGTGCAGCGTCGGGCCGTAGGCGTTCGCGTTGTTGAAGCTGTTGCCGGTGTAGGTGAACGGCGGGTTGCCCTCGTCGAAGGTGATGTCGATCAGGCCGCCGTCCTTGAAGGCCGGGGACTTCTCGATCATCGGGATGTAGTACTTGAGGAACAGGTCGGAGGCGTAGAGGCCACCGGTCTGATTCTTCGGGGTGGTCGACTCGGGGTTCGGCGTCCCCGTCTGGTAGATCGGGGCGCCGGACGAGGTGAACGACCCGGACAGGTTGTTGCCCTTGCAGATCGCGTCGTGGGCGTCGCTGCAGTTGTTCGGCGTGATCCAGCTGAAGGCCGGCGTCGACGACGAGTGCTGCAGGTCGTGGTAGAGCCCGGTGCTCGAGCTGTCCAGGTTGGCGATGTGCTTGGCGTCGCAGTCGCTGCCGCCGCCGACCGGCTTCGTCAGACCCGCCGAGACGGTCTTGCCCGACGCGTCCTGTGTGCCGGTGATGCCGTGGAACCACGGGAACGGGAAGTGCTTGGCCACGTACTGGTCGTTGGCCTGGGCGCCGGTCAGGCTGGTGGTGCCGGCGGGCAGCGGATGGTCGGCGGTGGCGCTCATGTACGTCGGGTTGGTGGTCGGGTTGTTTGCCGCGCCGCCCGGCCCGCCGCAGACCGCGTCCTCACGACCGGGCTGGTTGTGCAGGTCCTGCGCGTAGCCCTTCCACGTCTTGCCGGCCGCGTCGAGCTGGTTGAACAGGGTGGGCGCGTCGGTGGGGTAGGTGCAGCCGTTCAGGCCGTTGGCCGCGTTGGCGCCGGCCTTCGAGGCGACCTGGCCCTTGTTGACGCCGCGCGTCACGATCGTCGAGTTGGCGCCGAAGTCCGAATCCTCGACGCTGCAGTCGGACTGCACGTCCTCCTCGGGCGCCTGGCCCGACACCATGGACAGGTAGTTGTCCTGGCTGGAGTGCCCGGTGCCGTAGTAGTTCTTCAGCAGCACCCCCTGACTCGGCAAGGTCTTCCAGAGGTAGCTGTTCTGGTTCAGCCCGGTGAAGGTCGCGTCGTAGGACTTGTTCTCGAGGATGATCAGCCAGACGTGCTTCACCTGCCCCGGCTTGAGGCCGGTGCTGGTGATGGTTAGCCCGGAGCGGCTGGCGGACTCCGGGGTCGCGGTGGCCGCGGTCGTGCCCAGGACGCCGGCGAGGAGCACGCCGGTCGCGAGGGCCGCGGTGGTCAGACGCGTACGCCGCGTCGAGGGTTTGGGGATTCGCACAGCTCATTCCTAATCGCCCGTTGCCAACCGGGCGGGCGAGTCGGGTGAACGGGAGATTGCCGACGGGCGACGTGCGGACGTCCGCCTCAGCGTTTGATCATCTCGGGTTATGCCAGGCCGGAGACCTGCACAACGCGAGTCGATGGGTCCAGAGCGTCCGATCGGTCTCGATTCGTCACAGAGCACCGGCACCGCGGGCCGGTTGTGGTCGAATGAGCCGGTGCCGATGCGTAGCGCGTTCCGCGACCAGCTCGAGGGTCTGTGGACGCAGATGACCGAGCTCGCACAGCTGCAAGTGGTGGCCATCGAGCGCGCCTCGTCGGCGTTGCTCGACGCCAACCGGCAGCTGGCCGAGCTGGTCATCACCGAGCAGGACGTCACCGAGCAGCTCCAGGCCGACCTCGAGATCAACGCCATGCAGTTGCTGGCCAAGCAACAACCGGTCGCCACGGACCTGCGCCTGGTGCTCGCCACGCTGCCCGTCTCGACCGCCCTCGCGCGGATGGGTGGCCTGGCGCAGCACGTCGCCAAGGCGACCCGGCTACGGGCGCCCGAGTCGGCCGTGGCCGACAAGGTGCGCCGCACCATGACCGAGATCGGTGGCGCGGCCACCGAGATCGCCGGCACGCTCACCCGGGCCATCCAGGAGCGTGACGCCCAGCTCGCGGCCGAGGTCGCCGCGTCCGACGACGGCATGGACGCGCTGCACCGCCAGTTGCTCACCCAGCTGCTGGCCGCCGACTGGCCGCACGGCGTCCCGGCCGCGGTCGACGCGGCGCTGCTCGGTCGCTACTACGAACGGTTCTCCGACCAGGCCGTCAGCGTGGCCCGCCGCATCCGCTACGTGATCACCGGGGCCGTCGAGGACCGGTGATCACGCACCGGCCGGCGCTGGGTACACCTGCGGGGTGACTGCCGCCGATTCGATCGCCGACCCGATCGCCGACAAGCCCAGCGCCGCTGCCCTCGTGGCCGCCCTGTACGACGACCCCGAACAGTGCGCCAAGGTGGCCAAGCTGCGCTACGTGAGCCCCGACCAGCCCGGCCTCACCCGGCTGCGCAAGGGCAAGGGCTTCACCTATCGCGACGCCAAGGGCGTCACCGTGGTCGACGTCGAGCTGCGCGACCGCATCCGCAAGATCGCCATCCCGCCCGCGTGGCAGCAGGTGTGGATCGCCACCTGGCCCGACGCGCACCTGCTCGCGGTCGGCGAGGACGAGAAGGGCCGCAGGCAGTACATCTACCACGAGCGCTGGCGCTCGATCCGCGACCAGCTGAACTTCTACCGGCTGCTCGGCTTCGGCGACGCCATGCCCAAGATCCGTGCCGACGTCGACGAGCAATTGCGCCGGCGCAGCTTCGACACCGACCGCGTGCTCGCGGCCATGCTGCGGATCATCGACCTCGCCGGCTTGCGTGTCGGCAACGAGGTGTACGCCGAGGAGAACGACAGCTACGGGCTCAGCACGCTCACCCGCAAGCACGTGCGGGTCCGTGGCGACTCCGTCGAGTTCGACTTCCCAGCCAAGTCCGGCAAGCAGGCCGACACGGCGATCGAGGACGCCGGCGTGGCCCGGGTCGTCGAGCGCCTGCTCACCCAGCGCACCCGCCGGCTGTTCACGGTCGACGGCGAGGTGATCGGCTCCGACGAGGTCAACCACCGGCTCTCCGACCTGACCGGTGCGCACTTCACCGCCAAGGACTTCCGGACGTGGAAAGGCTCCACGGTCGCGTTCGCCTACCTGCGCGCCCATCTCGACGGGCGCGCCTCCGGCGAGAACACGGTCAACGCCGCCATCGACGCCGCCGCAGAGAAGCTGAACAACACACGGACGGTCTGCCGCGCGCACTACGTCCACCCGGACGTCGTCGACGGCTACACCTCCGGCCGGCTCGCCGAGTTCCTGCAGGGCAAGCGGGTGCGGCGGACCAAGTGGCTCGATGTCGACGAGCGGCTGTTGCTGGCGTTCCTGGCCGAGACCCTCGACGAGCGGGCCGGCAACCTCGCGGTCATGTGAACGGGCGACCACGCCGTCCCGAACGCATCCAGCTGCGCCGGACGAAGGGCTGGCGCAAGCCCGCGGGCGTGATCGTCGTGGCCCGGCCTTCACGGTGGGGCAACCCGTTCCGGATCGGGTCCGACGGGATGACGAGGGCGGAGGCGGTCGCCGCGTACCGGACGTGGGCGGCCACCGCCCTCGACGCCGAGGAAGTGCGACGGGAGCTGGGCGGGCACGACCTGGCGTGCTGGTGCCCACTCGCCGAACCGTGCCATGCGGACGTCCTGCTCGAACTCGCGAACCCGTGTCGGGTATGAGGCGTGCGTGCCATGCTGGGACCTTCGTCGTGCAGAGGAGAGATCGGGATGAGCACCATCGACCACTGGGTCGCCGGGAAGCCGTCGGCACTGGCCTCGACCCGTTCCGCGCCGGTCTACGACCCGGCCACCGGCCGCCAGACCGGCGACGTGCTGCTGGCGAGCGCGTCCGACGTGGACCAGGCCGTCGCAGCCGCCCGCGACGCCTTCCGCGAGTGGTCGCAGGCGTCGCTGACCGCGCGCACGAAGGTGCTGTTCGCGTTCCGGGAGCTCGTCAACGCCCGCGCGGACGATCTCGCCGCGCTGATCACCGCCGAGCACGGCAAGGTGCTCTCGGACGCGCGCGGTGAGGTGCAGCGCGGCCTGGAGGTCGTCGAGTTCGCCTGCGGGATCCCGCAACTGCTCAAGGGCGACTACTCCGACCAGGCGTCGTCGGGCGTCGACGTGTTCTCCTTCCGCGAGCCGCTCGGCGTCGTCGTGGGCATCACCCCGTTCAACTTCCCGGTCATGGTGCCGATGTGGATGCATCCGGTCGCCATCGCGTGCGGCAACACCTTCGTGCTCAAGCCCAGCGAGCGTGACCCGTCGGGCTCGCAGCTCGTCGCCCGGCTCTGGCAGGAGGCCGGCCTGCCCGACGGCGTCTTCAACGTCGTCAACGGTGACGTCGAGGCGGTCGACGCGCTGCTCGACCACGACGACGTCGCGGCCGTGTCGTTCGTCGGGTCGACGCCGATCGCGCGCTACATCCACGAGCGGGCGTCGGCCAACGGCAAGCGGGTGCAGGCCCTGGGCGGGGCCAAGAACCACGCCATCGTCATGCCCGACGCCGACCCCGCGTTCGCCGCCGAGCACCTGGCCGCCGCCGCGTTCGGCTCGGCCGGTGAGCGCTGCATGGCCGTCTCGGCCGCCGTGGCGGTCGGCGCCGCGGGCGACGCCCTGATCGACGAGGTGGTGGCCCAGGCCGGTGCCGTCCACGTCGGGCCGGGTAACGCCGACGGCAGCGAGATGGGGCCCGTGATCACCGCCGCGTCCCGTGACCGGATCGTCGGCCTCATCCAGTCCGGCGTCGACCAGGGCGCCACCCTGGCCGTCGACGGCCGTGGGCTGGTCGTGCCCGACCACGAGGACGGGTTCTGGGTGGGCCCAACCGTCATCGACCACGTGCGCCCGGCCATGGACGTCTACACCGAGGAGATCTTCGGGCCGGTGCTCAGCGTGCTGCGCGCCGACACCGTCGACGAGGCCATCGCCCTGATCAACGCCAACCCGTACGGAAACGGGACGGCCATCTTCACCTCGAGCGGCGAGACGGCACGTCGCTTCCAGCGGGGTGTGCAGGTGGGCATGATCGGGATCAACGTGCCGATCCCGGTACCAATGGCGTACTACTCCTTCGGCGGCTGGAAGGACTCGCTGTTCGGCGACAAGCACGTCCACGGGCCCGAGGGCGTCTCGTTCTACACGCGGGCCAAGGTGATCACGTCGCGGTGGCCGCACGTCGAGATGCCCAGCGGTGCGAGCCTGCAGTTCCCCACCATGACCTGAGCCGACGACCGGTTCGACCGGTCAGGACACCAGCGCCAGGTCGAACCAGACGCCCTTGCCGGGCCGGTCGGGCGCGGTCGAGATGCCCCAGGCCGCCGCGATGGAGGACACGATGATCAGCCCGCGGCCGCCGCCGGCCGCGGCGTCGGGCGGCCCCGGCGGGCCGGGCATGGCCGGGTTGCTGTCCTCGACGACGACGCGCAGGCGACCGCCGTTCTGGGTCAGCACCATGCGGGCCGGCAGCGCACCGTGCCGCACGACGTTGCTGACCAGCTCGCTGACCAGCAGCACCGCGTCGGCGCGGGTTTCGAACGGCACCGTTTCGAGCCATTCGGCGACGAAGGCTCGGGCCCGTGCCGGCTCATCGATGGACTGACTGAGCTCCATCGTCAGCTCAGCCACCACCGTTCTCCGAGTCGGCGGCACCCTCGGGGGTGCTGTGGATGGCGAAGCGGTCGGTCAGGCCGGTGATCTCCAGCAGCCGCACAATGCGCTGCTGCGGGCAGACCAGCGCGATGCGCCCGTCGGCGTCGGCCGCGCGCTGCTGCATCTCGTCCAGGACCTTCAGGCCCGAGGAGTCCAGGAAGCTCACCTGCGAGAGGTCGATGACGACGAGCCCGGCCCGCCGGGCGATCAGCTCGTCGGCCGCGTCGCGAAGCTGCGCCGCCGTGGCCAGGTCGACCTCGCCGCTGACCTGCAGCACCGGCACGTCGCGCATGGTCTCGGCCTCGGACAGCTCCACCGGTGCCTCCTTGCAAACCGTGTCGGCGGTCGGTCACTCTCGGTCAGGCGCGCCGTGGTGGTCGCGCGCCCCGTCGTCGTGCGACAGCATGGCACACTCCCGGGGACACGCGGGTAGGGCGAGCAGAGGGGCAGGTCATGACATCGGCGCACGATGACCAGAGCGAGGCGCAACGCGCACGGGACTTCGGCGACCTCGTCAACCGCCGCGGACCCGAGATCCTGCAGGCCTGGGTGCGGCTCCAGACCGAGGGCGGCGGCGCACGCGGAGCGACCGGTGACACCAACCAGGTCACCACGCAGAGTAAGGCCATCCTCCAGGCGCTGGCCCGCGCGGTGACCTCCTCCGGCCGGATCTATGACCCGGTCGGCCGCGACTTCGAGCAGGTACGCGAGCTCGTCGCCGAGAGCTCCCGGCGCGGTGCCCGCGAGGGTGCGACGCCGGGCGAGACCGCCCACGGCGTCCTCGCGCTGCGGGAGGCCCTGCTCCAGGTGATGCAGACGGAGTACACGGACCCCATCGCCCTGAACGGTGCAGCGGTGGTCTCGGGCCGCCTGGTCGACGCCCTGGCCCTGATGACGTTCGAGACGTTCGTGCAGGGACGCGAGGAACTGATCAACCGGCAGAACCAGCAACTCATCGAGCTGTCGACGCCGGTCGTGCGGGTCTGGGACGGCATCGTGGCCGTACCGCTCATCGGCACGCTGGACAGCGTCCGCGCCCAGGTCGTCATGGAGACGCTGCTGCAGTCGATCGTCGAGGAGCACGCGGAGATCGCCATCCTCGACATCACCGGCGTTCCGACCGTCGACACGCTGGTCGCCCAGCACCTGCTCAAGACGGTCACCGCCACCCGGCTCATGGGTGCCGACTGCATCATCAGCGGCATCCGTCCGCAGACCGCGCAGACCATCGTGGCCCTGGGCATCGACCTGTCCGAGATCCCGACACGCGCGACGCTGGCGGACGCTCTCGCCACTGCCATCCGCCGGGTCACCGCCCAGACGTCCGGCAGCTGAGACGTGGACCGCGCCCACATCGTCCAGGTCGGCACGACCCTGGTCGCCACCCTGGCCGACGAGCTCGACGACCGTGCCGCGGTGACCATGCAGGAGGAGGTCGCGGACCTGGTCGTCCGGCGCCGCGCCCACGGGGTCCTGCTCGACGTGTCCGCCCTGGAGATCGTCGATTCCTACATCGCCAAGGTGCTCGGCGACACCGCGAAGATCGTCACCGTCCTCGGCGCGCAGGTCGCCATCGTCGGGATGCGTCCGGCCGTCGCCATCACCCTCGTCGAGCTCGGCCTGTCCCTCGACGGCATCGCCAAGGCCGCGAGCATCGATGCCGGGATCGCCATGCTCACCGCGGCACTGGCCCAGGCCACGGCCGCCGAGCTCGACCAGGCCGCACGACTCCGGTGACATCGTTCGTCGGGACCCAAGCCGACACCCTGCAGGTCCGCAGTGAGGGCGACGTGGTCATGGCCCGCCGACGGGTCCGTGACCGCGCCCGTGACCTGGGCCTCGACCTCGTCAACCAGACCAAGATCGTCACCGCGGCCAGCGAGCTGGCCCGCAACACCCTCGTCTACGGAGGCGGGGGTGAGGTCGTCATCGACGTGGTCGAGGACGCGTCGACCGCTCGGACCGGGCTCCGGCTCGCGTTCCGTGACAACGGGCCGGGGATCACCGACATCGAACGGGCGTTGGCCGGCGGTTGGACCACCGGACAGGGCCTGGGCCTGGGGCTGTCGGGGTCGCGCAACCTGGTGTCGGTCTTCGAGCTGACGAGCTCGTCGGAGGGCACCGAGGTCGTCGTGGTGGTCTGGCGGCGCAGCCCGTGACCGAGGTCCTCGGCGAGCGCACCCCGGTCCTCGACTCCTCGCAGGTCTCGCCCGCCCGCGCCATGGTCGGACGCGTGGCGCAGCGCTGTGGCTTCGACCAACGGCGCGTCGACCGGATGGCACTCGTGGCGACCGAGCTCGCCGAGAACCTGCACCGGCACGCCGAGCAGGGCGAACTGCTCGTGCTGCCGTCGCACGTCGGGGGAGCGACCCGTCTCAGCATCATGGCCATCGACCGCGGGCCCGGGGTGGCGCGCTTCGAGGACTGCCTGGTCGACGGTTACTCGACGGCCACCAACAGCCTCGGGGCCGGGCTGGGCGCCGTGCAGCGGATCGCCGACGACTTCGACGCCTGCAGCGAAGCGGGCCGCGGCACCGTCGTCGCGGCCGGGTTCGTCGCCGACGGCCCGGCCGGGCCGGGGCATTTCGACGTGGCCGGGGTGGGTTTCCCGATCACGGGCGAGACTCGGAACGGGGACGCGTTCACCGCCGTCCGCCGCGGGTCCAGCATCGTCGTCGCGCTCGCCGACGGTCTTGGCCACGGGCCGGGTGCCGCCGACGCGAGCGGCGCGGCCGTCGCAGCCGTGCAGGCCATGGCGGACCGGCCCCCGGCCGAGCTCGTGCGCGCCGTCAGCGAGCAGATCGCCGGCACCCGGGGCGCAGCGGTCACGGTGGCCGAACTGACGATCGACGCGGCCCGGGCGGGCGGTGACCTGGTGTCCGCGGGGTTGGGCAACGTCAGCGTCGCCTCGGTGCGACTGGACGGGGAGACGCGCCGTATCGCCACCTCGAACGGCACCGCGGGGACGGCGCTGCGCGGCTCGGTCGTCGAGCAGCGCACCGCGTTCCCTCCGCGGGGGCTGGTGGTCCTGCACAGTGACGGCCTCACCACCCGATGGAATCTCTCCGGCCGACGGGAACTGTTGCGCCATGGCGCCGAGGTGGTGGCGGCCGCGCTGTGGCGCGACCACGTCCGCGGGAGCGACGACAGCCTGGTGGTGGTGGTGCGGGCGGCACCGTCGTGACCTCGCCGTTCACACTCCTCGAGCTGGCCCACTCCGCGACGGGCGACACGGCCGCGTTACGTGCGGTCGCGTTACGGGCGGCCCGGCTGGTCGGCTGTGACGACGTCGACAGCACCCGGGTGGCCACCTCGGTCTCCGAGCTGGCCCGGTTGGCGCCGGACGGCGTGGCCGTGCAGGTGCGGGTAGCCGTGACGTCGCCGCGGCAACGGGCGGCCGGGACCACCCTCACGATCAGCTTCGCCTTCCCCGGCGCCGGTTCGGCCCTGACCCTTGCCGTGCAGGCCGCGGTCAGCCGGCTCATGGACTCGGTGCACATCGCCGCCGACGAGGTGGCCGTCAGCCGCGACCTGCCCCGGGCGCTCTCGCCCGGGCAACTGGTGGACGCCCGCGAGACCCTGGCGCGCGAGAAGCCGCAGGAACCGGAGTCGCTGCTGCAGGGCATCAACGACGAGCTCGTGGCCACCCTCGTCGAGCTGCGCGAACGCGAGGCCGACCTCGTGCAGCTCAACGGTGAGCTGGGCGAGACGAACCGCGGTGTGGTGGCCCTCTACGCCGAGCTCGAGGCCCGGTCGGCCGAGGTGCGCGCAGCACAGCGCAAGGTGTTCGAGGAGCTGTCCGACGCGCTGCGGCCACCCTCGCCGAGCGTGCAGGGTCTCGAGCTCGCGGTCACCTACCTGCCGGCGCAGGAGAACTCACCCACCGGTGGTGACCTGTACGACTGGTTCGTGCTGCCGGACGGGCAGGTGCACGTCAGCGTCATCGACGTGCGCGGGCACGGTGTGGTCGGCACCCGCGACGCCCTGCACGTGACGCACACCGTGCGCACCCTGGTGCTCGACGCGCGGCCGATCGGCGACCTGCTGGCCCAGACCCACGCCCTGGTCAGTGGCGCCGCCCAGCCGGTGGTGGCCACCGCACTGGTCGCCCAGCTCGACCCGGTGACCGGCCTGCTGCGTCTGGCCGGGGCCGGGCACCCGCCCGCGCTGCGCGTGTCGGCGGCGGGGGTGACGACCTACCTCGAGGCGCCGGGCCGTCCGGTCGGCTACGAGGGCGGTGGGAGCCGCACCGTCTCGGTCACCGCGCTCGACCCGGGCGACACCGTGCTGCTCTACACCGACGGCCTCATCGAGGTGCGGCACGACGTCATCGAGGGGATGGACCGGCTGGCGCGCGTGGCCACCGAGCTCCGGCACCTGCCCCTGCCCGAGCTCGTGCCCGCGATCGTGCACACCTGCGCCGACGGTGTGGAACTGTCCGACGACACCCTGTTGCTCGGGCTGCGCTGGCCGGGTCTGCGAACCGACACCTGACGGCGTCGTCGCGCTCGCCGTTGTCAGGGCGAGGGGCCAGGATCGACGGCATGGCACCGACCTTCCTCGAGTTGCACCGCCCCGGCGAGCCGTTGCTGCTGCCCAATCCCTGGGACGTCGGTTCGGCCACGATGCTGGCCACGATGGGTTTCCGGGCGCTGGCCACCACCAGCAGCGGTTTCGCCGCCACCCTCGGCCGACCGGACATGTCGGTGACGCGGGACGAGGCGCTCGCCCACGCGGCCGCCGTCGTGTCGGCCACCGACCTGCCCGTGTCCGCGGATCTGGAGAACGGGTTCGCCGACGATCCCGATGGCGTTGCGGCCACCGTCCGGGCCGCGGTCGAGGTCGGCCTGGCCGGGTGCTCCGTCGAGGACGCCACGGGCCGCCCCAACGACCCGATCTACGAGCCGGCTCTCGCGGCCGAGCGGGTCGCTGCCGCGGTCGAGGCCGCGGCCGGGCGGCTCGTCGTCACTGCGCGGTCCGAGAACTTCCTGCACGAGCGCCCCGACCTCGGTGACACCATCGAGCGGTTGCAGCGCTACCAGCAGGCCGGCGCGCACGTCCTGTACGCGCCGGGCGTCGTCGAGCGGGGGCAGCTGCGCAGCCTGCTCGGTGCGGTGGATCGCCCGGTGAACGTACTGGCCCTGCCGCAGGCCCCTCCGGTGCCCGAACTCGCCGAGCTCGGCGTCGCCCGCGTCTCGGTCGGCGGCGCGTTCGCGTTCGCCGCCTACGGTGGCCTGGTCGCCGCCGCGCGCGAGCTGCGCGAGCAGGGGACCTACGGGTTCTGGGCCGCGGCGGGAGAGGGTCGTCGCGTCGCCGGCCAGGCGTTCGCCGACGGCTGACCGCTCGCTCGTCAGAGCATCAGGTGCGCGCCCATGATCACGGTGCGCTCGTCGGGCAGCTTGAAGCTGTCCGCCGGGTTGGCGGCGTTGTGCGCCAGCCCGATGAACACCCGCTTGCGCCAGGTGGCCATGTCCGTGCTGTGGCCGCCGCGCAGCAGCGACAGCCGGGACAGGAAGTAATACGCCTGGTCCGGGTCCAGGTCGAGTTCCGGGCTCAGGCCGACGGCGCGGCACAGCGCGTCCGGTACGTCCCGGACGTCCTGGAAGCCGAACCGCAGGTCGAGGTGGACGATGCCGTCGTCGCTGAAGCCCAGGTCGTCGACCTCGATCTGCTCCTCCGGCGGCACGTGCGGCACGTTCTCGGTGTGCACCGAGACGAGCACGACGTGTTCGTGCAGCACGTTGTTGAAGTCGACGTTGGCCTTGAGGGCCAGCGGCGTCGTCTCCTTGCTGGGATGGGGGAAGACCGCCGTGCCGGGCACCCGCGGCAGTTTGCGCTCGTGCAGGTCGTCCACGAAGTCCTGCAGCGGCCCCTCGAGCGCGATGCGGCGCCGGGTGACGATGCGGCGGCCCAGCTGCCAGGTGGTCATCAGCACGATCAGCACCGCGGCGATCCCCAGCGGCAGCCAGCCGCCGGCCAGCACCTTGACGATGTTCGCGCCGAAGTAGGCGACCTCGATGGTGCCGACGACGACCGCGAACGTGACGATCTTCCACCGGTTCCACTTCCACACCACGGCGGCGACGATGAGGAACAACGACGTCGTCGTCAGGAACACACCGGTGTCGGCGAGGCCGTAGGCCGCGGCCAGCCGGTTCGACGACCGGAACACCAGGATCAAAATCAGCACGCCGCCGAACAGCAACCAGTTGACGGCCGGGACGTAGATCTGGCCGCCCTCCTCCTTGGACGTGTGCCGGATCGTCAGGTTGGGCAGGAAGCCGAGGCGCATGGCCTGGCGCGACACCGAGAACGCGCCGGAGATCACCGCCTGAGAGGCGATGACGGTCGCCGCGGTGGCCAGGATGACGAGGGGGATGCGCGCCCACGACGGCCCCAACAGGAAGAACGGGTTGCTGATCGCCGAGCTGTCGCGCAGCACGAGCGCGCCCTGGCCCAGGTAGTTCAGCACCAGCGCGGGATAGGCGAGCACGAACCAGGCCAGGCGGATGGGGGCTCGGCCGAAGTGGCCCATGTCGGCGTACAGCGCCTCGGCGCCGGTGATCGCCAGCACGACTGCGCTGAGCGCGACGAAGGCCAGGTACGGGTGGTCGGCCACGAACGCACCGATGTAGGTCGGCGAGAGCGCCCGCAGCACGTCCGGGTGTTTGATCACCTCGGGCAGGCCCGTGACGGCCAGCACGAGGAACCAGAGCACCATGATCGGCCCGAAGAAGCGGCCCACCACGTGCGTGCCGAACCGCTGGACGACGAACAGCACGGTCAGCACCGCGATGCCCAGCGGCAGCACGGCGTCGGTCAGGTCGGGGGAGGCGACCTTGAGGCCTTCCATCGCCGACAGCACGGAGATGGCCGGCGTGATCACGCTGTCGCCGTAGAACAGGGCTGCGCCCACGACCCCGAGGATCAGGGACACGGCCAGGAGCTTGCGGCGTCCGGACAGGAACCGGCTGACCAGCGCGGCAAGGGCCATGACCCCACCCTCGCCGTCGTTGTCGGCGCGCAGCACGAACAGGATGTACTTGCCGGACACCACGAGCGTGATGGACCAGAACACCAGCGAGATAACGCCGTACACGTCGCCCTGGTTCGGCTTGACGGCGTGCCCCTCGATGGCGAAGACGGTCTGCATCGCATACAGCGGGCTGGTGCCGATGTCGCCGAAGACGACCCCGAGCGCGCCGACGGCCACGGCGACCAGGCCGGCGCCGCGTACCGCTGGGTGCGAGGCCAGCCCCGGCTCGCACCCGGCCGGCGGGTCGGGGTCCTCGGACTTCAGCGGGGGCTGGTTGCTGTCGGGCAGGTCGTCGGCCGAACCGGCGTCCTGCTGCCCGGCGGTGCGCGCGTCGCTCATGCCCTCACTCCGTTCGGGCATGCGAAGACGCCATGCTGGCCAATCGCTCCGCAAGCGTCGCTCATGCCCTCACTCCGTTCGGGCATGCAGAGCCGCCATGCTGCCAAGTCGCTCCGCAAGCGTCGCTCATGCCCTCACTCCGTTCGGGCATGCAGAGACGCCATGCTGACAAGTCGCTCCGCAAGCGTCGCTCAAGCGATGACTCCCGTCTCGGACCCGACGGGCCGCCGTGTCACTCCGTGCTCCAGGGTCCCCAGGGATCGGTAACCGCTCACGCGCGGGGGTAGAGCGCGTCGATCCGGTCGGCGTACTTCTCGGCCACGGGACGGCGCCTGATCTTCATGGTGGGCGTGATCTCGTCACCGCCCGGTTCCCAGACCTCGGGCAGGATCACGAAACGCTTGATCTGCTCCACCCGGGCCAGGCGCGTGTTGGCCGCGTCGACACCCTCGGAGACCGCGGCCAGCACCGCCGGGTCCTCGGCCCACGTGGCGGGCGCGTCCGGGGGCAGGCCGTGGGCCTGCGCGAAGGCCGCCGCGGCGTCCGGGTCCAGGGTGATGAGCGCGACGACGTACGGCCGGTCGTCGCCGATCGCCACGACCGAGCCGACGAGCGGGCACGACACCTTGACGATGCCCTCGATGTTGGCCGGCGACATGTTCTTGCCCGAGGCGTTGATCATCAACTCCTTCTTGCGGTCGACGATGCGGACGTAGCCGTCGTCGTCGATGCTGGCGATGTCGCCGGTGTGCAGCCAGCCGTCGGCGTCGATCGTCTCGGCCGTCTTCTCCGGATCGTTGCGGTAGCCCTTCATGACGAGGGGCCCGCGGACGAGGAGCTCGCCGTCGTCGGCCAGGCTGAGCTCGGCGACGTCGAGGGCCGTGCCCACCGTGCCGATGCGGATGGCGTCAGGCCGGTTGACGGTCACCGCGCAGGTGAGCTCGGACATGCCCCACATCTCGCAGCACGGCAGGCCGAGGGCCAGCACGAACTCCAGGGCCTCGGGGTCGATGGCGGCGGCGCCGGTGGCCGCGAAGCGGACGCGGTCGAGGCCGAGCCGGGCGCGGATGGTGCCGAGCACGATCCGGTCGGCGATCCGGTGCTGCACGGCCAGGCCGCGGGGGACCGGCTGCCCGTCGGACAGCAGCCGGGCACGGCGTCGGCCCACCTCGATCGCCCACTGACCCAGGCGTCGCTTCACCGTCGAGCTCTCGGCCGCGAGTTGTGCCTCGATGCCGGCCTTGAGCTTGTACCAGACCTGCGGCACGGCGCCGAACAACGTGGGGTGCACCGACGGCAGCACGCTGATGAGCTGCTTCATGTCCGGCAACGGGATGATCTGCATGCCCCGGTACAGGCTCGTGTAGTGGGCGCCCCAGCGGTTCGCGATGTGCGCGTCGGGCAGGTAGGAGATCACCGAGTCGCGCTCGTCGAGCGGCACGATCCGAGCCGTTGCCCCCAGCTCGGTGAGCATGTTGCGGTGGGTGATCTCGACGCCCTTGGACGGCCCGGTCGTGCCGGAGGTGTAGATGATGGTCAGCACGTCGTCGGGCGTCACCGCGCGCCAGCTGGCCTCGAAGTCGAAGTCGGTGGCCGGCGTGGTCTCGACGTGGCGCAGGCTCACCGTGCCCGCGACGTCGGCGTCGACGCACACGATGGTCTCCACCGCGGTCTCGTCGACGGCCGCGGCGGCCCTGATCTGCTCCAGGAACTGCTCCTCGCACACCACGACGCGGTTGCCCGCGTTCGCGAACAGGTGCGCGATCTGCTCGGGCGCCAGGGTGTTGTAGATCGAGAACGGGGTGGCGCCTGCGTGCAGGGCGGCCGTGTCGACCAGGTGGAACTCGACCCGGTTGGTGAGCATGATGCCGACGGTGTCGCCACGCCGCACACCCAGGTTGGCCAACCCGGCCGCCAGGGCCCGGACCCGCGTGCCGTACTGCCGCCACGTCAGCCGGGTCGTACCGTCCGGCGTTGCGAGGGCGATCGTGTGCGGGGTGCGCCCGGCGGTGGCCTGGAACGCGGCGGTCAGCGTCGTCGGTGGCGTGCTCACCGGGCCAAACTACGGGTGCGGCCGCCGGCGGGCGCGTTCAACCTACGGGTGTGGCGTGCTCAGTCGACGATGAGCGGCCGGGTGTCGTGCTCGGAGCGGCGTCCACCCAGGAAGAGCACGTCGTCCAGGGCGGTCAGGTGCAGCACCCGCTCCACCAGCGCCCCGACGCCGGTGACCACCAACGTGCCACGAGCGATCAGCGCCTCGTCGTGGATCTCGCGCAACGCGGCCAGCGCGGACGCGTCGACGAAGCCCAGCGCGGAGACGTCGAGGCGCAGGAAACGGCGACCCGACCGCAGGTGACTGCGCAGCACCGCCCACAGCGGGGGCGCCGTGCCCAGGTCGAGGTGGCCGCGCGCCTTGACGGTGGCGCCCTGCGGGTCGGCGGCGATGGTCTCCACGGCCAGGGCGGTGTCGCGGCGGCGGTGGTCGAGCCAGTCGCGGTTGGGCAACGCGGAGGCAATCTTTCTGGCGTTCGTGCGGGGGACGTTCGGCGTCGCCGTTGACACGTGTTCTGCTCCCGACGGTCGGACGTCCCGCTCGCTGAGACGTCTTCGCCACCGTACCCACCCGATCGAACAAATACCGCACGATCGTTGCAGGGGCAGCTATCCGGGACGAACCGCCCGTCCGATCGCGTCGAGCACGTCGTCCGCCAGCTCGGGACGGCAGATCAGCAGATCCGGCAGGTAGGGGTGCGCGAGGTTGTACTGCAGCGCGCTGCCGTCGATGCGCGAGGCGTGCAGGCCGGCGGCCTGGACGACCCCGACGGGCGCGGCCGAGTCCCACTCCCACTGCCCGCCGTCGTGCAGGTACCCGTGCGCCTCGCCGCGCAGCACGGCCATCGCCTTGGCACCGGCCGAGCCCATGGGCACCAGCTCGGCGCCGAGTTCGGCCGCGACGGGAGCGGCCCACGCCGGCGGGCGGCTGTCACTGACCAGGAACCGCAGGCCGGGGCCGGGGTCGGCGGCCACCGCGTCGTCGCTGGCGTAGACGGCGCCGAGGGCGGGCTGAGCCACGGCGGCGTCGGTGATCGCGCCGTCCGGAGTGTCCCCGCGCTGCCAGAGCGCGACGTGGACGGCCCAGTCGGGTCGCCCCGTCATGCGGTACTCCCGTGTCCCGTCGAGCGGGTCGATGATCCACACCCGGTCGGCCGAGAGCCGGGCGGGGGAGTCCGCAGACTCCTCCGAGAGCACGGCGTCGCCGCGCCGCTCCGCGGCCAGCTCGCGCAGCAGCCACTCGTTGGACTGCCGGTCGCCGGCGTCGCCCAACTCCTTGCCGGTCAGGCTGCTCGTCCGTTGCAGGTCGAGCAGCAGCGCGCCGGCACGTTCCGCGAGCCTCGCCGCCAGCCGTGCGTCGGTCTCGCTCATTCGGCCCTCGCTCCGCAAGCGTCGCTCATTCGATTTCTCTGTTCGCTCCGCAAGCGTCGCTCATTCGGTGATGCGCTCGACGAGGTCGAGCACGAGCGTGGCCTGGGCGGCCGCGTCGCCGTCCTCGGGGCGCAGCCGCAGGTGCGGCGACTCGGGCGCCTCGTAGGGGTCGTCGACACCGGTGAAGTGGGTGATCTCGCCGGCGCGGGCCTTCGCGTACATGCCCTTCGGGTCACGGGCCTCGCAGACGGCCAGCGGGGTGTCGACGAAGATCTCGGCGAACGGCAGGCCGGCCTCGGCGTGGGTCGCGCGGGCCCGCTCGCGGTCGGCCGCGTACGGGCTGACCAGCGACACGACGGCCACCACGCCGGCGTCGGCCAGCAGCTTCGCGACCTCGCCGACACGGCGCACGTTCTCGGCGCGGTCCTCGGCCGAGAAACCCAGGTTGCTGTTGAGCCCGTGCCGTAGGTTGTCACCGTCGAGCAGGTAGGCGGGGCGCCCGGACGCGACCAGACGGCGTTCGAGCTCGGCCGCCACGCTGGACTTCCCGGACCCGGACAGCCCGGTGAGCCAGACCGTCATGCCCTGGGTGGCGCGCTCCTGGCGTTGCACCGAGCCCGAGTGCCAGACGACCTGCGACTCGCGCTGCGACGGGCCGGTGATCATGCCGGCAGCGACCGTGCTGTTCGTGGCCTCGTCGACCAGGATGAAGCTGCCGGTCTCGCGGCTGCGTCGGTACGCGTCGAACAGCAGGGGCTGCTGGGTGCGCAGCCGCACCCGGCCGATCTCGTTGAGGCTCAGGCCGTCGGCCGTCTCGTCGCGGTGCAGGGTGTTGATGTCGAGGCGGTAGTCGAGCTCACGCACCACGGCCCGCGTCGAGCGGGTGGTGTGCTGGATCGTGTACCGCGCGCCGGGCGTCAGGCGGGCCTCGGAGGACATCCACGACACCATGGCGTCGATGTCCTGGCCGACGTGCGGGCGGTTGTGCGGGCGGCAGATCAGGTCGCCGCGGGCGATGTCGATGTCGTCGCTGAGCTCGACGGTGACCGCCTGACCGGCGAAGGCCTCGTCGACGCCGACCCCGCCGGGCTTCCAGATCGCCGTGATAGACGTGGTGAACCCCGACGGCAGCACGGTGACCTCGTCACCGTTGCGGATGACGCCGCTCGCGATGGTGCCCGCGTAGCCGCGGAAGTCGTGGAGGTCGCCGTGGGCGGCCTGCTGCGGGCGGATGACGTACTGCACCGGCAGCCGGACGTCGATCAGGTTGCGGTCGGACGCGATGTGGATGTCCTCGAGATGGTGCAGCAGCGAGGCGCCCTCGTACCAGGGCATGGCCTGGCTGCGTTCGACGACGTTGTCGCCGGTCAGCGCCGACATCGGGATGAAGGTCAGGTCGCTGACCTCGAGCTTGGTCGCGAAGCGGCGGAAGTCGTCGCGGATCTCCTCGTAGCGCTCGCGGGAGAAGTCGACGAGGTCCATCTTGTTGATGCAGACGACCAGGTGCGGGATGCCGAGCAGCGCCGCCAGGAACGCGTGCCGACGCGACTGCTCGAGCACGCCGTTGCGCGCGTCGATGAGGATCAGCGCGACGTCGGCCGTCGAGGCGCCGGTGACCATGTTGCGGGTGTACTGGATGTGGCCCGGGGTGTCGGCGATGATGAACTTGCGCTTGGGGGTCGCGAAGTACCGGTACGCGACATCGATGGTGATGCCCTGCTCCCGTTCGGCGCGCAGGCCGTCGGTCAGCAACGACAGGTCCGGGGCGTCGCCCCCGCGCGACTGGGTCGTCTTCTCGACCGCGGACAGCTGGTCCTCGAAGATGGCCTTGGAGTCGAAGAGCAACCGGCCGATGAGGGTGGACTTCCCGTCGTCGACAGAACCCGCGGTCGCAAGCCGCAGTAACTGGGACATCAGAAATAACCTTCCTTCTTGCGGTCCTCCATGCCGGCCTCACTGATCCGGTCGTCGGCGCGGGTGGCGCCGCGCTCGGTGAGGCGGGCGGCGGCAACCTCGACCACCACGGCGGCGGCATCCGCGGCAACGGACTCGACACAGCCGGTGCAGGTGGCGTCGCCGATCGTCCGGAAGCGCACCGTCGCGCGGTACGGGGTCTCGTCGGGCTCGGGCGTGATGAAGCGGTTGACGGCCAGCAGCATGCCGTCGCGCTCGACGACCTCGCGCTCGTGCGCGTAGTACAGCTCGGGCAGGTCGATGCCCTCGGCCTCGATGTAGGACCAGATGTCGAGCTCGGTCCAGTTCGACAGCGGGAACACCCGGATGTTCTCGCCCTTGCGGTGCCGGCCGTTGTACAGGCTCCACAGCTCCGGACGCTGGTTGCGGGGGTCCCACTGGCCGAACTCGTCGCGGAAGCTGAACACCCGCTCCTTGGCGCGGGCCTTCTCCTCGTCGCGCCGGGCGCCGCCGAAGACGGCACCGAACCGGTTCTCGGTGATGCCGCGCAGCAGCGTCACCGTCTGCAGCCGGTTGCGGGTGGCTCGGGGGCCGGTGTCCTCGACCGAGCGTCCGGCGTCGATGTCGTCCTGGACGCTGGCCACGATGAGCCGCAGGCCGTACTTCTCGACCGTCCGGTCGCGGAACGCGAGCACCTCGTCGAAGTTCTCGCCGGTGTCGACGTGCATCACCGGGAACGGGACGGGCGCCGGCCAGAACGCCTTGACGGCCAGGTGGAGCATGACCACCGAGTCCTTGCCGCCCGAGAACAGCAGCGCCGGCTTCTCGATGGTGGCGGCCACCTCACGGAAGATCTGCACGGCCTCCGACTCGAGCTTGTCCAGGTGGGACAGCTCATAGGACACGGTCATGGTGCGCGGTCTCCTCGTCAGAACGGTCTGGTGGGCCGGGTCGGGTGCGTCCCTGGGCCAACGTCCGGAGCCGCGATCGTATTGCCTCCACCTCGGTGCCCGGCCCGTCACCTCCGGGATTCGGCGACGGGGACGCTGGGCACGCTGCTGCCGTGACGTCCGCAGACCAAGAGGCACCGCCCCTGCAAAGCCCCGTGGCCCCCGCCGGCGAGGGCGAGGGTGAGAGCAGTCTCACCGTGCTGCTCGCCCTGGGCGCCAACCTCGGCGTGGGTGTGCTCAAGCTCGCCGCCGGGCTGATCACGGGTTCGGCGGCGCTGCTGTCCGAGGCCGCCCACTCGGCCGGTGACTGCACGACCGAGATCTTCCTGCTCACGGGGCAGAAGCGCTCCCAGCGCCCGGCCGACCGCACGCACCCGTTCGGCTACGGCAAGGAGCGTTACTTCTACTCCATGCTGGCCGCCGTCGCGATCTTCGTCTCCGGCGCCGCGTTCTCCTTCTACCAGGGCATCTCGACCATCATCGACGGCGAGGAGTCGAAGATGGTGTGGATCAACTACCCGGTCCTGCTGTTCGCCGCCGTGCTCGAGGGCACCTCGTTACGACAGGCCGCGAAGCAGATGCAGGGGGAGACGCGACGGCTGCGGCAGACCGTCCTGCAGTACCTGAAGACGCCGCGGGACCCCACCGTCGAGAGCGTGCTGCTCGAGGACAGCGCGGCCATCATCGGTCTGCTGTTCGCCGCCATCGGCGTGGCCCTGCACCAGCTCACCGGCTCGGCCGTCTACGACGGTGCGGCGTCGATCGCCATCGGGCTGCTGCTGCTGACGGTCTCGGGCACGCTGACCCGGGCGTGCAAGAACCTGCTGGTCGGCGTGCAGGCCGACCCCCGGTTCGTCCGGGAGATCGAGGCCTGGCTCGAGGAGCAGCCCGAGGTCGACGACGTCGTCGACCTGTTGACCATGCT
This sequence comes from uncultured Jatrophihabitans sp., assembly GCF_964252635.1. GTDB lineage: Bacteria > Actinomycetota > Actinomycetes > Mycobacteriales > Jatrophihabitantaceae > Jatrophihabitans. Next base: position 21,712 of record NZ_CAXUNP010000011.1, read on the forward strand.
CACCGGCACCGACAGCGTCCTGCTGTGCGCCCGGGTCGACTTCATCGACGCCACCACGGGCAGCGAGCTGGAGGAGGCCTGCGTGCGCCTCGACACCGAGTTGCGCCAGAAGTGGTCGACCCTCGACGAGATCTTCATCCAACCCGCGCCACGGCTGGACGTCGGCATGCGGGAACGGGTTCAGGAGCGCTACGGACGTGCCCTCGCCGAGGAGTGAGGCGTTCCCGTCCGGGAGTGTGCGCGACGTCGGGCACCATGGGTGGGTGACCACGACCGGCCTGGCGACGCAGCTCGACGAACTGCGTGAGCGGTTGCGGCTGGGCGGCGCGGTGGTGCTCAGCGGCGCCGGGCTGTCGACGGAGTCGGGGATCCCGGACTACCGCGGGCCGACGGGCGCGCAGCGCACCAACAGCCCGATGACCTACCAGGAGTTCGTCGGCTCGCCCGCGGGCCGGCACCGCTACTGGGCGCGCAGCTTCCTCGGCTGGGCGCAGATGGCCGAGGCGCGCCCCAACGCCGGCCACCGAGCGGTGGCCGAGCTCCAGCAGCTCGGGGTGCTCGACGGGATCATCACCCAGAACGTCGACGGCCTGCACCAGGCGGCCGGGGCGCACGGCGTCATCGAGTTGCACGGCGGGCTCGACGTCGTCGTCTGCCTGGAGTGCGGCAAGCGCGAGGCGCGGCGGACGCTGGACGGCCGATTGCGCGTGCTGAACCCGGACTTCCACGCCCGCGCCACCCGGGTCAATCCGGACGGAGACGCCGAGATCGCCGACGACCAGCTCGACGGCTTCGTGATGGCGCGGTGCCGGTACTGCGACGCCGACCTGGTCAAGCCCGACGTCGTCTTCTTCGGCGAGAACGTGCCCAAACCTCGCGTCGAGGCTTGCTACGCCCTGGTCGAGAACGCCCGCTCGCTGGTCGTGCTGGGCTCGTCGCTGACCGTCATGTCAGGGCTCCGGTTCGTCCGCCGGGCCGCCAAGCTCGGCATCGACGTCACGATCGTCAACCAGGGCGAGACCCGGGGCGACCCCCTGGCCGACCGCAAGCTCGAGCTACCGCTCGGGGATTCGCTCACTGCGCTGGCCGACGCCCTGCGCTGAGGCCCGATCGGGGCTGTCCGGTATTCGGTGTCGGCGCGGAGCAGGCGCGATCTAGGGTGACGCCTGTGCTGGTGTCGATGCTCGCGTTCCTCCTCGCGGCCGGGGTGATCGTCGTGCTCCCCGGGCCGGACACCCTGGTCGTGGTGCGCAGCATCCTGGTCGGCGGACGTCGCCGCGGGGTGGCTGCGGTGGCCGGCATCCAGTCAGGGCTGGTGGTCTGGATCGTGGCGGCCGCGTTGGGCCTGGCCGCCCTGCTCCGCGCCAGCGAGATCGCCTTCGACGTGCTGCGGGTGGCCGGTGCCGTCTACCTGGTCTGGCTCGGGGTGCAGAGCTGGCGCGGCAGAGGCGACGACAGGCTCGCGGCGACCAGGGGCGGGCTGCTGGGCACCGGCTTCCGTGGTGGGCTGCTGTCCAACCTGCTCAACCCCAAGATCGGCGTGTTCTTCGTGACCTTCCTGCCCGGGTTCATCCCGCGGGGCTACCCGGTGGCGGCCACGACCCTGCTGTTCGGTGCCGTGTTCGTCGCGATCAACATCGCCTATCAGGTGCTGCTGGTCGTCCTCGCCACCCGCATCACCGGCCTGATGGGGCGCCGATCGGTGCGCCGGCGGCTCGAGCGCGTCACCGGGGCCGTGTTGATCGGGTTCGGCGTGCGGCTCGCGACCGAGGGCTGAACACCCGGCCCCGGGGCCCGAATGTCGGTGGTCACTGGCGCAACAGGCGTCTCATAGGCCACAATGACTTAACACACCCGCTGTGCGGACGGAATCGCTGGGGAAGGCGTCGCCGTCGAATCAGGGAGGTGTGCGATGTCCGATACCCGAACGGGTGTCACCGGCCACGGTCAGGGTGCTGCCCGTGGGGGTCCGTCGACCCGTGGTGTGGTGTTCATGCACTGCTGCCCGTCGGCGCTCGCCCCACACGTCGAGTGGGCGCTGGCCGGTGTGCTGTCACGCCCGGCGCGCCTGCAGTGGAGCGCCCAGCCCGCTGCCCCGTCGCACCTGCGCGCCGAGGTGGCCTGGTCCGGTCCGATCGGTACCGCGGCGGCCCTGTGCGCGGCCTTGCGCGCCTGGCCGATGCTCGTGTTCGAGGTGACCGAGGACGCGACGTCGGCCAGCGACGGCGAGCGGCTCGCCTACGTTCCCGGGCGGGGCTTCCACCGCAGCCTCGTATCGGTCAGCGGGGACGTGCTGATCGGTGAGGAGCGGCTGCGCGGGCTGCTGTCCCGCGCGCGCACCGTCGAGGACTACCAGCACGGGGTCGCCGAGCTGCTCGGCACCGCGTGGGACGCCGAACTCGAGCCCTACCGGCAGGGCGGCGACGGCGCCCCCGTCACGCTGCTGCATCAGGTCGTCTGAACGACGTCGTCTAGATCCTTCCTCTGACGCGTGGATCTTCCTGCGCCGGTGTCGTGGTGACGTACGGCACGCAGGAAGATCGTTATTCGAGCCCGCCGACGCGTGGATCTTCCTGCGCCGGTGTCGTGGTGACGTACGGCACACAGGAAGATCGCTACTCGAGTGCGCGACGTAGGCAACCGCGCAACGGGATCGCCGTCACAGCGGGATGTTGCCGTGCGCGCCGCGGCCGCTGGGCGCCTCGGCCAGGGCCTGGGCCAGCGCGGCCCGGGTGTGCCGCGGCTCGATCAGCTCGTCGACGACCCCGAGTTCCATGGCCCGACCGACGCCGCCGGCGATGCGCTCGTGCTCGGCGGCCAGCGACGCGTGCAGCGCCTCCCGCTCACCGGGCGGTGCCGCGGCGAGCTTCTTGCGGTGCAGGATGCCGACCGCGGCCGACGCGCCCATGACGGCGACCTCGGCCTCCGGCCACGCGAAGACCTTCGTCGCCCCGAGCGAGCGCGAGTTCATAGCGATGTAGGCGCCGCCGTAGGTCTTACGGGTCACCAACGTCACCCGCGGCACCACCGATTCGCCGAACGCGTGCAGCAGCTTGGCGCCGCGACGCACGATGCCGTCCCACTCCTGGCCGACGCCGGGCAGGTAGCCGGGGACGTCGACGAGCACGACCAGCGGCACACCGAACGCGTCGCACATCCGCACGAAGCGGGCCGCCTTCTCGGCCGACGGCGAGTCCAGGCAGCCGCCGAGCCGCAGCGGGTTGTTGGCGATCACGCCGACCGTCCGGCCGGTCAGCCGACCGAGCCCGGTGACGATGTTGGGGGCCCACTTCTCGTGCAGCTCCAGGAAACCGCCCTCGTCGAGCAGCGCCGCGACGATCGGGTGCACGTCGTAGGCGCGCTTGGGGTTGTCGGGCAGCAACGACTTGATGTCGTGGTCGGGGCCGAGCTGGGTGAGGTCGAAGCTGCCCTGCCGCGCCAGCAGGGAGGTGACCGACTGCGCCGCGGCGTAGGCGGCCTCCTCGTCGTCGGTGACGACGTGCACGACGCCGGAGCGCCGGCCGTGGGTGTCGGGGCCGCCGAGGGACTCCATGTCGACGTTCTCGCCGGTGACCGACCGGACGACGTCCGGGCCCGTGACGAACACGCGCCCGCCCGTCGACATGATCACGACGTCGGTCAGGGCCGGGCCGTACGCCGCACCGCCGGCGGCCGGGCCGAGCACGACCGAGATCTGTGGGACCCGGCCGGAGGCGCGGATCATGGCCTGGAAGACGAGGCCCACCGCGTGCAGGGCCAGCACCCCCTCGGCCAGGCGCGCGCCGCCGGAGTGCCAGAGCCCGATGACCGGCACCCGCTCGCGGACGGCGGTGTCGATCGCGTCGACGATGTGCCGGCACCCGGCCTCGCCCATCGCGCCGCCCATAACGGTGGCGTCGGTGCAGTAGGAGATCGTCGGGTTGCCGTTGATGCGCCCGCGGGCGGCCACCACGCCGCTGTCGTCACGCGGACGCAGCAGCTCGGTGGTGCCGACGTCGAACAGGTGCTCGAGGCGCAGGACCGGGTCGCGCGGGTCGCGTTGCTCGACGGCCGGGGGAGTGGCGAGGGCGGTCATGGGTTCTCCTGGACTCAGGCCTTGCGGAACACGAGGGACGCGTTGTGGCCGCCGAAGCCGAAGGAGTCGTTGACGGCGGCGGTGACGCGCATCTCGCGGGCCTCGCGCGGGACGTCGAGCTTGAGCTCGTCGTCCGGGTCGTCGAGGTTGATGGTCGGTGGCACGACGTCGTGGAACACCGAGAGCACGGTGGCGACCGACTCGATGGCACCGGCGGCGCCGAGCAGGTGCCCGGTCATCGACTTGGTGCCGGTGACGACGGTGTCCTCACCGAACAGATCGGCGACGGCGCCCGCCTCGCCCATGTCGCCGACGGGCGTCGACGTGGCGTGGGCGTTGACGTGGACGATGTCGTCGAAACCGAGCCCTGAACGGCGGATCGCGAGCTCGAGCGCGCGCACCTGTCCGGACTTGTCGGGCTGGACGATGTCGTAGGCGTCGGAGGTGATGCCGGCGCCGGCGAGCACCGCGTACGGCGTGCGGCCCCGTGCGGCGGCCGACGACGCGCGCTCGAGTACGAGGGCACCCGCGCCCTCACCGAGGACGAAGCCGTCGCGGCCCTTGTCCCACGGCCGGGAGGCGGCCTGCGGTTCGTCGTTGCGGGTCGACATCGCGCGCATCTGCGCGAACCCGGCGATGTTCAGCGGGTGGATGCAGGCCTCGGTGCCGCCGACGAGCACGACGTCGGCGCGGTCGAGCTGCAGCAGGTCCAGGCCGTACGCGACCGCCTCGGACCCGGACGCGCAGGCGCTGACGCAGGTGTGCACGCCGGCCTGGGCGCCGATGTCGAGCCCGACGTAGGCAGCCGGGCCGTTCGGCATGTTCATCGGGATCAGCAGCGGGGAGACACGGCCGGGTCCCTTCTCCAGCATGGTGTCGTACTGGGCCAGCAGGCTGGTGACGCCGCCGATACCGGTGCCCATGACGACCGCGACGCGGGTGGGTTCGAGCCCGGCCTCGGAGGCGGTGCCCTCGAACCCGGCGTCGGCCCAGGCCTCGTGGGCGGCGACCAGCGCGGCCTGCTCGCTGCGGTCGAGCCGGCGGGCCTGCTTGCGCGGCAGCACCTCGGCCGGGTCGACGGCCATCGGGGCGGCGATGCGCACGGTCAGGTCGGTGGCCCAGTCGTCGGTCAGGGCGACGGCGCCGGACCGTCCTTCGAGCAGGCCGGACCAGAACGTGGCGACGTCGCCACCGAGCGGCGTGGTGGCGCCGAGCCCGGTGACGACGACGTCCTCATGCGTGGCCATTGTCAGGCGTTCGACTCGATGTACTTGACGGCGTCGCCGACGGTCTTGAGCTTGGGCAGCTCGTCGTCGGGGATCTTGACGCCGAACTGCTCCTCGGCCGCCATCGCCACCTCGACCATCGACAGCGAGTCGACGTCGAGGTCGTCGACGAAGCTCTTCTCGTCGCTGACGTCGCCGGGCTCGACGTCGGCGACGTCGTTGAGGATGGAGGCGAGGCCGGAACGGATCTCGTCGGCACTGGGCACTGGGGTGGTCCTCTCTCATCGGGTGGTGCTGTCGGGTGGTGCTGGTGATGCGGGTCGGTGACGCCGTACCCGGCGGGTGCCGCGGACGTCAGGGGGCGAGCACGACCTGGCCGGCGAAGGCCAGGCCGGCGCCGAAGCCGAGCAGCAGCACGGGCGCACCGGAGGGCACCTCGCCGCGTTCGACCATGCGCGAGAGCGCGAGCGGGATGGTGGCGGCCGAGGTGTTGCCGGACGTCTCGATGTCGCGGGCGACGACGGCGTTCGGCAACCCGATGCGGCGGGCCAGTGCGTCGATGATGCGCAGGTTGGCCTGGTGCGGCACGAAGGCGGCGATGTCCTCGATGGCGACGCCGGCCCGCTCGCAGGCCTCGAGCGCGACCGGGGCCATCTCTCCGGTGGCCCAGCGATACACGGCCTGGCCCTCCTGGCGGAAGAACCGGCTCTGCTCGTCGATGGTGACCGTGTCGTACTGCGCACCGTCGCTGCCCCACACGACCGGGCCGAACCCGGGGGAGTCGGACGGGCCGACGACGGCCGCGCCGGCGCCGTCGCCGAGGATGATGCAGGTCGAGCGGTCGGCCATGTCCAGCCAGCCGGAGAAGCGTTCGGACGCGATGACCAGCGCGTGCCGGGCCTGGCCGGTGAGCACGGCGGCGGAGGCGGCGTTGACCGCGTAGACGAAGCCGGAGCAGCCGGAGTTGACGTCGTAGGCGCCCGGGGAGTCGATGCCGAGGCGGGTGGCGACGTTCGGGGCGGCGCCCGGCACCGGCGTCGGCATCGTGCAGGTGGCGACGATGACGAGGTCGACGTCCTCGGGGGACACGCCGCTGGCGGCCAGCGCCTTGCTGCCGGCCTGCTCGGCCATGTCCACGACCGTCTCGTCGGGGTCGGCCCAGCGGCGTTCGGCGATGCCGACCCGGCTCTTGATCCACGCGTCGTCGGTGTCGACGCCGCGCGCGATGAGGTCGTGGTTGGTGACGACGTTGGTCGGCCGGTAGTGGCCCAGGCCCAGGATGCGGGTGCCGGCCGGGCCGGTGGTCAGCGAGAGCGTCATGACGCCTCCGTCCCCGACGACAGCCGGGCCACGGGTAACCCCGCGGCGACGATGTCCCCGTCGTGGCGCAACCACTCGTCGAGCACGCCACTGGCCCCGGCCAGGATGACCTCTTCGGACCGGTTGGTGCGCACCGTCCCGATCTGCGTGCCGCGATCGACCTTCGTGCCCTCGTCGAGCGCGTCGGCGCGGGTGAACACGCCCTTGGACGGCATGACCACGACGCGGAAGTCGGGGGTGTGCTCGCCCTGGCCGTGCTGCGGGCGGCTGGCCACGAGCGTGCGTGCGGCGTCGAGGTCGTCGGGGGTCTTGACGGCGACCAGCTCGACGCCCTTGAGCTCGCGCTTGGCGATGCCGGTCAGCACGCCGGCCGGCGCCAGTTCGATCGCGGCGGTGACCCCGAGGTGCGCGCAGGTGGCCAGGCAGAGGTCCCAGCGCACGGGCAGGGTGACCTGACGGACGAGCCGGGCCAGCAGCTCGCGGCCCGAGGTCAGCGCCGAGCCGTCGGCGTTGGACAGCAGGATCGGGTGCGGGTCGGCGATGTCGATCGTCTCGGCGTAGGAGCCGAGGGCCTGCTCCGCGGGGGCCATGAAGTGGGTGTGGAACGCCCCGGCGACCTTCAACGGTCGGACGGCGCGGATGCCTTCGGGCGGGTTCGCGGCGAACGCCTCGAGGGCGTCGAGCGCGCCGGCGGCGACGATCTGGCCGGCGCCGTTGCGGTTGGCGGGGGTCAGCCCGGCCGCCTCGATGGCGGCCGCGACCGCGTCGGGGTCGCCGCCGCCGAGCACCGCGGACATGCCGCTGGGCGTCAGCGCGCAGGCTGCGGCCATCTCGGCGCCGCGACGGCCGGCGAAGGTGACGGCGTCGACGGGTGACAGCGCGCCGGCGACCGCGGCGGCGGTCAGTTCGCCGACGCTGTGGCCGGCGACGACCCGTTCCTCGGCGTCGGCGAGCCCGAGCTGCTCGGCGGCGATGACGCCGAGCGCCACGAGCAGCGGCTGGGTGACGGCGGTGTCGGTGATCTCGTCGGCGTCGGCGGTGGTGCCGAGCCGCTCGAGGTCGAGCCCGGTGGCCTCGGAGAATGCGGCGACCTGCTCACGCACGCCGTCGAGCTCGAGCCACGGGCTGAGCATGCCGGGCGACTGCGCGCCCTGCCCCGGGGCGAATACGGCTATCACGACCTACAGCTTCGTCCTGGTCGGGCCCGGATGGCGACCGTGACACTCACAGCGTTCCGGGGCCAGGTTTGTAGGACATCGACAGTCGTGACGGGTGGATTGCCGTCCTGTGGCCGGTCGGCGTCCGATCGGGTTGTGGATTACCTCAGCATCACGCAGTGCTCAGACAACCGCGTCGTCGAGGCGCCCGAGGACCAGGGCCACCCGCAGGGTGAGTGCGCCGCGGGCGTCGGTGGGTGCCTCGCCGCAGATCTCGGCGACCCGTCGCAGCCGGTACCGCACGGTGTTGGCGTGCACGAACAGCACCCGGGCGGTCGCCTCGAGCGCCCCGCCGGCGTCGAGGAAGGCGGCCACCGTCTCGACGAGCCCACCCCCCGCGGCGACCAGTGGGCGGTACACGTCGGTGACCAGCTGCTCGCGGGCCTCGACGTCGCCGGCGAGCGCGCGCTCGGGCAGCAGGGCGTCGGCGTCGACGGGCCGGGGCGCCCCCGGCCAGGCCGACACGGCGCGCAGCCCGCTGAGCGCGGCCCGGGTGACCCGGCCGGCCGCCGCCAGGTCGGGGGCGACCGGCCCGATCACGACAGGCCCGTCACCGAACACCGGCAGCAGCCGGGTGGCAATCTCGTGGGCCCCGGCCGCGCCGTCGGTGACGCCGCCGACGACCACGACGAGGCGGTCGGCGTGCAGGCCGGCCATGGCGTCGAGGCCGCGGCGCGCGGCGCGGGTGTGCACGGCGGTCAGGGCGACGTCGGTCGGCCCGCTCGGCGCCGGGCCGACGATGCTGACGATGGCCCCCGAGTCCTGCCAGCCCAGCGCGGCCAGCTGGCTGGGCAGCGGGTCGCCGACCAGTGAGCCGCTGACCAGGTTGTCGATGACGAGCGCCTCGAGCCGCCGGTCCCAGGACCCGCGGTTCTCGGCGGCGGTGGCGTAGACGCGGGCAGCGGCGAACGCGATTTCGCGGCTGAAGCGCAGCAGCTCGTTGCGGACCAGCGCCTCGTCGGTGGGCCCGGCGAGGTCGGGCACGTGCGCCTCGGCGACGGCGATGGCCTCGCGGACCAGCTCGACGGTCTGGGCGAGCGTGACACTGCTGGCCATGGCCTGCGGCGCGGCGGCGAACACCTCGCCGGTCAGGCGCAGCACGTCGTCCGGGGTCCGCACCCACTCGACGAACGACTGCAGGCCGGCCTGGGCCACCAGGGTCACCCAGGAGCGCTGGTCGGCGGGCAGCTCCCGGAACCACGGAAGCTTCTCGTCCATGCGGGCGACGCTCTGGGTGGCCAGCCGCCCGATCGACTGTTCGATGCGCCGCACCGTCTCCACCTCGAGACCGGCACGCGGCATCAACTCGCTGACCACGCGACCAGCCTTTCATGCCGCACTACGGTCGGGATATGCCAGATGCACGGGACCCGGTCGCCGACCTCAAGCAGATCGCCTACCTGCTCGAGCGGGCCCGCGAGCCGTCCTTCCGGGTGAAGGCGTTCCGCAACGCGGCCGACGTCGTCGAGGACCTCGGCCCGGACGAGGTCGCGGCCCGGGTCGAGGCCGGCACCATCGGCAAGGTCAAGGGCATCGGCAAGACGACGGCGCTGTGCGTCACCGAGTCGGTACGCGGCGAGGAGCCGGAGTATTTGCGTCGCCTGGAGGCCGCGCAGGCGTCGGAGAACGACCCGGCCGACGACGCGACGGCGGCGATCCGGCAGGCGCTGCGCGGTGACTGCCACCTGCACTCCGACTGGTCCGACGGCGGCTCGCCGATCCCCGAGATGGCGGCGGCCGCCCGGCGCCTCGGCCACGAGTACATGGTGCTCACCGACCACTCCCCGTCGCTGACCGTCGCCAACGGGTTGTCGGCGGAGCGGCTGGAGAAGCAGTTGGACGTGATCGCCGGGCTGAACGAGGGCTACGCGAACGACGGCGAAACGCCGTTCCGCATCCTCACCGGCATCGAGGTCAACATCAACGACGACGGCACGCTGGACCAGAAGCCGGCACTGCTCGCTCGGCTCGACCTGGTGGTGGCCAGCGTCCACGGCAAGCTGCGGATGCCGAGCGACGAGATGACCCCGCGCATGGTGGCCGCGATCGCCAACCCGAACACCGACGTGCTCGGCCACTGCACCGGGCGCCTGGTGACGGGTGAGCGCGGCACCCGCCCGGAGTCGGAGTTCGACGCCGACATCGTGTTCGCGGCGTGCGAGGCGTTCGGCGTCGCCGTCGAGATCAACTCCCGTCCCGAGCGGCTCGACCCGCCGACGCGGTTGCTGCGGCAGGCCGTCGAGGCGGGGTGCTTGGTCAGCATCGACACCGACGCGCACGCACCCGGGCAGCTCGAGTGGCAGGGCAACGGGTGCGAGCGGGCGGCCCGGTGCGAGGTGCCGGTCGGGTCGATCGTCGACACGTGGACGGCCGACGACCTGCTCGCCTGGACGGCCGATCACGACCACCGACCCGCGTGAGCGACGCTTGCGGAGCGAACGAAGGACGTCATTGCTCGGCCGCCCGAACGGAGTGAGGGCGTGACCTACGAGAGCGTGCAGCCGGGCATCGTCTCGAAGCACACCTTCTCCGCCGGCGCGCACTACGACCCCGACAACGTCGCGTTCGGGCCGATCGTCGGGCTCGACGAGCACACGGTCGACCCGGGCGCGGGGTTCGACTGGCACGGGCACCGGGGCGTGCACATCGTCAGCTGGGTGCTGGCGGGCACGTTGCGCCACGAGGACTCGAACGGCGTCGAACGTTTCGTCCGGCCGGGTGTGCTGCTGGTGCAGTCGACGGGCGGCGGCATCCGGCACCGTGAGACGAACGCGTCCGACACCGAGCCGCTGCGGTTCGTGCAGATCACCCTGCTGGGGGACGGGCCGACGTCCGTTGGTACGACGACGCCGCCGGCGACCGTGGGTGGTGTGCGGATCACCGTCGAAGCCGTGCCGAAGCGCGCCGCGCACGAGTTGGTGCACGAGCTGGGCGGCGGCCGGTATCTCGTCCTGACACTGCTCGACTGAGGCCTCGTACGGTGGACGCATGGAGCGAACGAACCTCGGCGGACTGACCACCTCGATCCAGGGCCTCGGCTGCATGGGCATGAGCCAGAGCTACGGACCCGGCGACTGGGACGAGTCGATCTCGGTGATCAACCGCGCCGTCGAACTCGGCGTCACGCTGATCGACACCGCGAACGTGTACGGCGCGGGGCACAACGAGGTGCTGGTCGGCCGCGCACTGCACGACCGTCGCGACCAGGTCGAGCTCGCCACCAAGTTCGGCATCGACAACACGCTGGGCTGGGACCGTCGCACGGTCCACGGGACCGCCGCGTACGTGAAGCAGGCCTGTGCCGATTCGTTGACGCGGCTCGGGGTCGACCACATCGACCTGTACTACCTGCACCGCCCGCCGCAGGACGCCGAGATCGAGGAGACCGTCGGCGCCATGGCCGAGCTCGTCGACGAGGGCAAGGTCCGTCACCTCGGCCTGTCCGAGGTCGACGACGACCTGCTGCGGCGCGCGCACGCCGTACACCCGATCGCCGCGGTCCAGAGCGAGTACTCGATCTTCACGCGGGACCCCGAGACGACGGTGCTGCCGGCCCTACGGGAGCTCGGGGTCGGGCTCGTGCCGTTCTCGCCGCTGGGCCGCGGGTTCCTCACCGGCGTCCTCGACCGGTCGTCCTTGGGCAACCAGGACTTCCGTGCGCGTAACCCGCGCTTCCAGGGTGACGCCGGCGACGCGAACCAGCGCATCGTCGACGTCGTCGTCTCCGTCGCCGAGCGCAAGGGTGCCACCGCGGCGCAGGTGGCGCTGGCCTGGGTGACGCAACGCGCGTCGGCGCTGGGGGTACCGGTGGTGCCGATCCCGGGCACCAAGCGGCGGACGTGGCTCGAGCAGAACGTAGCCGCCCTGGACGTCGTTCTCGACGAGTCCGACCTCGCCGAGCTCGACCCGCTCGGCGACCAGGTGGCCGGCGCGCGCTACTGAGCCGCCCCGCCTGCTGATCGGGAAAGTGGGCAGACCCAGCACATGAGTGTGCTGCAGTCGCCCCCGTCCGTGGCCGACGGCGCCGAGCAGGAGGACGTCGTGCGGTGGGTGGCCGAGCACCTCGGACATCTCGCCAGGGAAGGCGCCGACGGGATCCGTCCCGGTGCCTTCGCCGGTGGTCAGGCCGCGGCCGACGCCGCGCTGGCCACGCTCGACATCACGAACTACGCCCGCCGTCGCAGCGAGGTGCTGCCCGAGTCCCGTCGCGGCGCGTCGCGGATGTCGCCCTACATCCGGCACGGGCTGCTGCAGCTGCCCGAGGTGTGGAAGGCCGTCGGCGACGCGCCGCCCAACGACCGCCGCCGCTACCGCGACGAGCTGCTGTGGCAGGAGTACGCGCGACACCTGTACGCGCGGGTGGGCCCGTCGTTGGGGGCTCCGTTGCGCAACGAGCAGCCCGCTGCCGCCGCGTGGGAGGGCGAGCCCTGGCCGTCCCGGATGCGCTGCATGGAGCACGTCGTCGGCGAGCTGCACGAGAACGGCTGGCTGGTGAACCAGACCCGGATGTGGCTGGCTTCGCAATGGTCGGTACGCGCCGGGGCGGAGTGGCGGGACGGCGAGGACGAGTTCTTCGTCCACCTGCTCGACGGCTCGCGCGCTGCCAACCGGCTCGGCTGGCAGTGGACGGTGGGCACCGGGAGCGGCAAGCCGTACGGGTTCAGCCGCTGGCAGGTGCAGAAGCGGGCGCCGCAGCTGTGCCGCGAGTGCGCACTGTCGGACGCGTGCCCGATCGAGGATTGGCCCGACGGGTCCCGGGGGCCGTCGGTCGACGGGCCCGAGCTCGGGCGTGCGGAGACGCCGGCGGGCCCGGCCGCGGTCGACGGCAGCGGCGGCGCGACCGTCTGGCTGACCGCCGAGTCGCTGGGCACCGGCGATCCCGCGCTGGCCGCCGACCCCGACCGTCCGGCCGTCTTCGTGTTCGACGAGCCGTTGCTGCGTCGGCTGCGGCTGTCGGGCAAGCGCCTGGTGTTCCTGGCCGAGACGCTGGGCGAGCTCGCGGCGACGCGCCGGCTCGAGGTCCGGCTCGGCCGGGTCGTCGACGAGCTGGCCGACTACGAGCTGGCGACCACGTGGGCGCCGGTGCCGGGGTGGGCGACGCGCGCCGGCGCGTTGCGTCCCGTCGAGGTGCACCCCTGGCCGTGGCTGGCACGGCCGAACGGCGGTCCGGTGCGGTCGTACTCGGCCTGGCGCAAATCGCTCAAGGTCTGACGGGTCAGTTCGTCACGGCGATCTCGTAGTTCCAGACCTCGCTGTGGACGCCGACCGGTTTCGCGGGCGCGGCCTCGCCGTCGGAGCGCTCGGCGGCGCTGCGGTGTCCATGCGCGAACGCGGGTGAGTTCACCCAGGCGTCGAAGGCCTGCTCGTCGCGCCAGCGGGTGATGACGAGCCAGGTGGTGCGGTCGTCGACCGGCTTCAGCAGCTCGAAGCCCTCGAACCCGTCCTGGTCGTCGACGGCGCCCGCGCGGGCCGCGAAGCGGTGGGCGAGCTCGTCGCCGCTGCCGGCCTCGACGGTGATGGCGTTGATCTTGATGATGGTCACGCCCCCCATTCTCGCCCTTCGCGGCGCTTGTCAGCTGAGATGGTCACGATTCGAGCGCGATCAGCGACCATCTCAGCTGACAAGCTGCGCGAATCGGGGGTGTGGACAACGGCTGTCTGCGGTCGAGGATGTCCGATGCTGACGGCATGGTCGAGCTGCTGCAGGCCCGCGAACACGAGCGCTACCCCCGGACCGGGAGCACGACGCCCATCGCGGACTGGGGCCGGTTCTGGTGGGAATTGGCCGACTCGAGCGAGGTCGTCCGAGCCGCGAGTGTCCACGGATTCGTGCTCCGCGTCGCCGACCTGCGGGCGTTGGGGGTGACGCGCAGCAGGTACCGCTGGGCTGTCCGTAGTGGGGCGTGGGCGGCACCCGCATACGGGGTCGTCGCGCCGGTCGACCTGCGGCACGGGCCGGACGTCGGCAACTCCGGCGCGCATCTTGCGGCACGCCGCTACCACGCTGTCCAGGGCACAGCGGCCGCGCTGGTCCGCCCGGACGATGCCGTCTCCGGCCGAACCGCCGCGATCCTGCACGGGCTGCCCACCCTCATGGTCCCGCGACTACCGGAGCTGACGTCCCGGGCGCCGGACAGCATCGGTGTGCGACGCACCGTGCACCTGAAGGCCGCGACCCTCGACAGCTGGCAGATGAGTCGATGGTGGGGCGTCGAAGTCAGCGACGTCGCGCGCACTCTGGTCGACCTAGGACGAGAAGACGGTCGGGACGCGCTGATGGCCGCAGACGCAGCGTTGCGGGAAGGCGTTGTCACCGTGTCCGAGCTCGAGCGCGCGTTGCAGCTCGCCCGGGGATGGCCTGGAACACGTCGAGCCCGAGAGGTCTTGGACCTGGTTGACCCGCGCGCCGAGTCGCCCCTTGAGTCGCTGGTCCGGCTTGCTTTGCACGACGACGGGTTCCCGCCGCCCGAACTCCAGGTATGGCTCGGTGGCGACCGCGTCGACCTCTGCTGGCCCGACCACGGCGTGGTGCTCGAGGCGGACGGGCGGGAGAAGTACACCGCTGACGAGCGCTGGGCGGAGAAGAAGCGCGAACAGCGCCTTCGTCGACGGACGGAGGTCAGGACTGTCGAGCGGGTCACCTGGTCGGACGTCACACGAGGCTGGGCGCAGACCAGCGAACAGCTCTGGGCGTCGCTGGGCTTGGCCCCACCGCCGCCGGCTGAACCGAACAGTAGCCGGCTTGTCAGTCGAGATGGTCGTGATTTCGTGGCCGATCACGACCATCTCGACTGACAAGCGCTGCCCCCACAACGATGGGGAAGGCCGAGAATGTGAAAAGGCAAGAAAGCTACGCGGAGCCTTCCGTGTTGCCGGCCCCGGCCGCGGTCACCGAGCCGAGCTGGTAGCGGTCGAACGCCTCGCGGGGCGCCTCGCGCTTGACCTCGCCGCGGCGGGCCAGCTGCTCGAGCGTGGCGACGACGATCGACTGCGCGTCCACGTGGAAGAACCGCCGGGCCGCGCCGCGGGTGTCGGCGAAGCCGAAGCCGTCGGTGCCGAGCGAGGTGTAGTCGTTGGGCACCCACCGCGAGATCTGGTCCGGGACGGCGCGCATGAAGTCCGACACCGCCACCACGGGCCCGGTGGTGTCGGCGAGCGCGGACGTCACGAACGGCACCGGCGCGTCCTCGCCCGGGTTCATCAACGCCTGCTCCTCGCAGTCGATCGCGTCGCGACGCAGCTCGTTCCACGACGTCACCGACCAGACGTCGGCGTCGACGCCCCATTCCTCGCCCAGCAGCCGCTGCGCCTCGAGGGCCCACGGCGCCGCCACGCCGGACGCGAGCAGCTGCGCCCGCGGCCGGCCCTGGTCCTGCAGCCCGGGGGAGAACAGGTACATCCCGCGCAGCAACGCCGAGACGTCGAGGTCGGCGGGTTCGGCCGGCTGGATGATCGGCTCGTTGTAGATCGTCAGGTAGTAAAAGATGTCGTGGTCGCTGACCTCGGTGCCGGAGAACGCCCCCACGCCGTACATGCGGGCCAGGCCGGCCCGGACGATGTGCGCGATCTCGTAGGCGAAGGCCGGGTCGTAGGCCACGCACGCCGGGTTCGACGCGGCGAGCAGCAGCGAGTGCCCGTCGGCGTGCTGCAGCCCCTCGCCGGTCAGCGTCGTCCGGCCGGCCGTCGCACCCAGGACGAACCCGCGGCCGAGCTGGTCGGCGAGCTGCCAGAACTGGTCGCCCGTGCGCTGGAACCCGAACATCGAGTAGAAGATGTAGAACGGGATCATCGGCGTCGCATGCGTGGCGTACGACGTGGACGCCGCGATCAGCGAGGCCATCGAACCGGCCTCGGAGATGCCCTCGTGCAGGATCTGCCCGGTGGTCGACTCCTTGTAGGACAGCAGCAGGTCGCGGTCGACGGCCTCGTACTCCTGCCCGTGCGGCGAGTAGATCTTGGCGGTCGGGAAGATCGCGTCGAGGCCGAACGTCCGCGCCTCGTCGGGGATGATCGGGACGAAGCGCGCCCCGATCTCCTTGTCCTTCATGAGGTCCTTGAACAACCGGACGGTGGCCATCGTCGACGCCACCTGCTGCTTGCCGGACCCGCCGCGGAACTCGCTGTAGACCTTGTCACCGGGCTGCGCCAGCGGCTTGGCCCGCACGACGCGTTTGGGCAGCGCGCCGCCGAGGGCCGCGCGGCGCTCCTTCATGTACTGGATCTCGTCGGACTTCTCGCCGGGGTGGTAGTACGGCGGCAGGTCGGCCTCGAGCTCCTTGTCCGAGATCGGCAGGTAAAGCCGGTCGCGGAACGCCTTCAGGTCGGCCGCGTTCAGCTTCTTCATCTGGTGCGTCGCGTTGCGGCCCTCGAAGGACTCGAGCGTCCAGCCCTTGACGGTGTGCGCCAGGATCACGGTCGGCTGCCCGGTGTGCGCCCGCGCGGCCTCGAACGCCGCGTACACCTTGCGGTAGTCGTGCCCGCCGCGTGAGAGCTTGCGCAGCTCGTCGTCGGACAGGTCCTCGACCATCTTGCGCAGCCGCGGGTCGGTGCCGAAGAAGTGCTCGCGGATGTAGGCACCGCTCTCGACGGTGTAGGTCTGGAACTGGCCGTCGGGCGTCTGGTTCATCTGGTTCACGAGCGCGCCGTCGCCGTCACGGGCGAGCAGCGGGTCCCAGTCACGGCCCCAGACGACCTTGATGACGTTCCACCCGGCGCCCCGGAAGTACGCCTCCAGCTCCTGGATGATCTTGCCGTTGCCGCGGACCGGGCCGTCCAGGCGCTGCAGGTTGCAGTTGACGACGAAGGTCAGGTTGTCGAGCTCCTCGCGGGCCGCGACGCCGATGGCGCCGAGCGACTCGACCTCGTCCATCTCCCCGTCGCCGAGGAACGCCCAGACGTGCGAGTTCGCGGTGTCGGCCAGCCCGCGTGCGCTGAGGTAGCGGTTGAACCGGGCCTGGTAGATGGCGCCGATCGGGCCCAGGCCCATCGAGACGGTCGGGAACTCCCAGAACTGCGGCATGAGCCGCGGGTGCGGGTAGGACGACACCCCGTACGGGGCCTTGGACACCTCCTGGCGGAAGCCGTCGAGGTGCTGCTCGGTGAGCCGGCCCTCCAGGAAGGCACGGGCGTAGATGCCCGGGGCGGCGTGACCCTGGAAGTAGACCTGGTCGCCCATGGCCGGTTGCCCGGATGCGTCGGCGTAGTCCTTGCCGCGGAAGAAGTGGTTGAAGCCGACCTCGTACAGCGAGGCGGCCGAGGCGTAGGTGGCGATGTGCCCGCCCACGCCGACGGTCTTGTTCGCCCGCGACACCGCGATGGCGGCGTTCCACCGGATGTAGGCGCGGATGCGGCGCTCGATGTCCTCGTCGCCCGGGAACCACGGCTCGCGCTCGGGCGGGATGGTGTTGATGTAGTCGGTGCTGCGCAGCCCCGGCACCCCGACCTGGCGCTCGCGGGCCCGCTCGAGCAGTTTCAGCATCAGGTAGCGGGCGCGTTGCCGCCCGTCCGAGTCGATGGCCGCGTCCAGGGACTCCAGCCATTCCCGCGTCTCCTCGCGGTCTATGTCGGGCAACTGGTTGGGTAGGCCATCGGTGATGATGCCGAAACGGTCGCGGGTCACGCGCACTCCTCACTGGGTCGGGCAGTTCGACGAGGGCCGACGGGGTGGGCCGGTGCGTCGCCGATCTCCTCCAGTGAACACCCTGGGGAGCCGCTAGTGTCGGTCTACGAGTTACTCGGTGGTACAGCAGCAGCAAGGCACGCATCCGTCGAACAGAGGAGATCGTCGTCGTGAGCCCGACCGCCCCGTCCGGCAACGGACCGGGAATCGCCGAGCACCTGGGACTGAAGCCCGGCATGATCGTCATGGAGTCCGGCTACGACGACGACGTGGACGACGACGTGCGGGACAGCGTCGCGGATCTGATCGGCAACGACCTGGAGGACGAGGACACCGACGAGGTCGTCGACGTGGTCCTGCTCTGGTATCGCGACGGTGACGACGACCTGGTCGACGTCCTGGTCGACTCGATCTCCCCGCTGGCCGACGACGGCTACATCTGGCTGCTGACCCCGAAGCGGGGCCGCGGCAACTACGTCGAGCCGTCCGACATCGCGGAGGCTGCGTCCATCGCGGGCCTGTCGCAGACCTCGATCGCCACCGCCGGCGACGCCTGGTCGGCCGCTCGCCTCGTGGGCCGCAAGTCCTCCGGAGGAAAACGATGACCGCGCCCGCCGTCGGCGACAAGGCCCCCGACTTCACGCTGAAGGACCAGAACAACGAGGAGGTCACGCTTTCCTCGTTCCGCGGTGAGAAGGCGGTGCTGATCGTCTTCTACCCCTTCGCGTTCACCGGCATCTGCACCGGCGAACTGACCCGCGTTCGCGACGAGCTCGACACCTTCCAGAACGACGACGTGCAGGTCGTGACGATCAGCGTCGACTCGCCGTACACGCACAAGGTGTTCAGCGAGCGCGAGGGCTTCGACTTCCCGCTGCTGTCGGACTTCTGGCCGCACGGTGCGGTGGCCCAGGCCTACGGCTCGTTCCACGACGGGGGCGGCATGGCCATGCGGGGCACCTTCCTCGTCGACAAGGACGGCATCGTGCGCTTCGCCGAGGTCAACGGCCCGGGCGACGGCCGCGACGCGTCGGCCTGGCAGGCGGCGATCAGCGCCCTCTGAGCGCGAGCCCGGGTCCGGGCCGGCCGCACGTACGCTGAAGTCGTGCTGCGCGCCATGGTCTGGACGCTTCGCCAGCCGCGCTACGCGACGCTGGCCGCGATCATGCTGGTGCTGGCCCTCGGCTGCGTCGGGGCGGGCACCTTCGAGCTGCACCGCTTCCACGAGAAGCGCCACGACAACGGTGTGCTGCGCTCGAACGCGCACTCCGCGCCCGTGCCGCTGACGACCGGTCTGGTCCCGCTCACCGGCCGGGGTGATGCGCCGGGGGCCCTCGCGATCCGGTACTGCACGGTGACGGTCCGGGGCACGTTCGAGGCCGCGGGTCAGCAATACCTCGACGACCAGTCGCAGGGCGGCCGGCGCGGGTTCCTGGTGCTGACGCCGCTCCGCACCGCGGCGGGGATCGTGCTGGTGGGCCGGGGGTTCGTCGCCGCGACCGCGGACGAGACGCGCCCGGCCGCGATCCCGGGACCGCCGAGCGGACCGGTCACGCTGCAGGGGCGACTGCAGACCGTCTCGAACGGTACGGACCACGCCGGCCAGCTGCCCCGGGAGGAGATCACGGCGGTGAACCCGAGCCGCCAGGCAGCCCGCCTCGGCGCGCCGGTGTTCCAGACCTACCTCACCTCGTTGCGCGGCCAGCCGGGCACCGCCGGCCTGAACGCCCTGCCCGCCCCGGACCTGTCCAACCCGACCGGCGGCGCCGGTGAGCTGCAGCTGCTGTCCTACGTCATCCAGTGGTACGTCTTCGCCGTGCTGGCGCTGCTCGCACCGTTCGTGTTCGCCCGGGCCGATGCGAAAGAAGCTCGCAAACGCTTCCTCGGTCTCGACGACGACGACGTCGAGTTCGACCTGGCGGCACGGGCTGCATCGTCGGACGCGGCCCGCCCAGCGCTGCCGGGCGGCGGGGCCGACCCCGGGCCGGACCTCTCGCCGATGGTGCGACAGCGTGCTGAGCTCGCGCGCGCCGGGGCGGAGGCGCAGTGGCAGCGCGCCGAGCGGTTGGCCGACCGGTACGGACGTTCCCTGGGTCCGCGACCGGACCCGGACGCCGTGCGTCGGGCACCGGTCCTGCGCGAGCCGGCGGGCCCGGACAGCGACGTCACACCGCACCGCAGCGGGGACACCTACCACGGCTCGTACAACGACTACCTGTGGTCGCTGGCCATGGCCGACGGGCGGATCCCCGAGGGGACGCCCGACGCACCGCACGCGTCGTCGACCGATCGTCGCGGCGCACCGGACGAGACCCGAACGTCACCCCGGGTGATCGACGCCGATCCGGTCGACCCCCCGCCGGACAGGCCGCACACCGACGGGAGCGGCAAGGGCCCCGGTCGCGGGCGCTGAGCCCCGTCGTCGGTGGCCTGTACCCTCGGCGGGCGCGGCAGGGCCGTGCTGAGGGGGCGTTTAGCTCAGCGGGAGAGCACTCGGTTTACACCCGAGCGGTCACTGGTTCGATCCCAGTAACGCCCACCATCGCGCTCAGCTCGGTAAAGGGCGCGCGAGGCGGATACACCCGTCCACATGACGCGGGCAACCTTTTTTGCTTAATCGTTGCCTATATGTCACCGTCGTCGGCAGGCCGCGGGCCCTCCACACCGGAGGCTCGCCGCACCGGGCAGGGATGGTGCGACGTGCCGGCTCCGAACCAGGAGGGCCGCGCCGGGGCCGACCCGGGATCCCCGATAGCTGAACACAGGTCGCCACGAACACCCCTTCGGGGCGGCGACCGCTCGTCAGTGGCAGGCACCGAGCCCCACGACGACGGGGAACGATCCGAAAGCACGGCGCCAGGCGCCGTCGGGAAAGGCAAACACCTTCATGGCATCACGTTCCTACGTGCCTCGGCACAGCGCAGTCCCCGAGCCCTCCACCGGCGGCGTCCGCCGTTCGGTGACGGTGCTCGCGAGCTCCGTCGGGGCCGCCGCGGTGGCCACCACCGCCTTCGCGGGCACCGCCGAGGCGTCGTCCGCGCACCACACCGTCTGGGACCGCGTCGCGAAGTGCGAGAGCACCCAGAACTGGCACATCCACACCGGCAACGGCTACTACGGCGGGCTGCAGTTCGACTCGCACACCTGGAAGGCCTACAACGGCGGCAAGTACGCCGGCCGAGCTGACCGCGCCACCCGCGGTGAGCAGATCCAGGTCGCCCGTCGCGTGCTGAAGAAGCAGGGTCCGGGCGCCTGGCCGGTCTGCGGCCCGCGTGCCGGCCTGTCCAAGTCGAGCGGTCACGCCACCGGCGCACACCTGCCCGCGGACGCCGGCGACGGCATGAACGGCAGCGGCACCGTCCGCGCCGCGTCGAAGCACAAGCACGTCGCCAAGAAGCACGCGACCACCCACAAGTCGCGCGCCTCGCACCACGGCACGATCACGGTGCACCGCGGCGACACGCTCAGCCGCCTGGCCAGCAAGCACCACGTGCACGGTGGCTGGAAGGCCCTGTACCGGGCCAACAAGAAGCACCTGCACAACCCGAACGTCCTGCACATCGGTCAGAAGCTCGTTCTGCCGTGACCGTTCGGCAGCACCAGCACGGCAACAGCGTCACCGCGACGGCCCGGGCCTCATGGTCCGGGCCGTTGTCGTGTCGCTACGGTCGGGACGACACCCGAGGAGAGGACGCATCGTGGCACTGGCGACGTACGGCAGCATCGAGGACCTTGAGGCCGGGATCGGCGTCGAGGTCGGGCCCGGCGAGTGGTTCGAGGTCGACCAGGAACGCGTCAACGCCTTCGCCGACGCCACGAACGACCACCAGTGGATACATCTCGACGCCGAGCGCGCGGCCAAGGGCCCGTTCGGCCGCACCGTCGCCCACGGGTACCTGACCCTGTCGCTCGTGCCGTACTTCGTCGCCTCGCTGCGCGAGGTGCGCAACGTCGCGATGGCGGTCAACTACGGATTGAACAAGGTGCGCTTCCCCGCCCCGGTGCCCGTCGGCAGCCGGCTCCGGGCCACCAGTTCGATGGCCACCGTCGACCGGCTCGACGAGCGGTCGGCCCAGGTCGTCACCGTCGTGACCCTGCACATCGAGGGCACCGACAAGCCGGCGTGCGTCGCCGAGACCGTCGCGCGGATCTACTTCCAGGGCTGACGCGGCAGGGTCGACGCGGCTGGGTCGACGCGGCACGGCCGATACGGCTCGGTCCGTCAGGCCTCCGGGTCGTCGCGCTCCTGCTCGCGGGCCCGGCGCTGCTCGCGCATCCGCGCGTCCAGGGTCGCGAGGAACTCCTCGTCGTCGTCGGGCGAGCCCGGACGCGCCTGGGTACGTCCGGCACCGACGAGTACGCGCTGCTGCGTCCACGGCCGCCCGAACACCAGCCAGGCGATGCCCCCGATGGCTGCGAACACCACCACGATCAGCAACCACGCCAGCTTGGGCAGGGTGCGCACCTGGTCGCGGCGGGTGATGACGACGTCGATGATGCAGAACACCCACACGCCGAACGCGACCACGCCGAGAATCCCGTCGAAGAACAGCATGTGCATCCTCTCGTCGGGGTCGACGTCTCGGAGGCTACGCGACGGTATGAAGCGCCGGCTTTGAGTCCGGACGCACGGAGTAGGTTCGCCGTCGTGTCCGACCCCGGCAACGCGCCCACCCTGGGTGAGGTGAAAGCCGTCCTGGACGGCTGGTTCGACCCGCGCTGGGCCGAGTCGTGGGACGCCGTGGGTCTGGTCTGCGGAGATCCCGCCGAGCGCGTCGACCGCATCCTGCTCGCGGTCGACGCAGTACCGGCGACCGTCGCCGAGGCGGTCGACAACCGCGCCGGGCTATTGCTCACCCATCACCCGTTGCTGCTCGGCGGCGTCCACGGGGTGCCCGCCGACGACCCCAAGGGCGGCCTGGTCCACCGGATGATCCGCGGTCGGGTCGCGCACCTCGTCGCGCACACCAACGCCGACGTCGCCGACCCGGGCGTCTCGGACGCGCTGGCCGATCGCCTCGGGCTCACCGACCTCCGTCCGCTCGACGCTCAGGACGAACAGGTCGTCGACAAGCTCGTCGTCTTCGTCCCGCACGCCGACGCCGAGGCGGTGACGGACGCGCTCGCCGCGGCCGGGGCGGGCCGGCTCGGCGACTACGAGCGGTGCGCGTGGACGACCCGGGGCGAGGGCACGTTCCGGCCGCTGCCCGGCGCGAGCCCCGCCGTCGGTTCGATCGACGAGCTCACGCGCGTCCCGGAGACGCGCATCGAGATGGTGGTGCCCAGGACGGTCCGGGCCGACGTCGTGGCCGCCCTGCGCGCCGCGCACCCGTACGAGGAACCGGCGTTCGACCTGCTGGCCCAGGCGCCGCTGCCGTCACGACGCGGCACCGGGCGCCTCGGCGAGCTGCGCGACGCGACCGCGCTCTCCGCGTTCACCGAGCAGGTGGCGGCCGCGCTGCCGGCGACCGCGTGGGGCGTGCGGGCGGCGGGCGACCCCGAGCGGCCCGTCCGCACGGTGGCCGTGTGCGGCGGGTCCGGTGGCTCGCTGGCCGACGAGGCCCGCCGCCGCGGCGCCGACGCGTTCGTCACGGCCGACCTGCGTCACCACCCAGTCGTCGAGGCCGTCACAGAACGCGGCCCCGGCACGATGGCGCTGGTCGACGCCGCCCACTGGGCCACGGAGGCGCCGTGGCTCGACGCCGTCGCCGTGCGCCTGCGCGAACACTTCGGCACTACGGTGGACGTGCGGGTGTCGCGGCTCGTCACCGACCCGTGGACGGTGCACGCCCCGTCGCGTCCGACCCCCTGATCCCGACCGCACGCCGAGGAGCCCGACCGCACGTGAACGCCGATCCCGCCGACCAGCTCCGTCTGCTCGACCTGCAGGCCGCCGACACCGCGCTGGCCCAGCTCGCGCACCGCCGACGCACGCTGCCCGAACTCGCGCAGCTCGCCGCGAAGGAGAAGGACGCGGCCGAGGTCAACAACCGGGTGATCGACGCGCAGACCCTCGTGGCCGACATCGAGCTCGAGCAGCGGCGGCTGGAGAACGACGTGGACACCGTGCGCACGCGGGCGGCGAAGGACGACGCCCGGCTGCAGTCGGGCGGCCTGCCGTCGCGCGAGCTCGAGGGCCTGCAGCACGAGATCGCGTCGTTGGCCCGTCGCCAGTCCTCGCTCGAGGACGACCTGCTCGACGTCATGGAGCGTGCCGAGCAGGCCGGGGCCACGCTGGGCGTGGCGACCTCTGACGAGCAGGCCGTCCGCGCCGAGGTCAGCGAGCTGCAGGTCCGTCGGGACAGCTCGTTCGGTGAGATCGACGACGCGATCGGCCAGCGCGAACCGCAGCGCGCGGCCATCGCGAGCGCCCTGCCCCCCGACCTGCTCGCGCTGTACGAGAAGTCCCGCGCCAGCGGTGGGCACGGTGCGGCCATGCTGCGGCAGCGCCGGTGCGAGGGCTGCCGCATCGAGCTGTCGGGCAGCGAGGTGTCGGCCCTGCGCGCGGCCGCGCCCGCCGCGGTGGTGCGCTGCGAGAACTGTCGCGCCATCCTGGTCCGCACGTCGGAGTCCGGACTCTGACCACCCACGTCGTCGTCGAGGCCGACGGCGGGTCGCGCGGCAACCCGGGCCCGGCCGGTTACGGCGCGGCCGTGCTCGACCCCGCGACCGGCGCGGTGCTCGCCGAGCGCAACGACGGCATCGGCGTCGAGACCAACAACGTCGCCGAGTACCGCGGCCTGATCGCCGGGCTGGACGCGGCGCGGGAGCTGGGCGCGACGCACGTCGCCGTGCGAATGGACTCCAAGCTGGTCGTCGAGCAGATGTCCGGGCGCTGGCAGGTGAAGCACCCGGCCATGAAACCGCTGCAACGTCAGGCGGCCGAGCTCGCCCGCACCTTCGACGCCGTCGACTACACCTGGATTCCGCGCGCCGAGAACGCGCACGCCGACCGGTTGGCCAACGAGGCGATGGACCGCGCGGCCGGCATCGAACGACCGTCGCGCGCTGCGTCCGCAGCACCTCCTGCGTCCGGGTCCTGGACGCCACCCACCGGCCCGGCGACCCGGGTGCTGCTCGTCCGGCACGGCGCCACCGTCCACTCGGCCGAACGGCGCTTCTCCGGCCGCAACGACCTGCCCCTGAACGACGTCGGAACGGCCCAGGCCGTCGCGCTGGCCACGCGGGACTTCGGCGACGTCGACGTCGTGCTGGCCTCGCCGCTGCGCCGGGCGCGGCAGACGGCCGAGGCCATCGCGGCCCCGCGCGGGCTGGACGTGCAGGTCGTCGACGATCTCGTGGAGCTGGACTTCGGGACGTTCGAGGGGCTCAGCATGGCCGAGGCCCGGGCCGCCGACCCCGACGGCCTCGCGGCATGGCTCGGGTCGCCCGACGTCGCACCGCCGGGTGGCGAGTCGTTCGCCGCGCTGGCGCGCCGGGTGCGTCGTGCCCGCGACACGATCGTCGCCGAGCGCGCGGGCCAGACCGTTCTGCTCGTCTCGCACGTGACGCCCATCAAGACGCTCGTCCGCCTGGCCGTCGACGCGCCCCCGTCGGCGATGATGCGCATCCACCTCGACACCGCGAGCGTGTCCCGCATCGACTACGTGGGTGTGCACTCCGTCTCGCTGCGGCTGTTCAACGACACCAGCCACCTCTGACGCGCCGATCACCTGGGCGTCAGCAGGAGCGGAACGACGGGTCATACGCCGATGGTGCGCACTCCGAGCCACAGTGCGGTGGCGGCGAGGACGAGCAGCAGAGGGACGGTGAGCAGCCCGAGGCGATGGAACTGCGCGGCGCTCGGCTTCTCCTCGGCCGGCAGCAGCCGCCGCCAGAGCAACGTGGCCAGCGACCCGGGGTAGGTCGCGTTGGGTCCGATGTTGACGCCGATCAGGACCGCGAGCACCAGTGCCGGTTGCCCGTGCACGATCGGGATCAGGGCCAGCGTGGCCGGCAGGTTGTTCACCAGGTTGGCCAGCGCCGCCGCCACCGTGGCCAGGCCCAGCAGCGCGAGCCACGAGCTGCCGGACGGGACGAGGTGCTGCAGCCCGCCGGACAGGCCGTGCCGCGTCACGCCGTCCACGATCACCGCGAGGGCCAGGACGAACACGCAGAAACCCGGTGACGCCTCTGTGACCAGCTGCAGCGGCTTGATCGAGCGGGCATGCGGCACGAGGAGTGCGACGCATCCGACGAGGGCGGCCCAGGCCGGCGCGACGTCGATCGAGGACGTGACGACGAACAGCGCCACCGTCACGACCAGCACGACCAGCGCGTAGCGCGGGGGAGAGGGGACCTCGGTGGCGCGGGAACCGGTACCGCGCAGGTCGCGGCGGAAGAACGTGCGCAACCCGCCCCACTCCGCGACGCACACCAGCACCCACGGCAGCAGCATCAGCGCCGTGAAGTGCCCGAACGACAGGCCCGACGCCGTGAAGGCGAGCAGGTTGGTCAAGTTCGAGACGGGCAGCAGCAGCGATCCGCTGTTGGCCAGGCGGGTGCAGGCGTACAGGTGCGGGCGGGCCGGCACGCGCAACCGGGCCGTCGTCGTGAGCACGACCGGGGTGAGCAGCACAACCGTCGCGTCGAGGGTGAGAGTGGCGGTGACGCCGGCGGCCAGCATCACGACCAGGACGAGGAGTCGGCGCGGGTCGCCCTTCGACGCCGACGCGGCCACGGCACCGAGGTAGTCGAACACGCCGGCCTCGGCGCAGAGATGTCCGAAGACCAGGATGGCGGCGAGGAAGCCGACCGTCGGGCCGATCTCCCGCAGCGCGTGCAGGGCCGCGTGCCACGGGACGATCCCGAGCGCCACGACGAGCACGGCCGCGGGCACGGCCACGACGCTCTCGCTCAGACCGCGGGGGCGCGCCACCGCGAAGGCCAGCGAGGCGGCGAGCAGGATCAGTGCCACGACCTCTGCTGCGACGCCGTGCACGGCTGGAGCCTAGATCAGAGCAGTTCGACACCTTCGAACTGACCGAGCACCTCGCGGTAGAGCTCGACACCCATGCCGTTCGGGTCGCGCAGGTACAGGCTGTCGTCGGCGCCGCGGTCGGGGCCCAGGTAGTCGATGCCCGCGTCGTCGAGCTTGGCCCGGGCGGCGTCGAACTGCTCGGAGGAGACGGACAACGCGAGGTGTTGCAACGCGCCGATCGTCTCCCGGTACGGCTCGAGGTCCAGCCCCGGGAAGTCGAAGAACCCGAGCAGGTTGTCGTTGCCGAGGTCGAAGAAGAAGTGGCTGGAGCCGGCGTAGTCACGGTTCTCGACCAGCTCGACCAGGGGCATGCCGAGGAAGCCCTGGTAGAAGCGGATGGTCTCCTCGACGTCGCGGCAGACGAACGCCGCGTGGTGGATGCCGTGGGTCGTCGTTGCGGGCCGCTCACCGCGAGGACGCAGGTAGGTCGTGCGTAGCTGACGACGACGTTCGCGCACGGCCTCGAGTTCGGAACCGGTGGGTTCGGGCATGGCGTGAGCGTAGGCCGTCGGCCCGATCGGCGAGAACTCTCGACGCGGGCGCTAGGCTGTCGGGCGCGGCGGACGAGCCGACCGGACGGCCGCGTCGCACCCGCAGGGGTGCGCCGAGGAAAGTCCGGACTCCACAGGGCAGGGTGGTTGCCAACGGCAACCCGGGGCGACCCGCGGGACAGTGCCACAGAAAACAGACCGCCGGCACCTGGTTCGCCAGGAGCCGGTAAGGGTGAAACGGCGGTGTAAGAGACCACCAGCGTTGCGGGTGACCGCAGCGGCTCGGTAAACCCCACCCGGAGCAAGGTCAAGAACGGGCCGGTCCGCCGGCCCGGCGCAGGCGTTCGAGGGCGGCCCGCCCGAGCCTGCGGGTAGACCGCTCGAGCCTGCCGGCAACGGCAGGCCTAGATGGATGGCCGTCACCGTTGTCGTTCGACAGCGGAACAGGATCCGGCTTACAGGTCGACTCGTCCGTCGCCCGGCCCCGAGAATGCGGGCTGGGCCCCGTAAGTGCTGGGCTGCAGCATGGTGAGCCGTGGGGCCGTGCAGGGGCAGATGGGGAGTGAATGACGGCCAAATACGGCCATCTGAGCACCGGTGACGGCCAAATGACGGCCACGCGCAGGCGTCATTCCGGGGTTTCGTCGAACGCTCGGTCGACCGCGTCGCGGGTGCCCTCGTCGGCCGCATGCCACAGGTGGACGTAGGTGCGGAGCGTCTCCTCGAGCGTCGCGTGCCCCAGCCGCTCCTGCACCTCCCGGGGGGACCGGCCAGCCGCGATCAGCAGCGACGCGTAGAAGTGGCGAAGCTGGTGCAGCCCCTCACCCCGGGTGAGGCCCATCGCTTCGGCGGGGCCGCCGCCGGCCGCCGGCCGCCACGCCTTCCCCCACACGGTCCGGGTCAGCGGGGTGCCGCGCGCGGTCCGAAAGACGAGTTCGCCCGGCTCGGCCGGGTAGTCGGCGAGGTGCTTGCCGAGCGCGTCGACGACGTGCCGGGGCAGCGGCACAGTGCGGACCCCGGCGCGGGACTTCGGCGGCCCGAACACCGGCTCGGGCCCGCGACGTCCGGTCAGCTGCCGGTTCACCCGCACGGTCGCCGCCTCGAGGTCGACCCGGTCGCGGGTGAGCCCCCACGCCTCGGACGCACGGACGCCGGTCCCGGCGACGAGCGTGATCAGCGCCCGGTACCGGTCGGGTGTCGCGCGTTCGCCGGCGCGGACCTGCCCGACGGTGAGGGGCACGATCTCCTCGCTGACCACCTCTGGCGCCTTCACCCCGTCGAACGGCGACCCGGTGAGGATCCGGTCCCGGATGGCGTCGAGGAACGCCCCGGCGACCTGGCCGCGGACACCCTTCACCGTGCTGGGGGAGTAGCCGGCGCGCAGCAGGTCCGCCTGCCACGTCCGCACCGTCGACGGCATCACGGACGCGAGCGGTGTCGCCCCCAGGTAGGGGTAGACCATGGTCCGGAACCGGGTGCGGGTCGACGCGGCCGTCCCTGGCCGGTGATGCGCCTGCTGCTCCCGCCACGCCTCGAGGTACGCCTCAACGGTCTGCTGCCCCGCCGCCGGATCCACGTACGTGCTCGAGCGCACCTGGTGCCGCACCGACGTCGAGAAGTCCTCCGCCTCCGCCTTCCGCGCGAAACTCCGCGACCGCTCAACACCCGCCGGGTCGACATATCGGACCCGGTAAGAGACGCCACGCTTCCCCCGCCGACGCTGAATATGCGGCATGGCTAGTTGAAGTCGCCAGTCGCGATTGTGGCGATTCCTGCTGCGATGTCGCCTACCGTGTCAACCCGCGGCTGGCATGCATTCGTTACGTCGCCGACGAACGAGCGGGCGTAGTCGTCGGACTTGTCCTTCGCATCCAGGCGTCGAATCATTTCCTGCGACATGGCGAACCGTTGCGCGCCGGTCATGTCGTCGTCCCACTGCACACACGTCGTGTTCGTAATCGAGGTTCGCCACCCCGCATATCCGCCGTCACCCGAGGTCGACTTGTCTGAAGACTTCCCTACGAGATACAAGATGATCACGATGGCGACCAGCGCGACGGCCACAAGAGGGTTGCGATAGGCGTGCCGAGGTTTCGCCGCTGCAGCGCTGTCGCCGCCAGCAGTCGGAGCGGATGCACTCTGCTGTGCTCGGTGCACCGAGCACAACTGACCCTCGACCGTTACGGGAACCGGACAGCCCTCGCGCGCACATTTCATGTCACTGTTCCTCGTTCGGTTGTACACATACGGCGCTCTTAGCAGTAGTGCGTGGAGTGCACGACGGTCAGCAAGCGGTTGACGTACCACATCAGCGCGGCCGAGGGCGGGGGCCCGGACGACAGTCCGTTGACGCCGTTGACTGCTGCCGCCGAGTCGTCAAACAGCTTCTTACGAGCCGCGCTCGCTGAGTTGCCGCATGCGACGTCGGCGTCGGACACGATGTCATCGTCGGGCGTGTTCGGCGTGATCTTGTGCATCTGGTGCAGCATCTTGGATTTGGTCGACTCCGAGCTGCAGCCAGCGGCCGGAACAATTGCTAGCAGCGCGACCAGCATGCCGACAGCGCCGCGTCTAAGTCTCACGCCGCCGCCTCTTTCATACTCACGGCGCGCCATGTCAGCGCGCGTTCCCACGGCGCCATCCAGCGCCACCGCAGCTTCAGGAACGTGGGGGTGACATCGAGCTCGGCTGCGACCTCGCGGCCGTCTTGCGCCCACCGCACCACCTCGGCGAGCTGGTGGGCGTCAACGAGCCGTCGTGCGGCTAGCTTGTCCGCCGCGGATTCCATGCGTGACTCGAACCAGCAGACGCTGGTGCCGGTGTCGCCGGCGTCCATGTGGGCCAGCTCGTGCGCGAGGGCGCACCGCCGTTCCGCCTTGCTGATCGACTCGTCGACGAGGATCACGTCGGTCGACGGGCACCAGGCGGCGTGCAGAGGCGCGATCGGGTGCCACTCGATGTGGACGAGCGGGTAGCGGCGTGCCGCGTCGAGCCAGGGGTTGTACCGGTCATCGCTCATCGTCCAGTCGCCTCCGTATCGCGCGTGCCGTCTGGAGGGCACTCAGTTTCGCTGCGGCTATCACCTCGGCTCGTTCTGCCGCCCCAAGCCCCTCGAGGGCCTCGGCTGGCAGCGACGCGAGCACGGCGTCATCTTGCGGCGCGTCACCGACAGTTTCCGTGTCGTCCTGTCGCGGGTCGTCTCCGCGCACGATGAGGTCGATGCTTTCGGACGTCCAGCTGAGAGCTCGGGCGAGCTTGCTGCGTGTGGCGGATTGGGGCCAGCGGCTGCCGTTCAGAAAGTCGCCAACCGTGCCGACGTCCACCGCTGCGTTGCGTGCGAGGTCGCTGGTGTTCCAGTCGAATGCGCTCATCTGGGCCGCGACCGCCTGTCGGGCACGGTCGCGACCCGAGGACTCGGTCATGGTGGCGATCTCGCTCTCATGGGTTGAAGTGTTTCCGGGAACCAAAGGGAACAGCAAATTTCCGTTCCTGAACAGCGAGGCAGTTTTGTCCGGAAACACCGGTCTGTAGTTACAACAGGCGGGAACAAAATCCCCCGTAATCGTTGACCTTGCGAGAGTTTCTCGGGAACACCTTGCGTTGTTCCCCAAAGTTCCCTAGAGTTCTGGTCATGCCAAGGAACCCGGTCCCGCAGAGTGCGGCGCAGGAACAGGTACGTGTCGGAGCAACTCTGAAGGTGCTTCGGGAGAAGTCGGGACTCAAGCCCGATGAGGCGGCAAACCGCGTGCCCATCTCGCGGTCGTACCTCGTGAACATCGAGGCCGGTCGCAAGCCGCTGACACCCGTGCTGTGCGCGCGGTTCGCGGCGATCTACAACGCACCGCAGGCTGCCATCGTCCCGGAGGGCTACTTCCTGAACGAGCCCACCGAGGTGCCGGCATGAGTCAGCGGCCGGTTTCGGAGGAGCCGTTGATGTCGGCGCGTGACACCGCTGAGCGTCTCGGCACTCCATTGCAGACGTTCTACGACTGGCGCAAGCACGGCCGGGGGCCGAAGGGCTACCGCCTTGGCGGCCGCGTGCTGTTCCGCTGGTCGGAGGTCGAGGCGTGGCTGCAGCAGCAGCGCGAGCCGGACCGCCACCTGACTGCCGTTCGCCAGCTCCCGCGGGGGGTTGCTGGCGGACGGCGCACCACCACCCACAAGTAGCGACGGCCCGGCGCTGTCACGCCGGACCGTCCCGTGACCGACTGATTGGAGTCGATCGACATGAGTATGACCGAGAAGACCACGAACCCGCTGCACTGGTGGCTGGACGGCGACGAGCCGGCCGCGGTGAAGGCGGTGCTGTCGCTCGCGTACCTGCGTGAGGACCTCGACAACGACGCGGTGCACGACGCCGCCTGCCAGGTGTTCGGCCAGCAGGCCGACACGGTAATCGACCTCGCGACGCAGCTGAACTGGATCGAGCGCTTGGACTCCGAGAACCCGTCGGAGGTGCTGGCCGACTATTACGGGCATCGGGTGGCGGCGCTGTCGTCGATCAGCGTGTGCGAGGAGCTGCGGGACCAGCTGCGGGCCGAGGCGCTCGTCAGCGCCCAGCTCGTCGCGTCGCTGCACACCCAGGCGGTGGCGGCATGAAGATCGTCAGGCTGCAGGCCGAGAACATCAAGAGGCTCGTCGCGGTCGAGATCACCCCGGACGGCAACACGGTCGTGATCGCGGGCAAGAACGGGCAGGGCAAGACGTCTGTTCTCGACTCAATCTGGTTCGCGCTTGGTGGCGGTCCGGCCGCGAGGGGCACGACCAAGCCCATCCGTGATGGCCAGGACCACGCCGAGGTACGGCTCGACCTCGGAGAGCTGCGCGTCACCCGCACTTGGAACGCGAGCGGCAAGTCCACGCTGCGCGTCGACAACGCCGAGGGCGCTTCCTACCGGTCGCCACAGTCGATGCTGGACAACCTTGTCGGCCGGCTGTCCTTCGACCCGCTCGCGTTTGCGCAGCAGGACGACCGCACCCAGCTGGCATCGTTGCTTGAGCTGGTCGACCTGCCCTTCGATCCGGTCAAGCTGGCCGGCCAGCGGCAGGACCTCTACGACGAGCGCACCACCATCGGCCGCGCCGGCAAGCAGCTCGAAGGCCAGCTCGCCAGCATGGCTCAGCCCGCGGACGACGTCCCGAAGGACGAGGTCAACGTTGCCGACCTACTCGCTCGGCACCGCGCGGGCCGCGCCGCCGCGGACGAGCACCAGCAACTCGTCCGCCGCCAGCAGTCGTTCGCAGCCGCCGTCGACCGAGACCAGCAGGACGTAGCGCACCTCGAGCAGCAGCTCGCGGCCGCGCGCGCCACGCTGACCGATCACATCGGCGAGCTTGAACACGCGACTCGGGCCGTCGAGCAGGACCACAACCTGCCCGATGTCGAGGCGATCGAGAAGCAGCTCTCCGAGGCCGACGAAGTGAACCGTGCCGTGCGGGCCGCCCGCGAGCGCGCCGACGTCGCGGCTCACCTGGCCGAGACCAGGGCGGCCTACGACGCACTGTCCGGGCAGATCGCCGACCTCGACAGGCGAAAGACCGCTGCGATCGCCGCGGCCGCCATGCCCATCGAAGGGCTTGCGTTCGACGACACCGGCGTCACCTATCGCGACGTGCCGTTCAAGCAGTGCAGCGCCGCTGAGCAGTTGCGCGTCTCGTTGGCCATGGCCATGGCGATGAACCCTCAGATTCGCGTAGTCCGCATTACCGACGGGTCCCTGCTCGACAGCGACAACATGCAGCTCATCGAGCAGATGGCCGCCGAGCAGGACTACCAGGTCTGGATCGAACGAGTTGATGAGTCCGGGCAGGTCGGCGTCGTCATCGAAGACGGCCAGGTCGCGTCATGACCGCCGTCATCGTCACGCTGACGCTGGTCCTGGCGGTCGGCGGTGCCGGTGCGTTGCTGCTGTGGGGCCGCGACCAGTTGCGCGCAGCTGGCCGCCTCATCGACGAGGCGCCGTTCTCGTGCGACTGCGGCCACGCCGTCGGCCGGCACCCGGTCCAAGACGACGGCACCGACAACTGCGAAGCCTGCTGGTGCTCCGGCTGGCGGCAGACCGACGACGTCGTCCACGTATGGGGCCTGACCCCGCCGCGCGCCGACGCCGTCGTCGACCACACGGAGGTGCCCCGATGAACGGTCCTGATCATTTCGAGATGGCCGAGCGGCTGTTGGCCAGCGTCACGAGCGCCGACGAGGTGCTGATCGACGACGAGCACCGGATCGTGGCCAACGCGATCGCAGCTGCTCAGGTCCACGCGACGCTCGCGCTGGCCACCGCCACTGCGGTCGGCGCGACTCACGCGAACGCCGCCCGGGTGTTCGAGCCCGACACCTACGGGCAGCCGTCATGAAGCGCGCCCGCCGTCTCGTCGTGGCTGTCCTGTCGACCGCCGGTCTCGCGTCGTGGATGCAGCGGTCTGCGGAGATCCGCCGCCGCGCCGAGGTGCAGGCCGCGCTCACCGATGCCGCCCGCCCGTCGTTCCGCGACAACGGCGACAACGGCTGGACCCCCACCCGGGAGGCCCACCGATGAGCAGCTTCCTGCGCCGCCTCCAGCGCGACGCCTACCTGATCAGCCGCACGGCCGGGGATCTGAACGCCGCCAAGCGCGGACCGGACGTCCTGGCCAAGCGGCTGGCCCGCCGCGCCGCCACCCGCGAAGGCTTCACCCTGCTCCGGCGGTGGACCCGATGACCGCCGAGCCGGCCGCCGCCCCGGTCGTGATCACCGAGCCCGGCGTGTACGAGATCAGCAACCTCGACTACCACGCCGACCCGGTTCCCGGGGGGTCGCTGTCGTCGACCGGCGCGCGGAAGCTGCTCGAGCCGTCCTGCCCCGCGCTGTTTCAGTACGAGCGGCAGCACCCGCCCGAGTCGACGCGCGCGTTCGACACCGGCCATGCCGTCCACGACGCCATCCTCGGCGGCGGCCCGGAGATCGTCCGCGTCGACGCCGACAACTGGATGACGAAGTCGGCCAAGGTGCAGCGCGATGAGATCCGCGCCCGCGGCGCTGTCCCGATCCTCGCCCACGAGCACGACGTCGTGCTGGCGATGGTCGCCTCAGTCCGCGCGCACCCCATCGCCGGGCGTCTGTTCGAGCCCGGCACCGGGCAGGCCGAGGCGTCGCTGTTCTGGACCGACGAGCGAACCGGCGTGCACCGCCGCGCGCGCCTCGACTGGCTGCCAGAGCAGACCGGCCGGCGGCTCATCATCCCCGACCTCAAGACGTGCAAGTCCGCGCAGCGTGACGAGTTCGCCCGGTCGGCCATGAGCTACGGCTACCACCAGCAGGGCCCGTACTACCTCGACGGCGTCACCGCCCTCGAGCTCGGCGAGCGACCAGTGTTCGTGTTCGTCGCCGTCGAGAAGACACCGCCCTACCTGGTGAACGTCATCCAGCTCGACCACACCGCCACCGCCATCGGCGCGCTGCTGAACCGACGCGCGATCGACATCTACGCCGAGTGCGACCGCACCGGCATCTGGCCCGGCTACTCAGCCGACGTCGAAATCGCCTCCCTGCCTGCCTGGTACGAGAGGCGCTACGAACAGGACTTGCAGTCATGACCGACATCACCGAGTACGAACCCACCACCCCGGCCGCCCGCCAGGCCGACGCGATCGGACAGGCCACCGCCGTCGAGCAGGCCCGCGCGGTCGCCGAGGTCCAGGGCGCGATCGTCGTCGCCCAGCAGTGCCCCCGCTCGACCGCCACCGCTGTCGCGCAGATGCGTGACTCGTGCGCGCAGAAGGGTCTCGCCGAGCGGGCGTTCTTCCGCTACTCCCGCGGCAGCGGACAGATCACCGGCCCGTCCGTCCACCTCGCCCGCGAGCTCGCCCGCTGCTGGGGCAACATGCAGTACGGCATCGCCGAGCTGCGCCGCGACGACGCCAAGGGCGAGTCGGAGATGATCGCGTTCGCGTGGGACGTGCAGACCAACACCCGCGCCACCACCACGTTCATTGTCAAGCACGGCCGCGACACCCGGCAGGGCGTCAAGGCCCTGACCGACATGCGCGACATCTACGAGAACAACGCCAACAACGGCGCCCGCCGGCTGCGTGAGCAGATCTTCGCGATCCTCCCGAAGTGGTTCACCGAAGAGGCGCAGGACCGCTGCCGCGCCACCCTCGAGAACGGCGGCGAGAAGTCGCTCCCTCAGCGCATCGCCGACACCGTCCGCGCGTTCGAGGGTCTCGGGATCGCCGTCGACCAGCTCGAACGCAAGATCGGCCGCGATCAAGGGAACTGGAACGCGCACGACGTCGCGACCCTCACCGTCGTCGGGAAGTCGATCCGCAACGGGGAGACACAGCGCGAGGACGAGTTCCCCGACGACAAGGTGACCGCCGACGAGATCTCCGGCGGCAAGCCGAGGACCGGCGAGCGGGCGCAGGCCAACGGGCGCGCACCGGCGAGCATCCCGCCCGGCGACTCCGACCCGTGCCCGATCTGCGGTGCTGACGGCACCCAGGAGCACGACGACGCGCTGCACGAGATGGCGGGTGCCTCGTGAGCTGGCACACCGGCCCGATGACGGCGTTCGACCTCGAGACCACCGGCGTCGACGTTGAGACCGCCCGCATCGTCACCGCCTCGATCGTCCACATCGACGGCGACGACGTGCGCACCCGCGAGTGGCTCGTCAACCCCGGCGTCGACATCCCCGAGGAGGCGACCGCGGTCCACGGCGTCACCACCCTGCACGCCAAGGCGTGCGGCGACGAACCCGCCACCGCAGCGGCGCAGATCCTCACCGAGCTCGACCAGGCGTGGACCGGCGGCAAGCCCGTCATCATCTACAACGCCGCCTACGACCTCACCGTCCTCGACCGGGAGCTGCGCCGACACTGCGGCGTCGCCGTTTCTGACGTCGTCGGCCCGGTCATCGACCCGTTCTGCATCGACAAGGCGCTCGACCGGTACCGGCGCGGCAGCCGCACCCTCACCGCGACGTGCCAGCACTACGGCGTGCGGCTCGAGGACGCGCACACCAGCTCGGGTGACGCGATCGCCGCGGCGCGGCTGGCGTGGCGGCTCGCGCAGGTCTACCCGGCCGAGCTGGCCGACCTGTCGCGGGTGAACGCGTTGCAGAAGGCGTGGCGCGCCGACTGGGCCGTCGGGTTTCAGGACTACCTGCGGCGGCAGGGCAAGGACGAGCACGTCGACCCGTCGTGGCCGATGCGCCCGTACGTCCCCACCCCGGACTGCATCGGCGCTGACGCATGAAGCCACCACTAGGACCGTCGCTCACGGGAGGTAGTGCGGGTGTGCGCCACAAGCCCCGCCCGGCGGCCGGAGCCGATCTGACCGGCCCCGTGACGGTCCGTCATAGAGGAAAGGTCGCCGGCCCCGTAGCGCACGCGGGGACCGGCGGCACCTCCGTTCTTCCTGACGTCGACCTCGACCAGCGCACCCGCGACGAGCTGCAGCCACCCTGCGATGCGACGGCGGACGGCCGCGCGCTCGTCCGTGTACGGCCAAGCCGACCGCGATGCACAAACCCTGCCGAGGTCATCGTGCGTACCTGGTGCCCAAGCTGCCACGTCGGCGACTTCGCGCTGCTGTGCGCGCCG
Organism: uncultured Jatrophihabitans sp.; assembly: GCF_964252635.1. Lineage (GTDB taxonomy): Bacteria > Actinomycetota > Actinomycetes > Mycobacteriales > Jatrophihabitantaceae > Jatrophihabitans. The sequence goes on from NZ_CAXUNP010000011.1 coordinate 58,225, forward strand.
CACGTTGCATTCGCGGTCAACGCCGCGAACCGGCCTGGCACCTGCATCCCCTGCGGGCGGCCCATACCCCACCTGTGCTCAAGCACGGAGCCGTTGCGATGACCGACTGCCGCTGCGGGCATCCTGCGCACCCCGACACCGTGTGCCGCCGCTCGTGCGGCTGCCAGATCAACCGACCACGGACGGGGGAGCGATGACCAACACCAAACCCGACGCCGCGCCAGATCAGGACGACAGGCTGCGTCTGCAGATCAGCGCGACCGCCGCGTACATCCCAGACCACGACGAGGCCGACGGTCCGTGGTGCGTCGAGGTGGGCCTGCACGAGTCCGAGCCCGAGATTCAAGGCTGGGGCCCCGACCCTCTCGCGGCAGCATTCGACGCCGCTGCGAACGCCTACGAGTCCGCCCTGCGCCTCCGCGAGCACTACGAAGGCGCCCACGAGCAGCGGCTCGTTGGCCCGCTCACCTGTCCCGAGTGCCGCCACGACTTCGAGGCGCTCATGCGATCAGCCATACGACCCGCCTCACCCGAGACGGCCGCCGCCACACCCGAAGGGATCTAGCCATGACCGCCACGACCAGCAAGAAGAACAAGCCCGTGCTGCCCCAGTTCGAGCAGCAGGACGTCCACGGCGCCACCGTCCGCATCACGAACGCCGGCGACGGCCTCTCCGAAGCACTCAAGGTCGAACCCAAGGCGCTGCACCTCGGCGACGAGGTGTTCTACGTCCTCGCTGGCGACGTCTCCCAGATCAACCACGTCGACAAGGACGGCATCCTCACCCGCGTCCACACCGTCAAGGCGTCGCAGATCACCGCGGTCGACGGGGAGCTCGCCGGGAAGCTGCTTGCCGAGGCGGCCGAGGAGCTGCAGCGCAAGAAGGACGAGGTCGAGGGCCAGCAGCGGCTCGCGCTCGAGCAGGAAGCAGAAGACAGGGAGCGTGCGGACCAGGGTGCGGCCGGCGCCGCCCGCACCGCGAACGGTGGGAACGTCAAGGACGTCGACTTCTCCGGGAAGCGACCACAGTGACAGCCGCCCCACCACGCGGCCGCCGCGACTGCACCTGCCCGCGCGCCCGCCACCAGCACGGCAGCGTCGGCGCGTACCAGCGCGACGGGTGCCGCTGCATCCGCTGCTGTATGGCGAAGCATTACGCGCTGGCCAGCTATGCCGACGGCGGCGACTGGCGCGAGACCGAGCACCTGTACGTCCCACGACGCGACACCCGCCTGCGGCTGCAGTCGCTGATGGCGCTCGGCTACACCGCCAGCGAGGTCGCCGCCGCGACTGGCCTGTCCCCGTCGCACGTCTGCAACCTCCGCACCGACGTCGTCCACACCACCGTGCACGTCTTCACCGCGGACGCCGTCGCTTCCGCGTTCCGGGACCGGTGGGACAAGCTCGCCACCGGGCCGCAGGCCAACCGGCAGCGCAGCAAGGCACGCCGGCTCGGCTACCTCCTGCCGCTGGAATGGGAACCCGGCGACGTCGACACCGACGACACCACCGAGATGTTCTTGTCGGACCCGTCGAGCCCGGAGACCACCGAGAACCCGGAAGTCCTCGACTACGTCGCGATCGCCGAGGCCATCGCCGGCCGCCGCGTCACCCTCACCAGGGCCGAGCTGTCGCACGCGATCGTCACGCTGCAGGACATGGGCGTCGGGGTACACGAGACAGCCGAACGGCTTCACACTTACACGAGGCTCGTGAACCGGTACCGCGCCCGAGCCCGCCAGGACGCGGCATGACCGTCACCGTCGCGAACCTCCTCGGCGTCGACCAGCCCGACTGGTTCCACGGCGCCGCCTGCGCCTCGGTCGACCCCGACCTCTGGTTTCCCGAGAAGGGCGAGGGCACCCGACCAGCAAAGTCGGTGTGCCGCAGCTGCGACGTTCAGGTGGAGTGCCTCGAGTACGCCCTCACCCACGGCGAACGGCATGGCGTCGGGGGCGGAGCAAGCGAGCGTGAACGACACAAGATGCTGCGCAGCCGCGGCCTGTCGCTACCGCGGCCTCCCCGTGTCCAGCACGGGCCGCGCCACACCACCGTCGAGCGCGGCGACTTCCCCTGCACCGAACCGGGCTGCAGCCATGTCGCCGAGACCGCCTACGCCCGCGGGTCACACCGCCGCTACCAGCACCCGAACAGGACCGCCTCATGAGCACGACGATCGAGTGGACCGACGAGACATGGAACCCGGTCACCGGGTGCACCAAGGTCTCGGCCGGCTGCGACCACTGCTACGCCGAGACGTTCGCCGAACGGTGGCGTGGCACGCTCGGCCACCACTTCGAGAACGGCTTCGACCTCACTCTCCGGCCCGAGCGGCTTGAGATCCCGCTGCGCTGGAAGCGGCCGCGGCGGGTGTTTGTCAACTCGATGAGCGACCTGTTCCACGACGACGTCCCCGACGAGTTCATCGCCCGCGTGTTCGCCGTCATGGCCCTGTCACCACGGCACACCTTCCAGCTGCTCACGAAGCGGCACGGGCGCATGCGGTCGCTGCTGTCCGACCCCGCGTTCACCTACATGGTGCAGTACACCGCCGGCGCGCAGTTCGCGCTCGTCCGCGACCAAGACGAGAAGCTCACCGTCCGTCGGGGTCTGGACAGCTCGCACGTCGCCGACTGGCCGCTGCCGAACGTTTGGCTGGGTGTCTCGGTCGAGACGCAGCAGTGGGCCGACATCCGCATCCCCGCCCTGCTCGACACCCCAGCCGCCGTCCGATTCCTATCCTGCGAACCGCTGCTCGGCCCGGTGCGTCTCGACCCGTCCTGGCTCGTGCCGGCCGCCAACCTCTGCAGCTACACCGGCACCACCACCGAGGACCATGCCGCGCTAGCCCAGGTTCTACGCGCAGCGGTGCGCAAGATGGCCAGCGAGCAGGGCATGCCGCGGCCGGCCTACGTCGACTGGGTCATCGCCGGCGGCGAGTCCGGCCACGGAGCCCGGCCCATGGATCCCGCCTGGGCTCGCGCGCTCCGCGACCAGTGCGAGGCCGCCGGCGTGGCCTTCCTGTTCAAGCAATGGGGCGGCCGCACACCCAAGGCCAACGGCCGCGAGCTCGACGGCCGCACCTGGGACCAGTACCCGCAGACGGTGACCGTCTGATGCGCGCCGTGACGGTTCAACAACCATGGGCTGCCGCGATCTTTCACGCCAGTCCCCGGAAAAACGTGGAGAACCGCACCCGACTGTCGACGTGGCGCTGCCTCGAACGTTCCCGCGTCGCGATCCACGCCGGGCAACGCTGGTCCGACCGCGGCGCCCTCACCGTCCCCGACATCACCGACCGCCCACTCCCCACCGGGTGGGACGTCCGCGGCGCCATCATCGGCACCGTCGACGTGACCGACGTCCACTGGGAAGCCGACCAGTGCTGCGAACCCTGGGGCGAGGCTTCCTACGTCGACGCCGCCGGCATACGGCAACTCAGCATCGTCCACCTCGTCCTCGAAAACCCACGCCCCTGCCCACCCATCGACTGCCGCGGCGCCCTCGGCGCCTGGCGCGTACCCGACCACGTGGCGCTCGTGCTCGAGACGGGGCGAACGTGGGTGTGAGCTACGCCGACTTCCTCGCCGAGAAGCGATCGACGGTCCCGGAGTACGGCTTCTCGTGCTCGCCGGCTGACCTGCCCGGCAGCCTGTTCGACTTCCAGCGACACATCGTGGCGTGGGCCGTGCGCCGCGGTCGTGCCGCGATCTTCGCTGACACCGGGCTCGGCAAGACCCGCATGCAGCTCGCGTGGGCCGACCGCATGACGCCGACCGACGGCCGCGCGCTCATCCTCGCTCCGCTCGCGGTGGCACAGCAAACCATCCGCGAAGCCCACGCCATGGGCCTCGAGCTCACCTATGCCGCCGACCAGAGCCAGGCGGGCCGGCTGACGATCACCAACTACGACCGCCTCCATCTATTCGACTCCAGCACGTTTCACGCCGTCGTGCTGGACGAGTCCAGCGTGCTCAAGGACGTCACCACCAAGACGCGGGACCAGCTCATCGACGCGTTCCGCGCCACTCCGTACCGGCTGTGCTGCACCGCCACGCCCGCACCCAACGACCTGACCGAGCTCGCGAACCACGCCGAGTTCCTCGGCATCGCCACCCGCCGCAACATGCTCTCGACCTACTTCATCACAGACCTGACCCGCGGCTGGCGCGTGCGCGGCCACGCCGAGACGGCCATGTGGCAGTGGGTCGCATCGTGGGCGCTCGCATGTCGCACCCCGTCCGATCTGGGCTACCCGGACAGCGGATACGCGCTGCCCGCTCTGGACCTGCGTCCTCACCTGCTACCCGTGAACGTCGCCGGCGACGGGGAGCTGTTCGCGGCCGAGCTCGGCGGCGTCTCCGGCCGGGCCAAGGTGCGCCGCGAGACCCTCGCCGCGCGCGTCCGCACCACCGTCAACCTCGTCGCCGGCGAGCCGGACGAGCCGTGGCTGCTGTGGTGCGGCCTCAACGACGAAGCTGACGCCTTGACCGCCGCCATCCCCGGCGCCGTCAACGTCCACGGCGCAATGCCGGCAGACCGCAAAGCCGCCGCGCTGCTCGACTTCACCGACGGCCGCATCCCCACCCTCATCACTAAGCCGTCCGTCGCCGGCTGGGGCATGAACTGGCAGCACTGCGCCCGCATGGCATTCGTCGGCCTCGGCGACAGCTACGAGGCCTATTACCAGTGCATCCGCCGATGCTGGCGCTACGGCCAGACCCGACCCGTCGACGTGCACATAGTCCTGTCCGAGCTCGAGCACCAGATCGCGTCCAACGTCGCCCGCAAGGAAGCGACCGCACGCACCGCGCTCGACAAGCTCATCGCCGCCCAGCGCACCGCCCAGGAGCACCCATGAACGACACCGACCTGTACGTCACCGACGACGCGACCGGCTCCGACTGGCGCATGATGCTCGGCGACTCTTGCGAACGACTCGCCGAACTGCCGGATGACTCGATCGATTTCTCAATCTGCTCGCCGCCGTTCGCGCAGCTCTACAACTACTCACCCAGCCCGCGGGACCTGTCTAACAGCCGCGACCGCGATGAGTTCTTCCGCCACTACGGGTTCATCATCCGCGAGCAGCTGCGCGTCACCAAGCCAGGCCGGCTCGCCGCCATCCACGTCCAGCAAATCACCCAGCAGAAGGTCATCCACGGGGTAATCGGCCTCTCTGACTTCCGTGGCCAGGTCATCGCCGAGTTCCTCGACAACGGGTGGATCTACCACGGCGAGGTCACCATCTCGAAAGATCCGCAGGCCCAGGCCATTCGCACCAAGAGCCAATCGCTGCTGTTCGTCACCCTGCGCCGCGACTCATCCATGACCCGCCCAGCGCTCGCCGACTACCTGATCATGTTCCGTAAGCCAGGCGACAACGCGGTACCGATCAAGGCCGAATGCACCAACGAGGAGTGGATCAAATGGGCCTCGCCGGTGTGGCTCGACATCCGCGAGACCAACACCCTCAACACCGCCGTGGCCAAGGCGGACCGCGACGAGCGGCACATCTGCCCGCTACAGCTCGACCTCATCGACCGCGCCATCCGCCTCTGGTCCAACCGCGGCGAGACCGTCCTCAGCCCATTTGCCGGCATCGGATCCGAAGGCGTCGGCGCCATCCGGCGCGGGCGCCAGTTCGTCGGCCTCGAACTCAAACCCGAGTACTGGCGCGTCGCCTGCGCCAACCTGACCCGCGCCGCTGACGACGCCTCTGCCCCAATGCTGTTCCCGGTTGACCTCGAGAGCTCGGCATGACGCGGCCTGAGGACGACCCGGTGAGGCAGTTCAGCAACGCCCTCACCCCGGCGGCTCGCACGCACCTGCGGCTCGACTACGAATCCATCGCCCTCATCCGCACCGCATGCGAGACCCACACACCCCGGCAGCTCGCCCAGACCGTCGCCAAGGGCATCGGCTGGCGCAACCCCGCCAACGCACCCGCACTCCTCCTCTACCGGCTCCGCCGCGCAGCAGGACAGCTCGAGCAGGACACCGACCCAGAACCAGAGGAGACCCCAGCCTGATGTTCCGTGTCGACGACGGCTTCTATGACTCGCTCAAGGTCAAAAGCATCCCCCGCGGCGCCGCACGCAAGGGCGCGATCGCGCTCTGGACGTTCGCCGGCTCCTGGTCCGACAAACACTCCCAGGACGGGCTCATCCCCGCCGGCCAGGTCGAAGAGCTCGGCGGCACCCGCAAGGAAGCCGACTGGCTCCTCACCTCCGAGCTGTGGCACGACGAGAACCACCCCTGCCCCCGTGACCCGGACGACGAGAAAAAGCCGTGCCCACCAGTCCCGCGCGGCTACTACCTGTTCCACGACTACGGCGACTGGAACGACCTGAAGATCGACAAGGACAAGCGGCGAGCCGCCACCCGTGAACGGATGCGGAAGCTGCGTAACGGAGAGGGCACGAAGTGACGAACCAGCAGCGCACCGACAGCGAACGTGCGGCGTCACGTGCAACCGATGTGCGCGCGCACGAACGGGCGCAGTACGCGACGCCACCTACCTATCCCACCTACCTACCTACCGAACAACACCCATCTGACTCACCTAACGCTCGAACGAACGGTTCTGCTGACGCGCGCGAAAACCCGCCCGCCCAAGCAGCCCACCAGCCCATCCTCGACGACGATTTCGGCCCCTGGCGCGTCGGATACCGCGTCGACCGCATCACCGGAAACGCCGTCCTCCTCGGATTCAAACCCCCCATCACCGACATGATGAAACGCAAACGCTGGGCCGTCCTCATCGCAGGCGAAGGCTGGGCCGTCCCCCTTCAATACCTCGCCCACATCGAACGACTCCTCACCGGCGCGGACGTCACCCTCTTCGACATCGACGGCAACCCCACCCCAGCCCAACGCGCCGCCGAAACCGCCGAAGAACAACGCGACACCGCCGCCGTCCTCGCCGACATCCGAGCCGCACGAGACGCAGCCGAAGCCGACCCAACAGCCACCGCCCGCGAACGCAGTAACGCCCGCCAGGCGTTCCGCGACGCCCTCGCACGAACCCACCCCGACCAGCCCGACACCGCGGACGTGACCGCATGAGCCCGGAGGCCAGCGTGACCACCACACCCATCAGCCGGGCGCCGCTTTCGGCGGTCGAGGTGGAGCAGATCCGGAACACCCACCCGCTTGTCGCGGAGTTCATCGAGGGACTGTCGGAGGTGCTGGGTGACGTCACCGGGCAGCGGGACGCTGCGGTGGCTCGGGCTGACGCTGCCGAGGCACGACTCAACAAAGTGCGGGCCGAGCACTACCCGGACGACGGCACTTGCGTGACCTGCACCGAGGGGACTCAGGCGGCGTGGCCCTGTCCGACCGCCCGCGCCGCTGCTGGTTCGGGTTCTCCCGAGGACCAGACATGAACGCGTTGCGCCGTTGGTGGAATTGGTTGTCGGCGTGGGTTGCCCGTCAGCTGGGTGACCAGTGGGACGACGAGGACGAGCGATGACGGCCGCGACGTCCACGGCGATCGCGTTCGACGTCCTCGGTGAGGCGATCCCGCAGGGCAGCATGCAGGCGTTCGTGCGTGGCGACCGAGCGATCCTCACCTCGGACAATCCGCGGTTGAAGGCGTGGCGGGCCGCGGTCACCGCCGGCGCCGCGGCGACGATGCGGCTCGAGAGCGCGGTGAAGCTCGACGGGCCCGTCGCGGTCCGGCTGGACTTCTACCTGCCGCGGCCGCCGTCGATCCCGAAACGTCGCGTGTGGCCCGCTGTGCGGCCGGACGTCGACAAGCTGTCGCGTGCCGTGCTGGACGCTCTGACCGGGACCGTGATCACCGACGACTCCCGCGTCGTCGACCTCCGCGCCGTCAAGCACTACGCGAGGGCGACGGCAGGGGTGCGGGTGGTCGTCGAACCCATCGAGCAGGTGCTGTTGTGAGGGCGCACGAGATGTTCACGAAGACGGTGTGGTCACCCAGCGACGGCACCCTCGCTGGCATCGAAGCCACCTGCTCGTGTGGCGGCTGGTCCGCGTCCCGGCCGTGGCAAGCGATCGCGAACACCCTCACCCGGGCGCACCGCGACCACCAGCGGGAAGCCGCCCGCGACGAACGCGAGACCCAGCGCGCCGACGCTCTCGCCTGGCACGCCCGCACCGGCCACTGCGCCGACTGCGGACAGCCCGGCGACTGGTGCCAGTGCGTCCACCCGTGCCGCTGCCAATCCGCCCACCCGACGGGCTCCGGCATCGGACGCGACCCGGCCGAGCTGTACGCCGACACCGTGCCTGACGAGCAGGAGGTGCTCTGGTGACGGGTCACAGGATGGGTCAGCGGACGCAGCAGGAGCAGGCCCGCTCGTCGGTCGGCCGCTGCTCGAGGTGCGGGAAGCGGTCGTATCCGTCGCGGAAACTGGCGCGGCAGGCCGCCCGGAACTACCACGGCGAGGGCCGGCTCGCGCCGTACCAGTGCCCGCACAACGACCAGGCGTGGCACAACGGCCACCTGCCCGCCGCTGTCCGCGCCGGTGACGTCGACCGCGACGAATACGAGGCTAACGCCCGCCCGCGCGCCGTCTACGCCCACGCCGCCGCCGTCGGCCAACCGTTGACCGTCACCCTCATCGACCCACGCGACGGCGCCCGCATCGTCGACGCGCTCCTCACCGCCGCCGACCACGGCTCCGGCGCGCAAGGCCGGCACTATCGGCGCATCGCCGAACGCCTCGGCGACGCCCTCGACCGCACACCCGTCCCACCCTGGGAAGCCGACCATGGCGGCTGACCCGTTCACCGGCGCGCTGTGCCGCGACCCGGGCGCCGACCCGCACTGGTGGGACCACGACGCCACCACCCGGCAACGCACGATCGCGGTGTGGTTCTGCCGCGCCTGCCCCGCCCAGGCCGCGTGCGCCGCGCAGGCCGACGCGCTCGGCCCCGCAGCCACCGGCATCTGGGCCGGCCGATATCGGCCCTGGCACGCCGAGCTAGACACCCACGACGACACCATGACCGCGTTCACCGCCGTGTTCGGGCGGCTCTACTCGACACCACCCGCCATGATCGAACCAGGGCAGCTGTCGCTGCTCGACCTGATGGAGGCCTAGATGCCCGGCTGCTGCACCGTGCTGCGACCCGACGACGGGGTCATCGACAACGTTGCCGTCGACCGCGCCATGCAAGGCCAACGCGTCCAGCTGTCCAAGCGGGAACGGGCGTGGCTGATCCTCCGCCTGTCCCGCGAACGCGGATGGGGCCTCGACCGCATCAGCCAGCACATCGGCTACTCAAGGACCGAAGTCGCCGTGCTCCTCGCCAGCGCGAGGGGACGATGAGCGGGCCGCGGCGGATCCAGCTGCGCCGCACCAAGGGCTGGCGCAAACCCGACGGGGCCATCGTCGTGGCCAGACCGTCGAAGTGGGGCAACCCGTTCAAGATCGGAGAACCGGTCGGCGTGCACGGCATCGACGTCGATGGCCTCATCTTCGAGGGCACCGCACGCCTCAACGCCGAGATGGCCGTCGAGCTGTTCGCCCAAGATGTCCGAGCGCGCATCACTATCAACCCAGACGACATGCCAGCCGACCGCGCCTACGCCGAGGAGTGGCAGCGCGGTCTAGCCGAGCTCGCTGGTCACGACCTCGCATGCTGGTGTCCACTCGACCGGCCGTGCCACGCCGACGTGCTGCTCGAGATCGCGAACCAGCCATGACCGACCGACGGCCGCCCGACGACGTCCCGGTCTGCGACCGGTGCGGCCGGCAGCACCTCACCAGGAAGGGACACCAGGCCTGTACCGGTCACGTCGGGCAGAACAACGACCGCGACCCCGGCGGCCCCTGCATCAAGGACCCCATCGCCGGGCTCGAGGTGTGCGGCTCCCACGGCGGCGGATCCACGAACGCGAAAGCCGCCGCCCGCCGCCGCACCGCCGAAGCCAGAGCCGCGGCGTCGCTGGCCAAGCTGGTGCCGGACAACCCGGAACCGATCCTCGACCCCATCGCCACCCTCGCCCGCCTCGGCGGGGAAGCCGACCAGGTGCGCCGCAACATCGTCGACCGGCTCAATAAGGCGACCGACGTCGACGCCGTCATGGCCTGGTCCACGAAGTACCAGGAGTTCCTCGCCCTCACCGGCCGGTTCTGCGAAGCGCTGGTCAAGTCGAACTACCTCGAGCGGCACGCCGCCATCGAGGAAGCGCAGCTGACCGGGGTCCTCGCCGCCGTCCGTGACGGGCTCGCGCTCATCCCCGACCCCGACGTCCGCACCGAGGTCACGACCGAGATCGTCCGCCGCCTCCGGCTACTGCCCGGCAACGCGGCATGACGACGTTCTTCGACCGGCTCGCCGACCGGATGGAAACCATCACCCTCGGCAACTGGAACAGCCCCGGCCAGGTCGCCCGCGTCCTCGACCCCAACACGGTGCAGACGCCCGCGCTCGACGTCATCGACCGGCAACTCGTCCGCGTCGCCGACGGCGAGATCACCCGCCTGATCATCACCATGCCGCCGCAGGAGGGGAAGTCCGAGCGCGGGTCCCGCCGGTTCCCGACCTACCTGCTGAAGCGGAACCCGGAACTGCGGCTCGGTCTCGCGTCGTACGAGTTCACCATCGCCCGCCGGCTCGGCCGCGCCGTGCGCAGCGACATCCAGACCCACGGCCGGGACCTCGAGCTCGCGATCTCCCGCGACACCGCCGCCGCGAACGAATGGACCCTCGCCGGGCACCGCGGCGGCGTCTACTCCGTCGGCATCGGCGGCGCCCTCACCGGCCGACCGATCGACGGGCTGATCATCGACGACCCGATCAAGGACCGCGCGCAGGCCGAGTCCGAGGCGTACCGCAAGGCGGTGTGGGAGTGGTGGACCGACGTCGCCCGCACCCGCCTGTCACCCGGCGCGTTCGTCGTGCTGATCCTGACCCGCTGGCACGAGGACGACCTCGCCGGCCGGCTGCTCGCGAACAACGTCGAAGGCTGGGAGCTGGTCAACATCCCCGCGCTGGCCAACCACGACCCCGCGAAAGGCGAGGTCGACCTGCTCGGTCGTGAACCAGGGGAGTGGCTCGAGTCCGCCCGCGGCCGCACCCCCGAGCAGTGGCAGCAGATCCGCGCCTCCGTCGGGGAGCGGACGTTCGCGTCGCTGTACCAAGGCCGACCCGCGCCGGTCGAAGGTGACATGTTCAAGCGGGCCCACTGGGTCCGCTACGACCAGCCCCGCGCGGTGCTCCGCGACGACGGCACCTGGCACTGCCCCGGCGCCGACGAGGTCATCCAGTCGTGGGACATGGCGTTCAAGGACACGAAAGCGTCCGACTACGTCGTCGGGCAAGTGTGGGCCCGGTTCGGGCTCGACGCCGTCCTGCTGGACCAGGTCCGGGACCGGATGTCGTTCTCCCGCACCCTCGACGCGGTCCGTGAGATGACCAGCCGGTGGCCGCAGGCTCTGCGGAAGCTGGTCGAGGACAAGGCCAACGGGCCGGCGGTGATCAACCAGCTGCAGTCCACCGTGACGGGGCTGGTGCCGGTCGACCCGGGCCGTGACTCGAAGACCGCTCGGGCGATCGCCGTGACCCCGTTCGTTGAGTCGCGGCATGTGCTGATCCCGACTGAGCGGCTCGCGTCGTGGGTCGAGGGGTTCGTCGAGGAAGCGGCCGCGTTCCCGAACGTCACCCACGACGACCAGGTCGACGCCGCGACCCAGGCATTGACCCGGCTGCTCGGCGGGAACCGCGGCCCGACACAGATGGCGTCACCCGCCGTGCTCGCCGGTCTCGGCTCGATCCCGAACATCCCGATGCGGCTGCCTAGGTAGCTTTCGGACGCTGGTCGGGACGATCGGCGCGTGTCGATCCCCACGTGGCTGCTGGTCGTGCTGACGGTGTTCGCGGTCGCCCGCCTCACTCGGCTGGTGACCAAGGACGTCGTGACGCAGCCGGTCCGGGCGTGGATCGTCGCCCGCCGCCTCGACGGCCACGACGACCGGGACGACAGCGACCCTATCGTGTACCTGATCCACTGCCGCTGGTGCGCCTCCATCTGGCTCGCCGCCCCGGTGTCCGTGGCCGTCTGGCTGTGGCCCGGGGCGTGGTGGGTGCAGATCCCGCTGCTCGCCCTGACCGCGTCGCACGGTACCGCGCTGCTCGCCGGCCTCGAGGACGACTGATGGCCGAGCCCACCCGCACCGTCACGCTCCGCGTCCCCGCGCTCGAACGACGCCGACACCTGACCCTCGTGCCGAGCCCGACGGACACCAGCCTCACCGCCGCCGCGACCCGGCCACCGTCGAACCTCACCGCCGCCGCCGTCCACGTCGACGTGACCAACCCACCCGCGCAGCCGCTGTGGGGCGCGTCGCCGTGGCAGAACGAGGCGTGGGACCACTACGACTCCTGCCCCGAACTGCACCGGGCCGTCACCGACATGGCGGAGGCGTTCTCCCGCGCCGTCATGATCGTCGTCGACGTCGACCCGCAGTCTGGGGAGCTCGGCCAGGATCCAACGGACAACCCGACCGCCGGCGCGATCGGCGCCGCTATGTTCGGTGGCCGCGTCGGCCAAGCGCAGGCGCAGCGGGCGGCGGCGCAGCACCTCACCGTCCCGGGTGAGTACTACGTCCTCGCCTCCGAGGGCGCGGACATCGACGACGACCCGTGGCAGACCCTGTCGGCCGCCGAGGTGAGCAAGACCGGGTCGACGATCCAGGTGACCCGGTTGGACACGACCCGCCGCACCCTGCAACCCGGCGAGCTGCTGTTCCGGGTGTGGCAGCCGCACCCACGGTGGCGGTGGCAGGCCGACTCCCCGTCCCGCGCTGCGCTCGACCCGCTACGTGAGATCGCCGGCCTGTCGGCGCAGATCATGGCGTCCATCCGGTCCCGCCTCGCCACCGCCGGGGTGTGGCTGCTGCCGCAGTCCGCGCAGCTGCCGCCCGACCGTGACGAGACCGGCGCCGAGATTCCCGGCACCGGCGGCGGCGCGGACGCGTGGTTGCGGAAGATCGCCACCGCCATGGTCACCGCCATCTCGGATCCGCAGTCGCCGGCCGCGCTCGCGCCGATCATCGCGATGATCCCCGACGAGCTGCTCGACAAGATCAAGGACCCGTTCCAGTTCGTCCGCGACGTCATCACCGAAGCCCAGACGCTGCGCGACGCCGCCGTCCGCCGCCTCGCGATCGGCATGGACATGCCCCCGGAACGGCTCCTCGGGATCGGGACCACGAACCACTGGTCCGCGTGGAATCTCGACGAGTCGTTCGTGAAGGGGCCGCTGTCGTCGCTGCTGTCGGTGCCGGCCGACGCGTACACCCGGTTCTGGCTCCGCCCTGCGCTGCGGTTCGCCGGGCTGGACCCGAAGCTGTTCGCGATCGCGTTCGACGTGTCCGCGATGCTCGCCGACATCGAGGTCGACAACGCGGTCAAGGCCTACGGCGAGGGTGCGCTGTCGGAGCGGAAGTTCCTCGAGGTCCTCGGGTTCGACCCCGACCGCGACGCGGCCGGCAACATCGAACGTGCCCGCCGGCTCGTGCTGACGGTCCTCGCGCGGGGCAACCCCGACACGCTGGCCGAGCTGCTGCCGATGCTGCAGCAGCTGTTCCCCGGGTTCAAGCTGACGGTTCCGGTCGTCCCGGCCGGGACGAGCCCGGATGCGCCGGCCGCGCCTGACCAGAGCGACGTCCAGCGGGCGATCGAGCCGCCGTCCACGACCGACACGCATCAGCCGCCGCCCCGGCCCACCGCGCCGCCAGCACCCCCGGTGACGCCGTGACCGAGGCGCCGACGTTTGACCCGGATTTGCCGCTGCAGGTGCGGGCGGCCGGGACCGTGTGGGAGCGGTGCCCAGGGTGCGCGCAGCCGAACCACGACGACGGCCGCCCGTCGTGGCGGTCCGAGCCTGACGCGAAGGGCGGCCGGGCCCACGCTGATAGCGGGTCCATCCGGTCCTGGATGGACAGCACCCGCCGCGACGACGTCCTGACCGACCTGGCCCGGACCCGCGAAATCCCCGAGTGGCTGATCGGCGCCGTCTGCCTCGCGCTCGGCCTGGCTCTCGCCGCGGTCGGGCTCGCGCTGTGGGCGGTCACCTCATGAGTCCCGAGCAGGAGCGTGCGGTCCGGCGACTGCGGTCACTGTGGGCGCTGGTCGAGCATCCGGCCACACCCGAACACGAGCGGGACAACGCGCGAGAGATGATCGCCAAGCTAGAGACCAGGCACGGTCTATGCCGTGTCGACGAGCCGGAGCCAGAAGTAGCGGCGCCGCCACCTCGGCCGCGGCGACCCCCGCAGCAAGTGTTCGTGCATGTCGGCTTCACGTCCAACGGTGTGACTACGACCGCGACCATCACCAACGCTAGCTGGACGTCCTTCACATGAGCGCGCTGCTGGCCCTGTCCGACGGTCTCGTCGTCCGCGCCTTGGAGCGCGCCGCGATCCGCGGCCTACCAGGCGACCTCCGCCGACGCTCCGCCACCCTCAATATCCCGAAGCACCGCGCCTACGAGCGGTTCCGGATCCCCGCCGCCCGCCACGGCCACGTCCTCGAGGACGCGTTCCCCATGACTGCGGAGATCGCGGACCGGTGGCAGCTGCCCGTCGACGCCGACGCGTGGTCGCGGGTGCTGTACGACTACTGCCGCGGGTTGCTGGTGTCGATGCAACCTCACACGTTGGACGATCTCGCCGCTGCGCTCGAGCTGCTCGGCGCAGGCCACGCCGTCTGACCGGACGCTGCTGCGGAGCATCTGTCGCGAGCCGGCGTGACGCCGGAAGTCTCTCCGTGACGGAGGTGGGCGCGATGCCCAAGGAAACGATCCAGGACCAGGCCGGCCAGTACGACGTGCGCGTCGGGTGGCGACAGGACGGCGAAGTGCAGGTCGGTGTCGAGCAGGCAGCGGGCTTCTCGCTCGTGTCGGTGCTGTACGGCGACCCGAAGTGCATGGAACGCATCGGGACTGAGGTAGCCCGGCAGATCGGTGCGGCCGAGCCGCAGACGTCAGACGCGGCGGCGTCGTGGGGCCGAGCCATCCTCAACATCGTCGAGGCCAGCCAGCCCGTGCCTGGCAGCCCGAGCTACACCGGAGTCTGGTCAACGCTCAACCGCGAGGGCTGCAACCGGTTGATCAAGACAGTCCGGCGCGCCCGAGACGCCGCGTTCGGCCGGGACGAGTAGCTGTCACGGGCGTCCCGGCCGACTTCCCTGCGGCCGGGCCGCCCGGACGCTGCTGCGGACGATCGTGCCCGTGCCCGACCAGCCCGCCCTGACCGCCGCGAGCGACACCAGTACGTCCGCGGCCATCATGGCGGTCCTCAACCAGACGGACGTCGCGCGGCTGGTCGGGCCCCACGTCCCCGAACCCGACTGGCCCGGCTTCCACGTCACCCTCGGCTACATCGCCGACATCAGCGACGCGTCGGACACGGTGCGGCAGTCGGTGGTCGACGCGCTCGCCCCGCTCGCGGACCTGCTGCCCCTCTCGGCGGATGCGTTCGGCACCGCGGTCTTGAACGACGACGGAGACGACGAACGCGAACCCGCCGCCGTGCTGCTCGTCCAGTCCGCAGACCTCGCCAGCCTGCATGACGGGGTGTCGGACGCGATCGCCTCGCTCGTGGACGAAGACGCCGCGTTCCCGATCTGGCTCGCCCACACGACGGTCGCCTACAGCAACGACCCGGCCGTCATCCCCGACGGCGTCGTCGGCACCCAGCTCACTTTCGACCGGCTCGTCCTCAGCTGGGGCGACCAGCAGATCGACATCACCAGCAGCCCGGCACCCGCCGTGACGGCAGCAACGGAGGCACCCGTGACCACACCCACCAGCACCGTCGACGACACCGGCGCCGACGACCAGGCCGTGCCCGACACCAGCAGCTACCCCGACGGCACCCAGTGGGCCGGCCCGCTCGTCCAGCTCGACACCCAGACCGGCGACGGCCGCATCTACGCCTCCGCCGGCCTCACCATCCGCGACCTGCCGCTGCCGCTCTCGTACCAGCGGGAGGGCACCCACGGCGGGGAGGTGGCCGGCACCACCGTGGTCGTTGGCCGCATCCTCACCGCCGAGGTCCGCGACGGCGTCCTGTACGGCACCGGCGACTACCTCGACCCCGTCGCGATCTACGACGTCGTCGAGGCCGCCGCCCGCGTCGAAGGGGAGCTCGGGATGGTGTCAGGCGACACCGGCCCCACCGTCGTCACCTACGGCGCCCGGCAGCCCGACGGCACCGTCGTCGCGATCGACCCGATGCTGTACGACGGCCCCGAGGGCGACGTCATCGCCGTCATCGAAGAGTGGGAGTTCATGGGCGCCACCCTCGTGGCGGACCCGGCGTTCGGCGGCACCCGCATCCAGACGGTCGCGCCTCTGCTCGACCCCGCCGCCCAGGCGGAGCTCGAGCCCGTCCCGGCGCCGTCCATGGACCCGAAGGTCGGGACCGTCATCGCCGACGGCGCGTCGCCGCAGGACCCGACCGTCACGGCCGACGCCGTTACCTTCCCCGACGGAACGGTGGTCAAGGTGGGTGACGAGGTGACCGTTACGCAGGACGGCGGCACCGTCAACGGCACCGTCCAGTCGATCGACCCCGACGAGCAGACCGTCACCGTCGTTCCGGCCGAGGACGCCTACGGCGATGACGACGCCGTGGGTGACCCGGCCGACCCCGACCCGATTACCGTGCCCGTCACCGCCCTCGCACCCACCGGCGACGACACCGACGATGCGGCGGTCGTCGCGGCCGCGCCACTGTTCCCGGGCCTGGCCGACGAGCACGTCTACCCCGCCGCCTGGTTCGAGCCGGTCGCCCTCGACGGCCCGACCCACCTCACCATCACCGAGGAAGGTCGCGTCTTCGGCCATCTCGCCGAGTCCGGCACGTGCCACCTGTCGTTCGCCGAATGCGTCAACCCGCCCAGCTCACCGTCGGGCTACGCCTACTTCCACGTCGGCGAGGTCAAGACGGACGCTGGGATGCTGCCCGTCGGCAAGCTGACGGTAGGAGGCGGCCACCTCAACGACCTCAGCGCGGGGTGGCAAGCCGCCGTCGAGCACTACGACAACGCCGGCGCCGCCGCGGCTGTCGTCCGTGTCCACGAGGACGACCACGGCATCCAGGTCACTGGCGCGCTTGTCCCGCATGCCACCGGCTCGCAGATCGCCGCCCTGCGTCGCAACGACCTCTCGGGAGACTGGCGGCCGATCGCCGGCCAGCGGGAACTGGTCGGCGCGCTGTCCGTCAACACCGCCGGGTTCCAGCTCACCCCCCGCGCGGCCCTCGCAGCCGACGGCCGCCCCATGGCGTTGATCGCCGCCGGCATCGTGCGGGCACCCGCTGCCGAGGCGGAGCCGGAGACGACTGGGGGAGTGACGCTCCCGTCGGGGGTGCAGCTCACCAGCGTGGACGTGGCGGTGCTGGCGTCGGCGTTCGACGAGGTCGCGAGCCGCCGAGTCGACCGGCTCGCCCGCGGCGTCGCGCTGCGCGACAAGCTGCGGACCGAACGCGCGGACAAGCTGCGCGCGCGCGTCCAGGGCTGATGCGTCGCCTGCTCGCCGTGGCCCGGGCGCTGCTGCGCCGCTGCGACCACGTCCCCACCCTCATGTCGGACCCGCCGGCATGCACCCGATGCGGAAGGACCACCAGTAATGGCTGACCACGACCGGGACCGGTCATCGGCGAGCGGACAGTTCGTGTCCGACGACTTCGCCGACACCAACCCCAACACCACCGAGTCCGAGGATGTCCGCGACCTCACGGTGCGGCTCACCGTCGACGCCCGCAAAGCGCTGCGCTACCTGACTTCGACGGGCCAGACCGACCGGTCGCAGGTGGTCTCGGACGCGCTCGTCGCTGCGGCCGCTGCCGCGCTGCGGGAGGACTGACGTGGCCTGTTGCGGCCGGACGTCGACGGGCAACGCGATCGTGTTCCAGCTCCACGTCCCCGGCGAAGAGGTCCGCACGTTCGCGACCAAGACGGACGCCGAGATTGCCCGCACCAAGGCGGGCGGCAGGGGGACGATCATCCGCACCACCCAGCCGTCGCGGTGACCGACCACGCGCCCGTCGAGATCCTCGACGCGGCGCAACCACCACCCACCCGTGACCGCGGCCAGCGGCTCGACGACGACGTGTGGGCCATGGCCTACGTCGTCGCCGAGATCTTGAACGGCCGCGACCCCGCCACCGTCGTCAACGACATCCCGGTCGACGTGCGCCGCCGCGTCATCGCCGTCCAGCACCGCACCGGGCCGTTCCGCGGGCTACCGGCCAGCGACCAGCACGGCCCGCTACCCACACCACCCGCGAGGGCCAGCGTCATGCGCAACCGCGTCCGCACCATCGACGACCGCTCCAGCCTCCCGGACGCCCGCTCTTAGCCTTCCGATCACAGACCTTGCCGACTACTGGTCCTGAGCCGCGGCACCCACCCGACACCACTCGGAGTGCACCGTGGCGAAGAAGAACACCATCGACATCACCGACCTCGGCACCGCCTACGCCCCGCCCACCGACGCGTCCGCGTCCGTGCTGGCCGAGCTCGAGGCCGACGCGCGTGAGCGTGCGATCGCGCTGCTGTCGAAGGACAACTACACCGACGAGGAGTTCGCTCAGGCTGAGTGGCTCGCTGCCGCGGCCGAGACGTGCAAGGAGGCCGTCGACGGTCTCGCCGCTGTCGCGCAGGAGCGGCAGACGAAGGCCGACGAGCTCCGCAACCGGCTGACCCCCGCCGCAGCCGACACGGTCGACGAGCCCGAGGCGCCCGACGCCGGCGGGCAGGGCGGCACCGACGCCCCCGCCGCAGTCGTCGAGACAACCCCGGCCCCGGCCGAGGCGGTCGTCGCGTCCGGGAGCCAGGAGCCGGTGAAGGTGCCGTCGATCAGCGACGTCGCCAAGACGACCGGCCAGCCGAACGTCCCCGCCACCCGCACCGGCCGCGCGTCGCTCGTCGCCGCCGCCGACGTCCCCGGCTTCGCGTCCGGCCAGGAGCTGACCGAACGTCAGATCGGCGAGGCGTGGCTGTCCCGCGCCCCCGGCATCTCCGCCGCCTTCGACGGGCAGGACGGCTCCTACGGGGTCAACTTCGCCCGCGTCCGCATCGACTCCCCGGACGACGCGCTCGTGGCGTCCGGTCGCGGCAACAAGGTCGACGTCACCGAGCAGCTGAACCACGCCTGCGACGAGTCTCGCCTCGCCACCAGCAAGGGCTCCGGCTCGCTCGTCGCCGCCGGCGGCTGGTGCGCCCCCTCGCAGCCGCTGTACGACCTGCTCAACCTCATGTCCGAGGAGGGGCTCCTCTCCGTCCCCGAGATCAGCGCGCCGCGCGGCGGGCTGCAGTGGGCCACCGGCCCCGACTTCACCGCCGTCTGGTCCGCCGGGCAGATGTTCACCCAGACCGAGACCCAGGCGATCGCCGGCACCCCGAAGCCGCAGGCCGACGTCCCGTGCCCCGGTACCCAATCGGCCCGCATGGTCGCCGACGGCCTGTACCTCACCTCCGGCATCCTGCTCGAGCACGCCTGGCCGGAGGCGGTCGCCGACTTCATCGCGAAGGCGCAGATCGCGTTTCAGCACTACGTGTCGGGCAAGACGATCGCCGACATCGTCGCCGGCTCCACCGCCGTCGACCTGTCCGCGTTCGGCGGCACCCCCACCCCGCCCGCGTACGGCGCGCTGAAGACGGTCCTCGGCGCCGTCGCGCTGCAGATCGAGGACATGAAGTACAAGGGCCGCCTCTCGCGCGGCCAGTCCGTCGAGGTCAAGCTGCCGTTCTTCGCCCGCGGCATCTTCCGCAGCGACCTGTGGGCCCACGAGGGCACCGTGCAGGACATCGTCGTCACCGACGCGCAGATCGACGCCATGTTCACGGCGCTCGGCTGCTCCGTCGAGTACGTCTACGACTGGCAGGACGCGGTCGTCGACGGCGTCAACCCCACCGGGTTCGGCGGCGCCACCCCGATCCTGTCGTGGCCGCAGACGTTCAAGGTGCTGATGTACCCGGCCGGCACCTGGGCCCGCGCGATCGAGCCGGTGATCAACCTCAACGCGGTCTACGACTCGACGCTGCTGACCGCGAACAAGAAGGTCGCGCTGTTCCAGGAGCAGGGCCGGCTGACGATCAAGCGCGGGTTCGACTCGCGGATCATCAAGGTCGCCTCCAACCCGAACGGCGGCACCGGCGGCGTCGTCACCGTCTCCGGCAGCACCCCGACCCAGGTCTGATCCAGCGCCCGGCCGACCGACCCCCCGTGCGGCCGGCCGGGCGCCCCAGGCAACCGTCACGCCAGGTCAGACCCAGGAAGGAGCGCGAGGACCGTGCCGAACCCGCTGGCGCTCGTCGAAGCGCCCGACATCGAGCCCTACCGGTACGGCCTCGCCTCCGTCGCCCAGGAGCCGCCGGCCGACGGTGACCCCCACTGGCAGCTCGGCGTGCAGTACGAACCCGTCACCAGCTACCTCACCCAGGTCGTGCCGGGCGCCTGCCAGGCCGGGACGATCGCGCTGCCGTCTGGTGTCGCGACGGAGCAGGGCGCGCCGTTCAGCGTGTACGCGGGCGTCGACTGCAAGATCATGGGCTACACCGAAGCGTTCCTCGAAGCCCGCGCGCTCGCGATCCTCGAGGCGGGGTGGCAGCACGCCGCCGAGCAGATGCTGTGGCAGGGCGGCCCCACCGGATCCCCGCTGACCGGCGCCGCACCGGTCCTGAACGCGGCCAGCGGGTCCAACACGGTCGGGACCGGGCTGTCGCTCGTCGCCGCCATCGGCGCGCTCGAGAAGGCACTCGCCAGCGCCTACTCCGGCCGCGGCGTCATCCACTCCACCCGCGACGTCGCCGCCCTGGCCGACCGGTACCAGCAGCTCCACGAACGCGACCTCGGCGTCCTCGAGACCGCGCTCGGCACCCGCTGGGCGTTCGGCGGCGGCTACGACGGCACCGGCCCCTCAGCCGCCGCCCCCGCCGCGGGCACCGCGTGGCTGTACGCCACCGGCACCGTCGTCGCCCGCCGCGCCCGACCGTTCATCTCCGGTGGCCTCGCCGCCGCGCTCAACCGCACCACCAACCAGGCGGACGTGTTCGCCGAACAGCCGACCGTCCTCACCGTCGACGGACCCACGTTCGCCGTCTCGGTCGACCTCACCAAGTAGCGAAGGGACCCGCCATGAACGACGACCAGGTCGAGATCTACCCCGCCCACGACGACCTCGAGGCCACCGCGCAGGCGCTGCTCGGCGCCGCCGAGGACGCGGGTGAGCGGCCGGAGGTGGTGGAGACGGTCCACGGCCAGAACGGAATGGGGTTCCGGCTTCCCGCCGACCTCGCCGCGAAGGCGGGGTACGGCAACGCCGACGACGAGGCGCACGCCGACAGCGACGAGCTGACCGGCTACGACGCGATGACCGTCGCGGAGCTCGACGACGAGATCGGGGCCCGCAACGTGGACCGCGAGGAAGCCGACCACATCCCCACCAGCGGGAAGAAGGCCGACAAGGTCGCCGCGCTCGAAGCCGACGACGAGGCGCACGCCGAATAAGCACCCCGGGTTCGGGGCGGACGCCGCTCCATACCCTCAACCCAACATCAGAGCCAAGGGTCATGAGCCGGGCTCCACGCCAGTGGAGGAAACCCGATGCCCACAGCACCCACCGCCTACCGGTTCCAGACCGTCCGCGGCCGCACCTTGCGGCTCACCAAGCTCGACCAGTGCGGCAACCCCGTCGGCGGCGCCGGCGCCTCGTACGTCACCCAGTCCTTCGTCACCCTCAAGGCGGCGAAGAACATGGACAACGGCAACGAGATCAAGCAGAACCGCGCCGACGACACCGTCGACCTGTTCCTCAAGGGCCAGAACAGCCTCCTCGACTTCGACATGGAGATCGACTTCTCGGCCAACGACACCGCGGCGCTGCCGCTGTTGTCCGGTGACGCCGCCGTCCTGGACTGGCAGAACGCGGTCTCCGGCTGGGAGGAGCAGTCCGGCGTCCCCTCGGCCGCGGCGTTCGCGCTCGAGCTGTGGACCGGCGTCGCCGGCCAGTGCGCCGGCACGAATCAGCGGTACGGCTACTGGCTGTACCCCTTCATCACGAACGCCTACGTCGACGTCGACGACATCGACAACGGCGCGAAGCAGTTCATGATCAAGGCGAACACGCAGGTCGGGAACGCGTGGGGCAAGGGCCCGTACACCGTCGTCGCGGGCGACACGTCGAACACCCCGTCGCGGCTGCTGCAGCCGATGTCGGCGTCGGCGCACCGGCACTTCGAGGTCACGACGATCGCGCCGCCGGCTCCGACGGCCGCCGCGGGGCTCGCGTCGCTGACGCTGCCCACCCCGTACTGACCGACCCACCGGAGGACGACCGGTCTGCTCGAGAGGTGGTGTCGTCATGTCGTCTCTGATCGACGCCACCGACTTCGAGTGGCCGGTTGTCGCCGGACCCTGCGGCGCGGACGGCCCGGCGAACATCACGCCGGAGCAGTGGGCCGCGGTGCAGGACGCGGCCGTGCGGTGGCTGTGGTCGCTGTCCGGGCGGCAGTTCGGCACTTGGACCGTCGTGTGGCGGCCTGAGTGGACGAACCCGCCGCCACGGCCGGTCGGCTGCGGTCTCGGGTCGTACGCTCGCGCGTTGACCGGTACGGGTCTCGCCGCCGACCCGGCCCGGGCGGCAGCGGACCCGCGGGTGACGGTACTGCCGGGCCCGGTCGTCGACGTCTCTGAGGTGCGACTCGCCGGGGCGGTGCTGCCGAGCTCGGGCTACGAGATGCAGGGCGACCGGCTGGTCCGCATCGACGGACAGGCATGGCCGCGCAGCCAGGACACCACGCTCGTCGCGACGCAGGCCGGGACGTGGCAGGTGACATACACGCGCGGCCGCCCGGTCCCGGCGGGCGGCCAGGTCGCGGCCGGGATCCTCGCGTGCGAGCTCGCCGCCGCCATCCTGGGGAACACCTGCAAGCTGCCGGCCAACGTCACCAGCGTCGTCCGCAACGGCGTCACCATCAACCGGCAGCTCGACCAGCTGATCCTCGGCTTCACCGGCCTGTCAGCGGTCGACCAGTGGGCCCGGCAGGTCAACCCCAAGGCCCGCCCGTCCGACTCGGCCGTCTGGTCGCCCGACCTCGACCCGAACCTCTACCCGCAGCCGTTCTCCTACGGGGGGAGCTGACCATGGCGCGCCGAGCACGAGCCAGCCGCCCGGCCGCACGGTTCCGCGAGCACGAACGGGACGTCATCGACGCCGAGGTCGTCGACGAGCAACCAGCACCGGAGTCGACCGGTACGGGCCTCGCGGTGCGTGAGGCGCGGCAGCTGTTCGTTGCCCACGCCGACGGGGACACGATCTACCTGCAGCTGCTCCGCCCCGTCACCGGCTACGGCAACACCAACGACGTGCTGCAGCTCGTCCAGACCCCGCAGGTCGACGCGCTCATCGCGCAGGGCTTCGCCGTCATCGTCAGTTCCCCGACGTTCCCGCCCGTCGCCTTGGCCCCGACGTCGCTGCGGTGGCAGCCCTACACCCACTACCCAGCGAACTGGGTCGTGCTCAACCCCACCGGCCAGGTCGTCCAAGCCACCAGCGACCACGTCTCGCTCGGCACCTACACGGCTGACGCCGCCGCATGGTCCCTGCTCAACGACATCGGCGCCGGAGGCCAGGTCACCAAGGCGGCCATCACGGCGACCGGGCTGGCACCGTCGGACATCGGGGCCGCGCAGCTCCCGAACGGGTCCACCCCCGGCTTTGTCGCTACCGTCGGCAGCGACGGAAACTCGCTCGTGTACGTCACACCCCCCGGGTCCCCGGTTGCCTACGACACCGACGGTGTCCCGTACCTGACGATCTGAGGGCAGCGATGACACAGGACCCGTCGAAGCGGCTCGTCACCGAGAACGTCGGCGCCCGCATGCACCCCGTCACCGGGATGTTCCACGACATCGGGTTCGGAGTCGTCGGCGACAAGATCCACGACGACACCGCCGCCCTGCAGACCGCTGTGAACGCAGCCGCCGCCGCGAAACGGCCGCTGCTCGTCATGGGCACGCCACGGCTGACCGCCCCACTCGCGCTGCCCGCCAACACCCACCTGCGGTTCAACGGACCGAACAGCGGACTGATCCGTGACCACGCCACCACGGGCGCGGGCGGCGGCACCCTGATCAACGCCACTATGACCGACGACGGCGCCCTGCACGACAGCAACATCGTCATCGAGGGCGGCTACATTGCCCGCAAGAACGCCGCCGCCACCGGCAAGCACCTGTCGTTCATCGGCGTCCTGGGCTTGAAGATCAAGGGTCTCGACATCCGCGACGCCGACGGCGACTGGATGGCGACGCTCAAGAACTGCGCGTTCTTCTCCGTCACCGACGGCATCTGGAACTGCAACGGCGGCACCCTCTACAACGACGGCCTGCACATCTACGGCGGCCACCACTTCACCATCAGCGACATGATCATCACGGCCGGTGACGACGCCCTCGCCATCACCAACGAGTCCGCCAATGGCACCTGGCTCGAGCACTTCGAGGTCACCAACTGCGTCCTTGAATCCAACGCCGCCGGTATGCTCAAGGTCGCCGTCGGCCCCCGATCTCCCACCGGCGTCCGGCACGGTCACTTCAGCAACATCGGCGGCCGCAAGACCAGCACGACCGGGTCAATCCCCATCTGGTTCTACGACGCGTCGCCCAACGACGACAAGATGTACGACATCACCGTCGACGGGCTCACCGTTGACGTGCAGAACATCGGCGGCAACGTCGTCTGGATGCAGGGCGTCGACGGGCTCCGCCTGGACAACGTCACCGTCACCAACCCCAACGGCACCCCGATCTACGTCTCGGGCGGCACCAACGCCGTCAACCAGGTCTTCACCCTCACCGCGACCGGCGGCACCTTCACCATCCACGACCCCGTCAGCAACACCGACAGCGCCGCCATCAGCGCCACCTCCGGCACCCTCGCCGCCGACATCCAAGCCGCGATCCGCGCGTTCCCCAACATGTCGACCGCCACCGGCAACGCCAACGGCGACTCCACCGTCGTCGCCGGCGGCACAGCCGGCACCTTCACCGTCACCCTCGCCCCCGCCCCCTCCGTCCTCGGCTGGAAAGCGTTCACCTTCGGCACCGGCTCCCTCACCGGCGGCACCATCACCACCGCCACGCCCAGCCTCGCGGCCAAGAACGTGCGACTCGGCAAGCCCCGGGTCGTCGGAACCCAGACCGCGGCCACCACCGACGCCATCCGCTGCGACGACCTCACCGACGGCGGCATCATTGACGCCGAGATCAAGAACCCCACCGGCCGCGGCGTCCTGCTCAACCGCTGCACCGACGTTCAGCTCCGCGGCGGCGTCATTGACGGAGCCGCCAGCTACGGCGTCAACTTCATCGCCACCACCGGCTGCACCATGCGCGGCATGCGGGTCAAGAACAGCGCCCAACCGTTCGCCGAGTCCAACACCAGCACCTACACCGCCGTCGTGGACAACGACTTCCGGGGCAACACCACCCAGACCGTCGGCACCTACGGCGGCTCGAACATCGACGCCCGCAACAACGTCGGTATCGCCGTCGTTGGCCAACGGCACATTATGGTGCCGTACTTCGTCCCGGCCGCCGCGGTGGGCGCGTGGCCCACCGCGAACGTCGAGATCGGCATGCGGTTCGCGGTCGAGCAGACCATGACGTTCCGGTACCTCCGCACCACCATCGGCGCCGCGTCCGGGAACGTCGCCTTCACCATCCGCAAGCTCAGCGGCACCGGCGACGGCACCGCCACCATCGTGAAGAGCACCGGGATCGTGGCCTGCCCCGCCGCCGGGTCAATCCGCTACGACCTCGGCGCGTTCACCCTCGCCCCCGGGGAGTACGTCGTCTCCATCTGGGCGGACAACACCACCGTCACGTTCCCGGTGCAGACCACCGCCGCGCCGGCCAACCTCCCGGTGTCGTTCAAGAGCGGCGCTCAGTCCAGCGGCCCGCAGACCTCGGTCCCGATCAACTGGCAGACCACGGCCAACAACGTCGCCGTCATGGTGGCGCTCGAAGCCGACGTGTAGCTAGCTCGTCTTGGCCAGCACGGACCGCAGCTGAGGCGCCAACGCCCGGGCGTACTGCGGGGTAATGTGCGCCTCGTCGCGACGCATCAAGATGTTCCCGACGAACGGAGGGCATTCCCCGTCCGGGTTGCAGAACCAGGAACGGGTGTCGACGTAGGTCGCACCGGTGGTCTTCGCCGCCGCCCGTTCGGCCTGAGAGATCGAGTACCAGGTGTCGGAGATGGTGGAGATGCAGTCCCCAGGGTGGCTGAGCCGGGTGGCGCAGCTCTGGATGTTCTTGCCCTGAGACACGGGCGCGAGGACGACCGTCCTCTTCGCCGATTTCGTCAGCCGCGACAGCGTGTCGGTCATGCCCTTCTGCCACTCCGCGTTCGCCGCCTGACCCTGCGCGTGGTCACTGAGGGAGTGCACCTTTCCCTCGGTGCCGGACACCACTACGAGGTCAGGGTGGAGTTGCGCAACGCGCCCGAACGCCCACTGGCGGTGCTTCGTGCAGTTCGACAGGCCCGCGATCTGACCGGTGACGACGTTCGCTGCCGGGCAACTTGACTCGGTGACGCCCCGGACGGACCAGCCGAGCGGAGACAGGGCAGCGCGGATACCTGCGATCCACGACAGGGCAATCGAGTCACCGAACACCACCACGGTGTGCTTGGCCGTCGGCGATCCGAAGAAACACGACGTCGGGTCGGTGGTCGACGTGTCGTCGCATCCTGCCGAGTCCTCCGGCGGCCGGACCGTGCTGATGGTGTCGAGTGACGGGGTCAGCCTTTCCGGCCAGTTGTCGGCACGCAACGCGACGGTGATGGCCTTCTGCAGCGGCGTCTGCGCGGCGGTCGTCGCGCCGTCCGTCGACGCCGCGCCCAAGCCGAGGGAAGCGGTGGTCTGTTGTCCCGAGGAGTCGTTCGAGTTGATCACGACCAGGCCGGTTGCGACGACCGCGAGGGTGACGAGCACCGTCAGCGAGATGCCGAGGTCGCCCAGGATGACACCTCGCGGGTCGTGTCGCTGATGCCGGCGAGCGGGGTGCTTGGGGTTGAGCCACCGGGAGTTTTTGATCGGCTGCTCGAACAGGTAGAACGACGCCGTCGCGCCGACGAGCGTGCCGCCGAGGACCACGATGTAGTAGCTGGCCGTGTCGGGGGTCATGACGTCGGCCAGGATGATCAGCAGCGGCCAGTGCCACAGGTACAGGCCGTAGGAGATGTTGCCTAAGAACACGGCGACGGGGTTGCGCAGCGGCCAGCCGGCGACGGCCGGTTCCCGGCCGGTACCGGACGCGATCATCAGCGCGGTACCGATGACCGGGACCGCCGCCCAGGGCGCAGGGAACTGGCTGTGGTCGTCAATGATGAACGCGCCGACAAGGACTACGGCGAGCCCGGCCAGCAGCAGCACGGGACGTGCCGCGTGCGGGATGGCGGCCAACTGTGCCGCGACCAGCGCGAGGACGACGCCGACCCCGAGCTCCCAGGCGCGGGTGAACGTGGAGAAATAGGCGACGGTCGCGTTGCTGCTGGACTGATTCATCGCCCAGACGAAGGACACGACGACCAGCACCGTCACCACCGCGGCGGTTAGGGTGCGCGCCTGCCGGTGAACCAGTCGAGCGGCGGCCACGCCGCAGACCGCGAACAGGGCGGGCCACACGACGTAGAACTGCTCCTCCACGGACAGCGACCAGAAGTGCTGCAGCGGCGACGGGGCGTTCTGGGCGGCGAAGTAGTCAGTGCCGACGTCGGCGAAGTGCCAGTTGGCGCCGAACACGAGCGCCCAAAGGGCGTCGATGCCGACGTCGTGGGCTCGGGAAGCGTAGAACACGCTACGGGCCGCAATCGTGGTGCCAGCGAGCACCAGCACCGCCGCCGGCAGGATCCGCTTGATCCGGTGGGCGTAGAAATCCAGGAACGACACCTTGCCGGTGCGATCGCGGCCAATCATCAGCTGCTGGGTGATGACGAACCCGGAGATGACGAAGAATACGTCGACGCCGATGAAGCCGCCGCGGGGCCAGTCGAAGACGTGCGACAGGATGACAAGTAGCACAGCAAGCGCGCGCATGCCCTGGATGTCACGGCGACGACGCTCAACGGGCGAAGTGACGGCCGGTGCGGGCTTGGGCCGCCGCCGACGTTCCGGGGCACTGCCGATGGTGCTGTCGTTGCCTCCGAGGGCGCGGCTCCATGCGTCAGTTTGAGTCACAGCATCTCCCAGGGGGCTAGCGCACGGTCGGCGACGATCGTAAGTGATCGTCGGACGCGGCGCAGTTTGGCGGGGATAGTGAATATGATTTCGCCGTGCGCCGCGTTTCCTTTGTCTACGGCTCGGTCGTGACGGGTTTCAGCGAGCTGGCTCGCTTATACGGTAGGTACGTCGCGGCGACAGCGGTGGTTGTGGTTGTCGCGGGGGTGAGCGTGCCGCCAATACTGCATTGGGTGCCGCTACGGTGGACACTGCCCGTTGGCTTAGCGCTTGTCGCTGTTTTGGTTATCGAGGGTGCCTACAGACAGTGGTTGGACCTGCATGACGCGTCGCCACCGCCCTCCCCGCTAATACAGGAAACGCCCATCCCGCCTATGCAGTATGACGATGAGACCTTCTTTCGAGATGCGCTTGCTCTTGCCGATGAAATGGACAGTCTGGCTGGCCAGTATCCCGAGTCCAAACTGCCCGCCCGCTCGGTCGACCGCAGTGCTCGACAGCGGGGAGAGTTCATCTACCTTGCGGCGGAGATACGTGCGCGGTTCAATCTCCGAGTTCGCAGCCTCGCTGTATACGCCGTGAACGCTGGCTTCGTGGACGTCGACTGGGGCTTGCGCCTTCAGACTTACGGCATGCATAACGCATCACCCCGTGGACTTCACGAAACGGCTGACAAGCTGCGGGCCATTGTTCAGCGGCAACGGAAGACAAGAACGGATTTACCGGAATGGGACACGGGTCTCGGCACTTCTATGGGCCCACCTTAGGCGTCGTACTTGCGGGCCGCTCTCAATACGCGAACGAGGGCGGTCACTACTGATAACCTCAAATCGCCCCGGCGCATTGCGCGCAGAGTCCGCCCCGTTAGCCCTGACCGGCTGGCGGGGCGTCTTCGTCATCCACAGATGCGCACCGTCCTATAGATTGGTGCGCGTGTTCTAATCAGGGGATGGCGCTGGCGGTCCACCTGCACCAGCCGCCCGGCTCCGGGTTTCTACTCGCCTGGGGCCACCATGCGACCGGCTGGTGGGGCTGCGTCGCGATGCGCGTCCGCCTGGTCGACGTCGACGACGAACTCGAGGTCGCCGCCTGGATCCCGGCGCAGGCCCTGTCGAAACCGAATTGGGTGCACGGCAGCGGCGACGTGACCCGCATCGAGCTGCCGGCCGAGGACCGCGCGTGGCCCGGGCCGCCACGCTGGCCGTCCTGGTACGTCGGTGCGTGGGCGTCCGGGGACCTGCGGCTGCCGCCCGGGCTGCAGATGGTCACCGGGGCGGGGTGGCGGAACAAGCCGGCCCGCGGCCCTAGACCGTAGACAGGGTGGCGGCCCCCAGCTCTACCGTCGAGCACGTGGACGGCTACCAGGAACGGATCCGGCCCGGCGGCGTCATCGAGATCCTGGACGGCACCGGCCACGTCATCGGTCACGTCCGCCCGGACCGTCCCGCGACCGACAGATGGGTCGCGTCGCCGCTCGACGAGCCCAACGCGTTCCCGTCGTTCCGGGAGGCGATGGCAGCCGTCGTCGCGCGGTGGGAGTCGATGCTGGCGCTTCGCGGCCAGTACGGCCCGACCCTCGACGTCGGCGACGGCTGACCGGTCCACCCGGACGGCCCCGCCGACGATGAACCGGTGGCCGACCCGCAACCCGACCTGGCGTTCCAGCTCGCTGACCGGCTGCTCGGCCACATCCTCGACCGTCTCGCCGCGGCCGACGCGACACCCGGGCGGGCGTTCGTGTGCGCTGAACGGACCATCCCGGCCGACGACTGCTGCGACGGGCTCGTCTGGACCCGCGTCGCGTCGATAGTCCCGACGAACGGGGACGTAGCGCAGGACCGCAGCATCCGGCCCGCCGGCGACCTCCCGGTCGGGCACGCGATCCGGCTCGAGGCCGGGCACCTGCGCTGCGCCCCGTCGCCGGTCGACGAGGGCGGTGCCCCGCCCGACCCTGCCGAGTACACCGCCAGCGCCATCACGTCGTCGGTCGACCGGGCTGCGGTCCGCTACGCGATCGAGTGCGACCTGCCGGCCGATCTGCTCGAGCTGCAGTGCGACGCACAGGTCGTCGACCAGTGGGCGCCGCTCAACGCCGCCGGATGCGCCGGCGGGTTCATCACCACCTCCATCGTCGTCACGATGGTCAACTGAAGGGACGCCGTCATGGCACGCAGGAAGATCGAGATCGAGTACATCCGCGACGTCGTCGGCCACCCGAAGGCGGGGACCGTGCTGAAGGTGGAACGGACGGAGATGGTCGACGCGCTCATCGGCCAGGGGATCGTTGTGAACCTCGGCGACGACGACGCCGACGTGCCGGTCGAGCTCGACCAGGGCGAGCAGCAGAACGCGTCCGGACCCGCCGAGCCGAACGGCGACGAGGACGAGCGGCCGGCCGACGGCGGGGACCACAACGGTCCGGCAGACCCGCCGACCGACCCGAACGCCGACGTCGCACCCGACGGGTCCACCGCGGTCCCCGCAAAGAAGACGCCGGCGAAGAAGACCGCCCGCCAGCGTGGCTGAGGTCGTCCTCGACATCTCCGCCGCCGCGTTCGAAGCCTGGGCGCTGAGCCCGGACGGGCCGATCGTCGCGCTGATGGCGGAGAAGGGCGCGCTCGTCGAGGAGCTCGCGAAGAAGAACGCTCCCAAGGGCCGCACCGGTGACCTCGAGGAGTCGATTCAGATGACCCCGCCGGTCATCGTCGGGGGGCGGGTCGAGGTGACGGTCGAAGCGACCGCGCCGTACGCCCTGTACGTGCACGAGGGCACCCGGCCGCACGTGATCGAGCCGAGGACGGCGCGGGTCCTCGCGTGGGAGGGTCCGGACGGCCCGGTGTTCAGTCGCCGGGTTTCTCACCCGGGGACCAAGGCAAATCCGTTTCTTCAGGATGCTGTAGTGGCCGTCATCGCGTAGGTGGCGTCTCGGACGGTGATTTGGAAGATCTGGGGTGCCCCGGCGGTGATCAGACCCCGGGGCGTGGCCAGATCCCGGGAGATCCGACGTGACAGACCCTACGTGCAGCACGTCCGAATGCGAGCGCAAAGCTCAGATCGCAGGACGCTGCAAACTCTGCTACCACCGCGAATGGCGGGCGGCTCACCGGCCACCCAAGCCGAAGGTAATCGTGCCAGTGCTTGATCGCCTGGCGCGGCGCTCAGTCTGGCGCGGCGAATGTCTCGAGTGGACTGGTGCAACGAATCGAGGTGGCTACGGCATAGTCCATCTGTTGGATGCGCCGTCCGTATTGGTGCACCGTCTCGCGTGGATCGAGTTGCACGGTCAACCATCCGCCGAGACACCTAACGTGCTGCACCGCTGCGACAACCCGCCCTGCTGGCGCGACGACCACCTGTTTCTCGGAACCCAACCGGACAACGTCGCCGACATGGTCACCAAGGGCCGGCATGCCAACTCCCGCAAGACGCACTGCTCTCGCGGCCACAAGTACACCCCGCAGAACACCCGGGTCTACGACGGGCACCGCCGCTGCATCAAATGTTTCGGTCCAGGCGGATTTGCCCACGCGAGCTGACCCGGACGCCGATCCGGAGCATCACCCGCGACCCCATCACTGGTTCCTGAGCCGAAGAGAGTCCGATGAGCAACACGCGTAAGGCTGCGATCGCCGGTCAGCCGTCCATCACCACCACCGGGAAGCGGAAGCTGACCAGCAAGGACAAGAAACCGTTCACGATCGACGGTGACACCTACTACTTGCTGCGGCCGAAGTCGATCGTGCTGGGGCAGATCTCGAACCTGATCGACCCGTCGCGGCCGTGGGACGAGGGCGAGAACTACCGCGTGATCATGACCTACACCGGCACGATGGTGGGGTACATCGAGCAGACTCCCGCCGACCCCGACACGGGACGCCCGACTGGCCGTGAGTGGATCCAGCGGCGCCTGTCTGACCCGGAGGACGACCTCGACCTCGACGCGTTCGTGCCGCTCGTCACCCAGATTCTGCAGTCGTGGATGGACGACGCCCCCGAGGTGGGCGACGAGCGCCCTACTGGGTCGCCGGCCGCATCCTCGCCGCGGCCGGCCCGCTCGCGCTCCGGCGCATCTCGGGCCGGTACACGCTAGCCACCGGCGGCGACCTGCACGACCTGCCGCCGCGGCTGTTCTTCGACGCGGTCGAGTCGTGGATCAGGGAGCAGATTCAGACCGAGCAGCAGGCGGCGGAGTGGGAGCGGGTGCTGCAACGCCCGCACCTGTCGATCGTCCGCGCCGACCTGTCGGCGATCCTGCTGCGCGCGGCCGTCACGACGGCGGAGCAGATCGCCGCGCGTGTCGTCGACCCTGACCTCGGCGCGATCGCCCCGGCGCCGGCGGGGTGGAGCGACGACGAGCTGCTCGCCGAGTCAATGGCGGCGTTTGCCGGGGGCTGATAGAAGGGATTGTCATGGGTGAGAGCGAAGAGATCGGCGTGGTCATTGGTAGGGCCGTCGATCGACTCGTGGACGCGGGTCTGTGGGACGAGAAGCGCAGCGCGGATTACGAGGTACACAAAGAGGACGTGGTGCGAGCGAGAGCTCGGTTGAGGCGAGCTGGTGAGAAGCTCACTTCGAATCCGGGGAACCAACGGCTGGCATTACTGTGCGTGGCGGCTATTCGAGAAAACTTCCGGGCATTCGCCAACTTTCTTGAGACGGTGGGCGTGGACGGACTTGCTCGCCGGTATCGAGCCGCGGCACTGCTCGAGGATCGTGAGCTGGCCGCTGTCTGTAACGATCTCGACAGCTTGGAAATAGAGACAAACCCCAGGTTCGACCGCGGTTAGCTCGCCCGCCCGGACGCCGGTTCTGAGAATCGGCGCGTGACCAGCGGCGTAGTGGGCGGTGCGCGCGTCGTCATTACCGCGGACGTGGCTGCGTTTGGCCGCGAAGCTCGCGAGAGCGTCACCCCGGCGGTGAAGGCCCTGGGCACTGAGATCCAGAAGTCGCTGGACACGTGGCCCGCTATGTGGGGCCGCGCGGGCGCCGCCTCAGGAGAGGCGTTCGCCGAGGCCGCGGCGAAAACTGCCCTGGCGGGGATGAAGACCCTGGGCGTCGAGACCGTCGCGCAGCTGCGGGCCGTCACTGCCGCCACGGTGCAGGCCTCGGCGCAGCAGGCGGCCGCCACCGAGAGGGTCACGAAGTCCACGGAGCGGTCTACCCGCACGCGCACTACCGACGCGGACGCGGCGAAGGCGCAGGCTGACGCGAGCGCGCGGCTCAGCGGCGTCATGGGCGAGCTCGTCGGGGTGTCCGACCGGGTCGCTCAGGCGACGCTGCGTCAATCGGTCGCCCAGTCACGCGCCGCCGGGGAGACGGACGCCTCTTCGGTGGCCTACCGGCGTGCCGCGTCGGCGCAGGCAACTCTGATCGGGTCGTCCCGGTCCCTCGCCGCCGCGCAGAAGGAAGCGACTGCCTCGACGGGGCTGCTGTCCGGCCGGTTCGGCGGCCTCATCCGCTCAGCGGGCGAGCTGGGGCTGGTCGTCGGCGGGTTCGAGGCGGTCAAGAAGGCCATCGATATCGGCAAGGAGGCCGGCGACTTCCAGCAGAAGATGCTGCTGATCAAGACCAACGCGGGCGCGTCCGCCGCCGAGGTCAGCACCATGAGCAGCGCGGTGCTGAAGATGGCGGGCCCGCTCGCTACCGGCCCTGACGAGCTCGCCGACGCGCTGTACCACGTCGAGCAGAACGGGCTCCGCGGCAAAGACGCGCTCGACGCCCTCCGCGTCGGCGCCCAGGGCGCGAAGATCGGCATGGCCAGCGTCGAAGACACCACGAACACGATGACGATCGCGATGGCGTCCGGCATTCACGGTGTGCAGAACCTGCAGCAGGCGATGGGGTTCATGATCGCCACCGTCGGTACCGGCGACATGCGGCTCCGCGACCTGAATGAGGCGCTGTCCGGCGGTCTGTTGTCCACCGCCAAGGGCTTCGGGGCGTCGCTGCGCGACGTCGCCGCCGTGCTCGCCACCCTCGGTGACAATGGCATCCGAGGCGCGAACGCCGCGACCGCCGTAAGGCAGACCCTGATGGGGTTCGCGTTACCCGCGAAGGGCGGCGCTGCGGCGCTGCAGCAGGTGGGCCTGTCGATGACGAGCCTGCGCGACGCGATGCAGAAGCACGGCCTCGTGTACGCGATGAACGACCTCGAGCGGCACATGACGGCCGCCGGCGTCACCGGCAACAAGGTCGGCGGGTTCATCACGCAGGCGTTCGGGAAGCGGGCCGGCGCCGGTGTCGGCGTGCTGATGGGCGAGATCGACCGGCTCAACACCAAGTACGCCGAGGCGCAGAAGGGAGCGCAGAGCTTCGGCGCCCGGTGGGCCGCCACCACGAAGACGGCCAAGTTCCAGTTTCAGGAGCTGAGCGCCGGGTTCCAAGCTGACGCGGTCCGCATGGCGACCGCCGCGCTGCCCGTCGTCACCGTCATCGGTGGGCAGCTCGGCGGAGCGCTACACGACCTAATGCACGTCGCGAGCGAGGTCGGGTCCGCGCTCAAGCCCGTGTTCGTCGCCTTCGGCGGCGCGGCCGTCGGGGCGGCGTTCGCTCTGCACGGAATCGCGTCCGCGCTGTCCGCGATCGCGCCGGTGATCAAGGTGGTCGCCGCCGCCTGGGCCGGGCTGTTCCTGGGCCAGGTCGCCGCTCGAGCCGCGGTCGGCCTGATCTCACTCGTCGGGTCCGGGTTCGAGACGCTGCAGCTCAAGGCCGCGTACGCCCAGGACGCCATCTCGGCCGGGTGGGCCCGCATGGGGGGCTCGGCTACCGCGGCGGCCGCCGAGACGGGGGTCGCGGCCGCCAGCATCGGCGCCGAGGCCGAGGGCGCTGCGGCGACGGTCGCGGGTGCGGGCGAGGCGGCGGAGGCCGGGTGGGCTGGTCTGGCGGGCCCAATCGGCGCGGCCGCGCTCGGCGTGTTCGCGGTCATCTCGATGTTCCACAAGTCGGCCGGCGCCTCGAAGGAGGCGTCGAACGCGGTCAAGGCGTACAGCGACGTCCTGTCGAGCGCGCCGAGCCAGTCGGAACTGGTCGGCACGATCACCGACCAGCTCAAGAGCGACGGCGTCTCGAAGGAATTGATCGCCGTCAACCAGGGTCTTCGGACCGGTGCCATCACGGGCAAGCAGTTCGTCGAGGCAATCCAGTCCGGCGGCAAGCCGCTCGACCAGCTCCGCTCCCGCCTGCAGGGAGTGGTGAAGGACGGCACCGTCTGGGTCTCGGACACCAAGTCGGTCCTCACCCCGGCTGCGAAGGCGGCCGAGCAGGCGATCAAGCACCTCAACACCCAGTACAGCTCTCTCAGCGCCTCGGTCAAGAAGGAGTTCAACGACACAAAGGCGTTCGCGGGCACCGCCGCGGCGGTGCAGAAGACGACCGTCGCGACCCATCTCGGCACCGAAGCGGCGCAGCAATACGCGTCGATGGCGGGCTTCGTCGTCAGCAAGAACGGGATCGTCGCGGCCAGCCAGAGCGTCGTGAACGCCGCCGTGAACAACGTCGCACGGGCCTACAACACGGCCACCGCCAGCGGATCCGAGTTCCTCTCGGAGCTGCAGTCGTTCGCCAAGACGGCCGGCACCGCGGCGGACCGGGCGTCGCTGATCAGCGCGATTCTCAAGGCGAACGCGGGCGACGCGCTGTCCTACGCCTCCACCATGAATGCCGCCGCCACCGCGACGGCGCAGCTTGGCACCGACATCCGCAGCGCGGCGAAGAGCACTGGCAAGGGCGGCGAGTCGACCGGGACGTTCCTCCGCTCCATCGTCGACCTGAAGAACGGGACGATCAGCTACGGCAAGACGGCCGCCGCGCCGCTGATCTCGAACTTGCAGTCCATCCAGACGGCCGCGCTGAACGCCGCGTCCGGCACCTACCAGCACCTGCTGGCAACCCAGGGCGCTGGCCGCGCCTCGGCCGCCGCCGTCACCCAGTACAAGGGCGTCGAGAACAGCCTCGTCGCGCAGCTGCAGAAGCTGGGCCTGACGAAGGATGCCGCGCAGGCGCTCACGAACAAGTACCTCGGCGTCCCGTCACGCGTCCGCACACAGATTGAAGCCGCCGGCACCAACCCAGTCGTGACCGTCCTCAACAAGATCGGGACGCAGCTCGCCTACCTCACGGGTCACCCGTGGAACGCGACCGTTCACCTCGACGCCGACACCTCGGGCGCGCGCTCCAAGATCCTGGCGGTAGCCAACGGCTACTACCAGGCGACCGTCGTAGTCGACAACAACGGCATCCGCCGGCACGCGACGGGCGGCGCGATCCAGGGTGCGGGTACCGGCACGTCGGATAGCATCCTGGCGCGGTTGTCAAACGGTGAGCACGTGTGGACCGCGGCCGAAGTGCGGGATATCGGCGGCCAGGGCGCCATGTACCGGATGCGGAGCATGGCCCGCCGCGGCCTGCTCAGCTTTGCCTCTGGCGGCGCCGTGGGGAATTACACCGCGATCGCCCGCGAGCTCGCCGCGCTCGGTGCCACGAAGGCGGGAATCGCGGGGTTCCTCGGCAACACCCGCATCGAGTCCGGGGGCAGCTTGAACCCGTCCTCGGGTCCGGCGCACGGGCTGCAGCAGTGGCAGTTTGGTCGGTTCACCGAGCTCAAGGCGCTGGCCAGCCGCATGCACAAGTCGTGGACGTCGCAGGCCGTCCAGCTAGCGATGATCAAACGTGAGCTGACCGGCGGCTACAAGGGCACGCTCCACACTCTGCAGCACGCCACCAGCGCCCGCGCGGCCGCTGCCTACGTCGACCAGCACTATGAGGGCAGCGACGGGTCCGCGCGCCAGAAGCGTGAGTCGGCCGCCGCCGCGTTCCTGGGCCAGTTGAAGTCCGGGAAGCTGTCGAGCGGCCCGGTGACTGTCGGCGGCATCTCCTACGCCACGCAGCGCGCGGCGCAGAACGCGGTCGTGCGGGCCTACCAGAAGCTGGGCCAGGACATCCCCAAGTTCAACGCCACCCTCGGGAAGTCCGTCGCCACCATCACCGCCGCCGGCAACGCCCTGACCAAGGACCTCCGCACCCTCGGCGCGTCACGCAAGCAGCTCGCCGCCGTACACACCGACCTCGCGAAGCTCAACAGCGTCAGCCGGAACCGGGCGGGCCTGGCAGCGCGGCTCGGCACCCCAGCGAAGGCCGAGTCGGAGACGGCGTACCAGAAGCTGACCGACGCGATCAGCGCCTACTACGACGAGAAGTCGACCGTCACGCAGGCGCAGCTGCAGGGGTTCGACCCGCTGTCGGCCGGGCAGGGGTTCGGCGGGTTCTCTCTCGCGCAGTCGCAGACGGCGCTCGTCGGGCAGGCGTCGCTGCTCAGCCGCCGCAAGTCTCAGCTGGCGAAGCTGTCGAAGGAGGGGGTCACGGGCACGCTGTACAAGCAGCTCGCCGAGGGCGGCCCTGCCGCCGACTCGCTACTGACCGCGCTGGCGGGGGCGTCGAAGTCGCAGGTGTCGTCCTACCTGAAGTCGTTCAACTCGGTGCAGTCGCTGGCCGGCAGCGTCGGGTACACCGCGGCGCAGACGCTGAACGGCAAGCAGTGGAAGGCGGCTCAGGACCAGGTCAACCTGCTGAAACAGCAGATCGCCGGCGATGACCGCCGGTCGAAGACCCTGATCGTGCACATCGACCGGATCGCCGCGCGGGTGCGGGGCGCGGCGCATCACGCGGGCGGCGGCTGGTCCCGCGGGCCCGGCTCGTCGATCTCTGACTCGATCCTGGAGTGGCACTCCGACGGGGAGTTCACCGTCAACGCCCGCGACGCGCATCGCAACGCTCCGCTGCTCGAGGCGATGAACGCGGGTAAGACGCTCGACTTCGGCCGCACGATCCGCACCGCTCCTGTGAGCACCGCCGCCACCGCGGTCGACAACACCCCGCTGCTCGCCGAGATCAGCCGCAAGCTCGACATGCTCGCCGCCATCACCGGCATCGGCGCCGACGTCGTCGACAGCCTCAACCACGGTTCCCGCGGCGCCACCCTGCTGGGCCGCAGCCAGCCGGCCGGACGCCAGTACTGAGCATCTAGGGCGTGACCCTGCCCTGCACGTTCGACCGGTCGTCGCTGATCGTGGGGCCGTTCGACCTGCTCGACCCGACCTCGCCGGTGCGGCTCGCGACCGGCTGGGACCGCAGCGCAGCCGAACCGACCCTGTCGAGCATCCAGGCGTCGGTCCTCGACGGGGCCGCGGTGTACGGCGACGGCGCGGGGAACCGGTCACCCGCCATCCCCGTCATCGTGCACGGCGTCGACCGGGTCGACCTCGCGACCCAGGTGAACACGCTGCTGACCGCCGTGTCGTGCCGGTCGTGGGAGCTGACGTTCGTCCCTGCCGGCGGGATGCCTGTCATCTACGACTGCTACCGGGCGACCGTCACCATCACCTCCGCCGGGATCCGGCAGGAAGACGAGGGCCTGGCCCAGTCGCTGCAGATCACGTGCGCCGCGCTGCCGTTCGGCCGGTCACCGAACCCGCAGACCATCCCGCTGTCCGGAGAGTCGGTGCAGATCGCCGGGTTCAACGTCGAACCCCCGCCCGTCACCGCGACGGCGGACCCCGGTCTGGTGACGGCGGTCCACGCCGCACCCGTCCCCGCCTACGAGGGCACCGACTCGCTCGCGGTCAGCTACGTCGCCGAACCGACGGTCCTCACCGTCACCAACACGGACAGCATCTCGATCCCCGTCACGTTCCCGCCGTCGGCCGTCACGGTCCGGGTCCGCACGTCCGCGGCGCAGGCGGTGTCGGCGATCGGCGACTGGTGGCTGACGCTCATCACCGATCAAGGCACGTTCTCCGCGCCACAGTCGTCCGGCACCTCACCCGGCTCGGACACGTGGACCGCCGTCACGTTCGACATGTCCGCCGTGCCGGTCGGCGCGAACGTCACCGGCTGGGAACTCACCACCCCGCGGCTCGTACCGCGCGGCACATCGACGATCACCAAGACCTTCACCTACACAGGCGGGCCGCAGACTTTCACCGTCCCACCTGGCATCACCACGCTCGCCGCGACCGTCAAGGGCGCCGGTGGGGGCGGCAGCAGTGGCGGCGCTGGCGGGCGAGTAACCGGCACAATCCCAGTCTCACCAGGTCAACAGCTGAACGTATTGGCCGGCGGCGCCGGCGGCACTCCAACGACCTCAGCGGGCGGCGCAGGCGGCTACAACGGGGGCGGAGCGGGCGGCAACATGACGAGCGGCGCAGGCGGCTACGGCGGCGGCGGCTGCTCCAGCATCGCCGACGCCGTGTCCGGCAACCTGCTGGCCTGCGCGGGCGGCGGCGGCGGAGCCGGACGCAACCCCGTGTCGTCGGCGGGCGGCGGTGCTGGCGGCAGCACAATCGGCGCGTCCGGCGTCAACGGCACCAACGGAGCCCGAGCTGGCAGCGGCGGAACCCAAAGCGGAGGAGGCGCAGCAGGCGCAACCGGCGCCGGCCTGTCCGGTGCGGCAACCGCGGGCTCATCGATGCAAGGCGGTCACGGATCAGGCCACAACACGAGCGGCGCATTCTCGGGCGGCGGCGGTGGCGGCGGATGGTTTGGCGGCGGCGGTGGCGGTGGATCCTTGAACGGCCGGTCAGGCGGCGGCGGAGGCGGGTCGAACTACACCGACGCATCTCTGACCGGTAGCTCCAATACTCGCGGCGCTGGCGCGCCCAGCACCGCCCACGGCTCCGTCACCTTCACCTACAACACCACGTTTGCGGTCTACTTCGACGACCTGCGGATGTTCCCTGCGGCCGCTGCAGGCGTCACCGACGCCCAAGGCGGGGTGTACCTGCTGTCCGGGGTGCAGGGCACCGCACGCGCGCCCCTGAACCTGCAGCTCGCCAACGCAGGCGGCGCGTCCTACCGGTCATGGCTGGTTCACACCCCGCCGGTCGACGGGCTGACCGCCCAACCCCTCATCCCGCTCGCCGGCCAACCCTCCGGCGTCAGCTACACCACCGACCCGTCGGTCGACTACACCGGCACCTACAGCGTGTACGTCGCCACCGGAGCGACCGTCGGCGGCACCACCGGCACCCCCCGAATCGTCACCGTCACCATCGCCCAGGCCGGCCAGACCGCCACCGTGACCGCGCCGATCAGCGCGACCCCCAACACGCTGTTCTACCTCGGCGACGTCACGCTGCCGCTCGTCGCCTACCCGGCCGAATCGTCCGCCCCCGCCACCATCACCGCCACCTCCACACAAGGGTCGGACACGTTCAACGACGTGCTGCTGCTCGACACCCGCGGCCAAACCATCCTTGTCGACTCCACCGCCGCCGCCACCCCGAACAACTGGGTCGACGAACCCGACCCCACCGTCGCGCTCGGCGGCGTCTGGACCGGCACCGCCCCAGACCGCACCGACGCCCACTCCGTCGGCGCCAGCCTCACCCGCGCCGGGGTGCTGCTCGCCAACCCCGGCGACTCAGTCGTCATGCTGTTCTCCCCCGAGGGGGCGCTGCAGGGCAACGTCACCTACTACCCGAGGTGGCAGCAGGAAGCGACTTCGTGATCCGCGTCCGCGCCGCCACCCGCGACGGCACCGTCACCGCCTGGCTCGACCAGCTCGGACAGGTCGCGAACTGGCGCCACACCAAGAACAACCCCGGCGGCCCCACCTCCGCCGAGTTCGACTTCATCGCCCAACCCGACCTGCGGCACCCGTGCATGCAAGGCGGCGCGATGCTCGACGCCTACTCCGGCACGAAACGGGTGTGGCGCGGCCGGCTCGAGCAGCCCATCCCCGGCCTGCCGTGGCAATGCACCGGCACCGGCGCGGCCGCGCTCGCGAAGGACTACCAAGCCCACGCCACCAGCGGCAACATCTACGCCTCCATGAACACCACCGTCGACACCGCGATCGCCGACGGGCTGCCCTGGACCCGGCCCGCCACGCTGCTCAACCCCATCGGGGCCGGCGACTCCCTCTCTGCCAGCATCGACGGGCTCCTCGGCAGCATCGTGCAGCAAGGCCAGTACTGGAACCTCGACAACGACAGCCGCGTCACCACCAGCACGACGCCGCCGCCGGTGACGCTGCTGCTCGCCGCCACCGACCTGCCGGCCCGCACCCTAGACGGGTACGCCACCGCGATCGCCTACAGCTACACCGACGGGTCCAACACGTTCCACAACATCACCTACGCCACGGCCGCGTTGCGCGCCCGCTACGGCACCATCATGGACTCGGTCGACCTGTCCAGCCTCGGCGCGCTCACCTCCGCCCAGGCCCTGTCGGTCGCGCAAGCGCTGCTCGCCCGGCAGGCGGCGAACGGGCTGCCGTGGACGAGCGGGTTCACGATCCTCCCGGGCCAGCTGTACACCCTCGGCGGCGCCACCATCACCGACCTCGCGACCCTCGACGCGAACATCACCATCCGGGTCATCGACCTCACCCCGGGCGACGGATTCACGCCCACCTTCGACGTCCCCATCGGGCAGCTCGACTACGACGACACGACCGGCCAGGCCACCCTCACGCCCTACGCGGTCGCCGACGACAGCCTGCTCGCCAGCATCGCCCGCACGAAACACCTCGCCGGACTTTGATCACGGACGGAGGTTCTTACCGTGAACGTCATGGGCCGACTACACAGAATCGCCGACCCGATACGCCGATCAAACGCCTACTGGGCTCTCGTCGTGACCGGCATCGCGTTGATCCTCATCGGGTTCGGCGCGCCCTACCTGATCAGGGGACTCGGCGCGACCAGCGTCCCCGGCGCGTTCGCCTCCATCCAGCACCTACCAGGCGGGCAACACACCTACGGCGGCATCATGCTGGCCATCGGGCTGCTGCTCGCCCACGCAGTGTCACCCATGGCGCACCACCGGCCGATCTACTGGAACACCGTCATGGCGGCCCTGTTCCTCGCCGTCCTGTTCGCCGCGGCCGCGGTGATCGGGTTCGCGCTCTCGTGGGCCGCGACCGGCGTGCTGACCTGGGGCTCGATGATCTATTGGGCCACGGTGATGGGGTTCGCGTTCGCCTCCATCGTGCTGTCACCCGACCGAGAGGACATCGCCGTCCGACCCACGCCAACACAGATGCAGTGACGTGTGGCATGACGTCGCGCGCATCGTCGCCGAAGGCGGGGCCTCACCGACCCCGCTGCCGGCCCTCGGTGTCGTCACCGCGCTGCTACTCGCCATCGGGTCGTTCGTCGTCGCGGTCACCGGTCTGGTCAAGGTGCTGCCGAAGTTCCACCGCAACCAGCCCGTCACGACCCCCGCGCCCCCACCGATCGCGCTCAACAGCGACAGCGTCGACGCCGACGACGACTGGACCCCGCCGACCGACCTCACCGCCGCCATCCGGCAGATCCGCATGCTGCGCCGCCGCGTGAAAGCCCTCGAGGTGTTCTCCATCCGCGCGAAATACGACCCATCACGCATCGAGGACGGCCGGGAGGCGCTGACCGATGTCAAATTCTGACCTCGCGCTGCAGGCGCTGCGCGACGAGCTCGACGACCTGAGCAACCTCAAGGGGAAGTCGCCGCTGGTTGCCGAGACCCTCAGCGGCAAGTCGAAACGCAAGACGTTCTGGATGGTGATGTTCGCTGTCATCGTCATGCTGGCCGCGATTGGGTGCCTGCTGTTCTACTACCTGCTGGTGCACGTGCCGAGCGCGACGCACGTGCGGAATCAGCAGCACGACGACACGCAGCGCCAGATCCGGCAGCTGGTGTGCACCGTCATCCCGCCCGACGCCGGCAGTCCCGGCGCGCAGGCCGCGTACCGCCAGTACGACTGCGCCCACTTCACGATGCCGCGCACGCCGTAACCCGAGCGGACGGTGCTGCGGAGCATCAGCGCCGTGACCGCACGCAGCCTCGTCCGCCGCCCCCACGCCGCGACCGCCAGCCTCACCGCCAGCCAGGTCGCCCACGCCTACAACTACCCCACCGGGGTGACCGGCAAGGGCGTCACCGTCGGCCTCGTCGAGCTCGGTGGAGGGTACCGGCCATCGGACTTCCCGCACCTCAACCTGACCGCCGTTGCGGTCGACGGCGGGAAGAACGCCCTCGACGGCGTGAACGGCGCCGACGGTGAGGTGCAGCTCGACATCGAGGTCGCCTCGTCCGTCGCCCCCGGCGCCGCCTTCCGGGTGTACTTCGCCCCGAACACCGACGCGGGGTTCCTCGCCGCGATCAAGCAGGCCGCGGCCGAGTGCAACGTCGTCTCCATCTCCTGGGGCGGCCCGGAGACGTCCTGGTCGGCCGCCTCCCTCGACCAGTTCGACGCCGCGCTGGCCGCTGCCCGGGCCGCCGGCGTGATCGTGCTCGTCGCCGCGGGGGACTCCGGCTCCGACGACGGCACCAGCACCCCGACGGTCGACTTCCCCGCCTCGAGCCCCAACGTGATCGCCTGCGGCGGCACCCGCCTCACCGTCGACGCGAACGGGCAGCGGTCGACCGAGACGACCTGGGACGACGACGACACCACCTCCGCCACCGGTGGGGGAGTGTCGCGGCACTTCCCGGGCCGGCAGGTCCCCGACGTCGCCGGCAACGCCGACCCCACCACCGGCTACCAGGTCACGATCGACGGGCAACGGGCCGTCATCGGCGGCACCAGCGCGGTCGCACCGCTCTATGCCGGTCTCGTCGCGCTTCTGTCCGAGGCGATCGGGGAGCCGCTCGGGAAGCGCACCGACTTCCTGA
This sequence comes from uncultured Jatrophihabitans sp., assembly GCF_964252635.1. GTDB lineage: Bacteria > Actinomycetota > Actinomycetes > Mycobacteriales > Jatrophihabitantaceae > Jatrophihabitans. The sequence goes on from NZ_CAXUNP010000011.1 coordinate 102,112, forward strand.
ACCTGCTGGCCACCAACCTCGGGGTGTTCTTCGACGTCACCGCCGGCGACAACGGCGCCTACCGGGCCGGCCCGGGCCGCGACAACGTCACCGGCTGGGGCGTCGTCGACGGCGGCAAGCTGCTCGCCGTCCTCAAGGACCAGGTCGCTGACCCCGCGCCCGTCCCGCCCACCGGCGGCACCCCGGCGCCGCCTTCCGGG
>NZ_CAXUNP010000011.1:102321-102888 GCF_964252635.1 uncultured Jatrophihabitans sp.
GCGGCGCCCGCACCAGTCACCGGCACCACCTGGACGGCCGCCACCCCCGCAGCGGCCGCCGCCGTGGCCGCGTTCGCCGACAGCCCGCACAGCTACCGCAAGGCCACCGCCGCCGCCAAGGCCCTCAAGGCAGGGAGCTGGTCATGAGCACACCGCAGTCGATCACCAACCTCTTGAACTGGCAGCGAGCGCACCAGGGGGACGTGCCCTACAGCGAGGAAGCGAGTACCCGGCTGGCCTACGACTCGGCGCACATGACCAGCGCGACCGACTGCTCGGGCCTCGTCATCCGCCTGTTCAAGCACTACGGCGGCGCTCCGGTGCAGAAGCTGCTGGCCCGCTCGACCTACACCGGCAACCTCGACAACGTCGGCCATCTCATCACCACGAACAGAAACAAGGCCGCCGCGGGAACCGACATGCTGCCCGGCGACGTCATCCTGTTCGACTGGGGCAGCTACACCGCCACCTGGGACCACATCGCGATCTACGCCGGCGGCGGCCGGATCTGGAACCACGGCGGCCCCGGCCACGGCCCGGTCAACTGGTCGCTGGCCGACAACGTGT
>NZ_CAXUNP010000012.1:0-4757 GCF_964252635.1 uncultured Jatrophihabitans sp.
ACGTGTGGGCCGCGTCCCGGATCATGGTCCGACGGTTCGTGCAGCCCGTCGCCCCGTCACCCGGCCCGGCCCACCCTCCCTGGCCGTTCAGCGCTCACAACACCGTCGACTACCTCGGATCGGTGCACAACCCCTCCGACCACGTCCACGGCGGCCTCGTCGGCGTCGACAGCACCGCCGTCATCGCGGCCGTGTGGGCGCTGAAGCAGAAGCTCCACCACCTTGTCGGCGGCATGGACATGACCACCAAGGAGTGGTCCACCGGCATGGACGAGGCGCTGGTCCGCTACCGCAAGAAGTACCGCTTCGGTCAGACCAACTGGCTGACCGTCTCCTCGGTCGGCTACAACCACATCCTGAATCAGAAGTAGGAGCACCCCATGGACGTCCCCGACCTCAACTGGGTCGCGCTGCTGCCCGTCCTGCTCGGCGTGATCTACCCCGCGATCGCGTCGTTCATCTCGCGAGAGCACCTGCCGTCGGAGGTGACGGCCGGCATCATCGCGCTGCTGTCCGCCGTCGCGGGGTTCGTGTCGCAGGCTGCGGCCTCCGGGTCCTTCAGCTTCTCCAGAGCAACCGCGACCGCGCTCCTCACCTACGTGATCGCCTCCGTCGCGCGCAGCCAGTTCTGGAAGAACACGCACACCGACGCCCAGCTGCTCGCCTTCCCGCGGAAGCTACCGAAGAAGGGCCAGCTGACGAGCCACTACGCCGGGGTGCCCGACGACGACGCCCCGGACGGGACACCGGCCCTCGTTGGTCGGCACGAGGCCGCCTGAGCTACGCCGCGCGGCGCCGCCCGCGCCGCAGGTCACGCAACCGGCGGAGCCGGTGCACGATCTCCGGCTCGGCGAGCTCGGCCGCCGGGTCATCGACGAGCCGGTTGACCTGCTGCCAGAACGCCGTCTCGCTGAGCCCGAACCGGTCGTAGGCCGCCACCACCCGGTGACCCTCGTGGTTGTAGCGGGCGCCGGCCAGGCGCAGGATCTCGCGGTCGACGTCGGGTAGCTGCATCACCCCGTTACCGTCACACACACGTACGACAACACCGTGTCACGGGCACCGGCCACGGCCTACAGACGGCCACGAATCCGGCCGAGACGCACACAGCCCAGCAAAAATCGGGTACCCGTGAGCGGTCCCGTGAGATCCGGCTTACAGGTCGACTCGTCCGTCGCCCACCGAGGCGGCCGTTAGGCTCGCGAGCGCGAGCGACGCAAGCGATGCGAGCCGGAGGTATGGCGCCTCGGGCGGGCCGAACGGAGTGAGGGCGTGGGTGAAGCCGCGGCGCAACGCCGGTTCGACATCGTGCTCTGGGGGGCGACCGGGTTCGTCGGCCGGCTGACGGCCCGGCACCTGGCCGAGCAGGCCGGGTCGGCGCGGATCGCGCTGGCCGGCCGCTCCGAGGCCCGGCTGCACGCGCTCGCCGCCGAGCTGGCGGTCGACTGGCCGATCCTGGTCGTCGACGCCGAGGACGAGGTCGACATCATGGCGATGGCGGCGGCCACCACGGTCGTGGCCAGCGCGGTGGGGCCCTACCTGAAGTACGGCCTGCCCCTCGTGCGCGCGTGCGCCGCGCACGGCACCGCGTACTGCGACCTCACCGGCGAGACCTTGTTCGTCCACGCGAGCATTGCCGCGGCCCACGCCCGGGCCGCCGAGACCGGCGCCCGCATCGTGCACGCCTGCGGCTTCGACTCGGTGCCCTCGGACCTCGCCGCGCTGCTTCTCTTCCAGCGTGCCGTCGAGGACGACGAGGGCACCCTGACCCGCACCATCAGCGTCCTCACCTCGGCGTGGGGCGGGCTCAGCCGGGGCACCATCGACTCGCTGCTCGGCGACCGTGCTGCGGCCGCCGGTGACCCGGACCTGCAGGCCGTCTTCGACGACCCGTGGGCGCTGTCGACCCAGCCCGGCGCGCAGCGACCGGCACGTACCGACAACGTGTGGCCCACCCGGGACGCGCTGACCGGACGGTGGGTCGCGCCGTCGGTCTTCGGCCCGTTCAACGAGCGGATCGTGCGGCGCAGCGCGACCCTGCTCGACGCCCGCGACGGAGAAGGGCACGGTTACGGGCAGGGCTTCGACTACCACGAGTACCTCGGCGCCACCACCACGCCGCTCGCCCCGTTCGTCGCCACCGGGATCGCGGCTGGGCTTACCGTCACGCGGCGCGTGCTGACCTCCCGCCTGCCGCGGCTCCTCGTGGACCCGTTGCTGCCCGGCACGGGGCGCGGGCCCTCCGAGCGCACGCAGCGGCGCGGTTTCTTCCGGATCGAGGTCACCGCCCGCACGACCACGGGAACCGAGTACCGGGCCGTCGTGTCGACGCACGGGGACCCCGGTTACGCGGCGACCTCGGTGATGTTCGCCGAGAGTGCCCTGGCGCTGGCCTTCGACGAGCCGGCTGTGCCCGGCGGCGTGCTGACCCCGGCCGTGGCCATCGGCGAGACCCTGCCCGCCCGCCTGCGTCGGCACGGCTTCGAGATCTCGGTCGAACGGCTGGCCTCGCGCAGCCGGTCCGTGGTCACCACTCCGGACCCGCCCCCCGAACCGGTCCAGTAGGCAGCAAGTACGCTCCCCAGCTATGGATCTGGACATCATCGAGGACGCCGACGTCGACGACCGCGCCGTCCTGCTGATCTCGGGCTCCGTCGATCTGGACAGCCGCGACAAGCTCCTCGCCGCAGGGCGGGAGTCACTGGGCCGCGACGACGTCGACGGCCTCATCCTGGACCTTGCCGGCGTCTCGTTCGTCGACTCCACCGGCATCGGGGCGTTCGTCGAACTCTCCCGCGACGCCGAGGACCGCGACGCCACCTTCTCGATCCGAAACCCGTCACCGCGGGTGCAGCGCCTCGTCGAGCTGGTCGGGCTCGCCGATGCGTGGACGGCGTCGACCGACTCCTGATCCGGGCGCGTCGGGTCAAGCACGATTGCGCGTGCTCGCGTTGTAGGTGAAGCTGAGCTTCATGGACCTCGACCCGCGCCGGCTGGTCGTCCTGCGTGCGGTCGACCGGCACGGCGGGGTGGTGGGCGCGGCAGCCGCGCTGCACGTCTCGCCCTCGGCCGTCTCGCAGCAGCTCGCCATGCTCGAGCGCGAGTCCGGCTTCGTGCTCATCGACCGCTCGCGGCGCGGCGGCCAGCGCCCGCTCGAGTTCACCCCGGCCGGCCGTCGCCTGGTCGCCCATGCCTACGACCTCGTGCAGGTGCTCGACGACGCCGAGGCCGAGCTCGGGTCGCTGGCCGAGGACATCACGGGGGAGGTGCGCATCGCGGCGTTCTTCACCGTCCTGCGCGGGTTCGCCGGCGCGGCCCTCGTCGAGCTCGGACGCACCTATCCCGCCCTGCAACCCAGGGTCACCAACATCGACGAGCGGACGGCGGTCGACGACGTGCAGGCCGGTCGCGTCGACCTGGCGCTCGTGGAGGACGACGCGCAGCGACGGCGCATCGTTCCGCGTGGTCTGTACTACGAGGCGCTCGCCGACGACCCGTTCCGGGTCGCCGTGCCGGTGGCCTGGCCGGAGTTCGACGACCTCGCCGCGGTCGCGGACCGACCCTGGATCGACGGGCCACCCGACAGCGCGACCGGGCAGGCCATGGCCCGTGTACGGACGGCGACCGGGCTGTCGTTGCCTGCGCCGCACCTGTGTCGCGAGTTCACGGCCGCGCTCGCCATGGTGGCGGCCGGTCTGGCCGGTGCGCTGATCCCCGATCTCGCCGTGGTCGCCTCGGCACCGGCCGACGTCCGGATCGTCGCCCTGCCCGGCCTCGGCGCGCGGCGGATCGGAGTCATCTACCGACGCTCGCGCAACGAGCCGACACCGGCTGTGCGAGCCGTGCTCGACCTGTTGCGCACATCGGCGGCGGCGCCGGCCGCCGGGCCGTAGCCGCGCCGCGCGCGCATGTTCGTGTCGGCGCCGCCTCAGACGTCGACGGGTGTCAGCGCATGGATCACCGGCGCACCGGCAAGACCATCGCCGGCCACTGCGAACGTCTGCGCGATGTGGTCGGATGCCATGTGCGCGTCGAGGTCGGACTTGTCGCGCCAGGACTCGACCGTCACGAACACCCCGGGCGTGCTCGCCGATTCGTACAGTGCATACGACAGGCAACCCTCCTCGGCACGGGTCGGCGGAACGAGAGCCTTGAGTGCGTCGCGGACCAGATCGGCGGAGCCGTCCTTGGCGGTGATGACGGCGACGACGGGCAGTTCAGACATCGGTGTACCTCTCCGAGAACGACCTTCGGTCTCGTCATGACAATGGGCCATGCACGACGTGTTCGTCTACATACCCTTGGGTATGGCGGGAATCTCCTGCAAACGACGAAATTCTTTCGGAAGGCCCGGCGTGGCGTAGGACCCGATGTTCGTCGTGATGACGAGGCTGCATCGCCTGTGCCGTAGGCGATGCAGCGTTCTGCCGGCATCGGGCAACGCGTTGCGCGCGCGTCCTGCCACACGAACGCCGAAAATTGGGACGGCGCGCCGTGTTGACGCCGACGTCTGCTCATCGTCAACTTGTTCGCAACATCAGAGCAGTTGATCGAACGTTGCCGAGGAGGCACACGCATGACCGCACCAGCCAAGAAGAGCGCAGCGAAGAAAGCTGCGAAGAAGTCACCGGCCAAGAAGGCGGCCAAGAAGACGACCGCACGCAAGACCGCCGCCAAGAAGACCACGGCGCGCAAGACGGCTGCGAAGAAGACGACCGCCCGCAAGAGCGCCGCGAAGAAGACGACGGCGCGCAAGA
>NZ_CAXUNP010000012.1:4857-101767 GCF_964252635.1 uncultured Jatrophihabitans sp.
GCGAAGAAGACGACCGCCCGCAAGAGCGCCGCGAAGAAGACGACGGCGCGCAAGACGGCTGCGAAGAAGACGACCGCCCGCAAGACCGCCGCCAAGAAGACGACGGCCCGCAAGACCGCCGCAAAGAAGGCCACCCGCAAGACGGCCGCCAGGAAGTCGACCAGCTGACGCATCGGGTCGCCGGTGTACCTCTCGACTTCGCCGCGCTGCGGACGGAGTTGGAGGTACCCGGCGACTTCGCGTCGGAGGTCCTCACCGAGGCCGAGCAGGCGGCCGCGCATCCCGATCTCCCCGAACTCGACGCGACCGACATCCCGTTCGTCACCGTCGACCCACCCGGCAGCACCGACCTCGATCAGGCCGTCCACCTCGCGCGCGACGGGGACGGGTTCGTGGTCAGGTACGCCATCGCCGACGTCGCCCCGTTCGTCCACCCCGGCGGCACGCTCGACGCCGAGACCCGCCGTCGCGGCGAGACGCTCTACTTCCCGGACACCCGGGTACCGCTGCATCCGCCGTCGTTGAGCGAGGGTGCGGCCAGCCTGTTGCCCGGCCGGCTGCGCCCCGCGGTGCTCTGGACCATCGCACTCGCCGCCGATGCGTCCGTCCGCTCGGTGGACGTCGCCCGCGCGCAGGTCCGCAGCACCGCGCAGCTCGACTACCCGGGCGTGCAGGCCGCCCTCGACGCCGGACGGATGCCCGAACCCATCGCCCTGCTCGGCGAGGTCGGGCGTCGTCGCATGGCTCTGGCCCGTGGGCGGCACGCCATCGACCTCGACCTGCCGGAGCAGGTCGTCGCCCACGGCGGGACGCGGGGTTGGACCCTGCAACTGCGCGACGACCTCGAGGTCGAGCGCTACAACGCGGAGATCTCGCTGCTGACCGGTATGTGCGCGGCGACGATGATGCTGGACGGCGGGTACGGGATCCTGCGCACCGTCCCGCCGCCCGACGCGACCACGATCGCCGAGCTGCGTCGCGCTGCGATCGCCCTCGGCGTCGAGTGGCCCGACGGAGCGACTCCCGGGGACGTCCTGGCCACCGTCGACCGCGCCGACCCGCACCAGGCCGCGGTGATCGAGCACGCGGTGTCGTTACTGCGCGGGGCCGCCTACGTGACCTTCGACGGCGCGGTGCCGGAGCAACCACTGCACAGCGGCATCGGCGCCGCCTACACCCACGTCACCGCGCCGTTGCGCCGTCTCGTCGATCGCTTCGCCACCGAGGTGTGCCTGAGCCTGCACGCAGGCGTGCCGGTGCCGGGGTGGGTGCGCGACGCCATGCCGACGCTGCCTGGCGACATGGCCGAGGCCGATCGTCGTGCGCACGCCGCCGACCGTGCGGTCGTGGACGCGACGGAAGCGTTCCTGCTCGCCGACCGGGTGGGGGAGACCTTCGACGCCGTCGTCATCGCCGCCGGCGAGCACAGCGGCACCGTCGTGCTCGACGAACCGGCGGTGCGTGCACGCTGCGACGGCACCGCGTTGCCCGTCGGCGAGCAGGTCCGCGTGCGGTTGACGCAGGCCGACGTCGCGTCGCGCACCGTGCGCTTCGAGCGCACGTAACGCCGCGGACGGGCCCCGGACGGGCGTGGCCGTCAGACGCGCAGCGTGCCGTCGAGCACGGTCACCGCGCGACCGTGCAGCCGCACGCGGCCGCTCATCACCTCGACACCGACGCGGCCGCCACGTGGGGACAGCTGCACGCCGGTCAGCACGGTGCGGCCGAGGCGGGCACTCCAGAACGGGGCGAGCGCGCAGTGCGCCGAGCCGGTCACCGGGTCCTCGTCGACACCGACCTGCGGGGCGAAGAACCGCGACACGAAGTCGTGGTCCGCGCCTGCGTCGGCGGCCGCGGTGACGACGATGCCCCGTGCCTCGACGCCGGCCAGCCCGTGCAGGTCGGGGTCGAGTCGGGCGACGGCATCCGCGTCGGCGAGCTCGACGAGCACGTCCTGCCCCGCGCGGTGCACCGACACCGGCGCCGTCCGCAGCGCGCGCTGCAGACCGGCTACGCCGGTCAGCTGCTCGAGCGGAGCGGCCGGGAAGTCCATGGTGATGGAACCGTTCACGCCCACCGAGGTGTGCAACAGTCCGCTGCGGGTGTGGAAGTCGAACGTGCCGCGGTCGGTGACGCCGGCCAGTACGTGCGTCGTCGCCAGCGTGGCGTGGCCGCAGAGGTCCACCTCGGTCAGCGGCGTGAACCAGCGCAGGTCGTGGCTGCCGTCGGGGCGCGCCACGACGAACGCCGTCTCCGAATGACGCAGCTCGGTTGCGACGTCCTGCATCCACGACGACGGGGGGAGCGAACCGCCCGCGAAGTCCCCGGCGGCAGCCGTCAGCAGGACGACTCCCGCCGGGTTCCCCCGGAAGGCGGTGTCGGTGAAGGCGTCGACGACGAAGACTCGCACGCCCGAACGGTACCTACGGGTCAGCTGTACTCGTGCTCCGGCGCGGGGTAGGTGCCGCCGCGGACCTCGTCGCCGAAGGTCGTCGCCGCGTCGTGCAGCACCGCTCCGACGTTCGCGAACTCCTTGACGAACTTGGCGGGCTTCCCGGTGCGCAGGCCGGCCATGTCCTGCCACACGAGCACCTGGGCGTCGCACGACGGGCCGGCGCCGATGCCGACGGTGGGGATGTCGAGCACACGGGTGATCTGGCCCGCGACCTCGGAGGGCACGACCTCCATGACCACGGCGAACGCCCCCGCGTGCTGCAGCGCCTTCGCGTCCTGCATGAGGCGGTGCGCGCCTTCGTCGCCTCGGCCCTGCACGCGGTAACCGCCGAAGGCGTTGACCGACTGCGGGGTCAGGCCGATGTGGGCCATGACAGGGATGCCGGCGGAGACGAGAGCCTCGACCTGGGGGGCCACGCGCTGGCCGCCTTCGAGCTTCACCGCCTGCGCACCGCCCTCCTTCATGAACCGCGCCGCGGTCTCGAGGGCCTGCGTGCGCGATGCCTGGTAGGAACCGAACGGCAGGTCTGCGACGACGAGCGCGCGCGATGCGCCGCGGACGACGCCGCGGACCAGAGGGAGCAGCTCGTCGACGCTCACCGGCACGGTGGTGTCGTAGCCGTACACCACGTTCGCGGCCGAGTCGCCGACCAGCAGAACCGGGATGCCGGCCTCGTCGAACACCTGCGCGGTGGAGTAGTCGTAGGCGGTCAGCATCGGCCAGCGCTCGCCGCGCTGCTTCGCTGCCTGTAGGTCGCGGATCGTGATCCGTCGACTCGTGACGCCGCCGTAGAGAGATGTCTCGGCCATCGTTTGCCTCACTTCGTTCCTCGAGGCCACGTCAGGGTCCCCGGGTGTGTCATGCGGACGAAACAATGGTGCAACGTACCGGCCGGTAAGTCTTGCCTGAGTGACGTGCGACGCAACCCGGTTAGATCAGCCGTTCTCACGCCAGCGGTTGGTGATGGGCAGCCGCCGGTCACGGCCGAAGGCCTTGTAGCTGATCTTGGTACCCGGCGGGTACTGCCGGCGTTTCCACTCCGCGGTGTCGACCATCCGGGCCACCTTGCGCACCAGCTCGGCGTCGAAGCCCTCCGCGATGATCTGCGCGACGCCGCGGTCGCCGTCGACGTACCGGGCCAGGATCGCGTCCAGGACCTCGTAGTCGGGCAGCGAATCACTGTCGAGCTGGTCGGGGCGCAGTTCCGCCGACGGCGGCTTGGTGATCGAGTTGGGCGGGATGGGCGGTGTCTCGCCGTCGGCCTCGGCCTGGGCATTGCGCCAGCGGGCCAGCGCCCACACCAGGGTCTTGGGCACGTCCTTCAACGGTGAGAAGCCGCCGATGGAGCCGGCGTCGTAGATCGTCGCGTACCCGACCGCCAGCTCGCTCTTGTTGCCGGTGGCCAGGACGAGATGGCCCTCGGTGTTCGACAGCGCCATGAGTGTCGTGCCGCGCACCCGCGCCTGGACGTTCTCCTCGGCCACCCCGGTCAGCGACAGCATCCCGACGAACTCGTCGATGACGCTCTTCATCGGGATGGACCGGTAGTGCGCTTCGATGCGTCGGACGAGGTCCTCGGCGTCGCTGCGCGAGTGCTCGGTCGAGTACGCGCTGGGCATCGAGACGCCGTAGACGTTCTCGCCGCCCAACGCGTCCGCGGCCACGGCGGCGACGACCGCCGAGTCGATACCGCCCGAGACGCCGAGCACGACCGACCGGAACCCGTTCTTGCCGACGTAGTCGCGCAACCCCACGACGAGGGCGTTCCAGACCTCGGCCTCGTCGGGGAGCCGCGGCGCCACCGGCGCCGGCTGCGGGTCGGCGGGCGGCGGCTCCGGCACGGACGTCGCGACCCGGGTGACGGTCATGACCTCGTCGACGACCTCGGGTGCGGGATCGGTGGCCTCGACCACCGGGACGTCGACGACGAAGACGCCCTCGACGAACTGCTGGACACGGGTGAGCAGGGTGCCGTCGGCGGCCACCACCATGGAGTCGCCGTCGAAGACCAGCTCGTCCTGCCCGGCGACCGAATTGACGTACGCGATCGGTGCGCCGGCCTCGGCGGCGCGGCGCACGAGCAGCGGCAGGCGGATGTCGTCCTTGTTGCGCTCGTAGGGCGAGGAGTTGATGTTCAGCACCAGCCCGACCCCGGCCGCCCCGGCGACGGTGAACGGGCCGCCGTCCTGCCACAGGTCCTCACAGACCGTCAGCGCGATGTCGACCCCGAGGTGGCGCACCACGGTGAGCGAGCGGCCCGGCACGAAGTACCGGCGCTCGTCGAACACGCCGTAGTTGGGCAGGTGATGCTTGAAGTACCGGGCCTTGACCTGCCCACCGAGCAGGAAGGCCGACGCGTTGCGCGGGACGCCGTCGTCGTCGACGTAGCCGACCACGACCGCGGTGTCGCCGAGCCCGGCGTCGGCGAGCGCACCGGCCAGCGCGTCGAGCGCGGCTCGCGAGGCGTCCCGGAAACCGGGGCGCAGCACGAGGTCCTCGACCGGGTACCCGGTCAGCATCATCTCCGGGAACATCACCAGCTGGGCACCTGCCGCCGCGGCCTCGGCCGTGCGGGCGACGACGATGTCGGCGTTGCCCGGAAGATCACCCACGGTGTAGTTGACCTGGGCCAGGGCGAGGCGCAGCACGATCACGTCTCCAGTGTGGCGCACGGAGGCCCCCGTCCGGGAGGTGGCTGTGAGCCGTGCGGTTGCGTTGGGCGAAAGCGCTCTCGGTCAGGCACAATCAGCCCTGACCAGCGCGGAGGACGCACGCCGCGACCGGTCTCGAGACACCCGCGACGTCGTCGGCGACCGCACGCCGCTCGAGGACGTCCACCTAAGTGTGAGCTGATCGTAATGCCCACACGGCCCAAATGTCGGCGCTCGCCGGTAAACACTGAGAGACTTACCAGGGTCCGCGTCGGGGTGCCCGTCACCCCGCCGGCACCCGCAGACCGACCGCGGCCACCGGCACGCAGTCGAGCCAGCACGTACGGAGGATTTGGATGCATCGGGTCGCTCGCACAGCCCACCACGGCACGGGTCGTGGCGCCGCGCTTCGTCGGGTCGCCCGGCGCCGCACCCTGGCCGGTGCCGGGGCGGCCGTCGTCGCGCTGACCACGCTGGCCGCCTGCACCTCCGGCAACGACAACCGCGCCCAGGGCTCGCCGGCCGCCAACGACACCTCCGCCTCCGCGGCAGGCAGCTCGTCGGCCGCGCCCTCGTCCTCGGCTCCGGCGCTACCGGCCGCCGTCACCGTGGCCGCGACGGGCGGGTTCACCCGGGCCAACCCGGCCGCACCCGTCACCGTGAAGGTCGCACACGGCACCCTGACGTCCGTCGTGCTCAAGAACCCCGCCGGCAAGGTCGTCAAGGGCGCCCTGGGCACCGGCGCGACCTCGTGGGCCACCGCCGAGGACCTGGGTTACGACAAGACCTACACCCTCACCGCCGTCACCAAGGACGGCGCGGGCCGAACCGCCACCAAGACCCAGAAGATCAGCACGGTGTCGCCGGACAACCTGACCCAGCCCTACCTGAACGACATCTACGGCACCGCCCTCGACGCCGGTGCCACCTACGGCGTCGGCATGGTCGTCTCCGCCTACTTCGACGAGGACATCCCCGACAAGGCTGCCGCCGCGAAGGCGCTGCAGGTCACGACCAGCCCGCACGTCGACGGCGCCTGGTACTGGGTCGACGCGCACACCGCCCACTGGCGCCCGCAGCACTACTACGCACCCGGCACCAAGGTCAGCGTCGCGACGAAGGTCTACGGCAAGAACCTCGGCCACGGCCTGTACGGCCAGTCCGACGTCAGCACACACTTCGTCATCGGCGCCAAGCACGTCTCGGTGGCCAACGCGAAGACCCATCAGGTCAAGGTCTACTTCAACGACAAGTTCCAGCGCAGCATGCCGACCTCCATGGGCCAGGGCGGCTACGTGAAGGGCAAGAACGGCGAGATCTCGCTGTGGACGATGCCGGGCATCTACACCGTCATCCACCACGAGAACCCGGCCCGCATGTCCTCCGACAGCTACGGCCTGCCGGCCAGCTCGCCGTACGGGTACCGCGCCGAGAACGTGTACTGGGCCACGAAGATCAGCATCGACGGCATCTACCTGCACCAGCTCGACACCACGGTGTGGGCGCAGGGGCACCAGAACCTGTCCCACGGCTGCCTCAACCTGAACCTGAAGAACGCCAAGTGGTTCTACAACAACGCCCGGGTCGGCGACGTCGTGCAGGTCGTGCACTCCGGCGGCCCGGCGATCCAGGTGTGGCAGGGCGGCGACTGGAGCGTTGCGTGGTCGACCTGGACCAGCGGCAAGGTCGCCAGCTAATCCGTGCGTAACCTTCTGCTGGGACGCTGAGGCGGCAGCGGCACGCGCAGTTGTCGCTGGGTCGCGAGGACAACAGTGAGGTCCGGGGTGGCGGAATAGTGGATCGGCAACAGGAATTCGTGCTGCGCACCATCGAGGAGCGCAACATCCGTCTGGTGCGCCTGTGGTTCACCGACGTCCTCGGCACGCTGAAGTCGGTGGCCATCGCCCCGGCCGAGCTCGACGGTGCCTTCGAGGAGGGCGTCGGGTTCGACGGCTCGGCGATCGAGGGGTTCAGCCGCACCAGCGAGAGCGACATGCTCGCCCGGCCGGACCCCGCCACCTTCCAGATCCTGCCCGAGAGCGACGGCAGCGCCCCGGACTCGGCGCGGATGTTCTGCGACATCCAGATGCCCGACGGCTCGCCGTCCTGGGCCGACCCGCGCTACGTGCTGAGGCGGGCTCTGTCGCGGGCGGCCGAGCGTGGTTTCACCTTCTACACCCACCCCGAGATCGAGTTCTTCCTGCTCAAGAACCGCCCGTCGGACGGGTCGGAACCGCTGCCGATCGACAACGGCGGCTACTTCGACATGTCGAACCACGACGTGGCCCACGACTTCCGGCGGGCCGCCGTCGGCGCGCTCGAGGGACTCGGCATCTCCGTCGAGTTCAGCCACCACGAGGTCGCGCCCGGCCAGCAGGAGATCGACCTGCGCTACGCGGACGCGCTGTCGATGGCCGACAACCTCATGACCTTCCGGCACGTCATCAAGGAGGTCGCGATCGCGCACGGGGCGCACGCGACCTTCATGCCCAAGCCCTTCCGTCACCAGCCGGGCAGCGGGATGCACACGCACCTGTCGCTGTTCGAGGGTGACCAGAACGCGTTCCACGACCCGTCGGACCCGCTCAACCTGTCCAAGACGGCCCGCGCGTTCATCGCCGGCGTGCTGGTGCACGCGCGCGAGATCACCGCGGTCACCAACCAGTGGGTCAACTCCTACAAGCGGCTGTGGGGCTTCGGTGCGCCCGGGTCGATCGTCGAGGCGCCGACGTTCGTCTGCTGGGGGCATGCCAACCGGTCGGCGCTGATCCGCGTCCCGCGCTACAAGCCGGGCAAGGCGGGCTCGACGCGGGTGGAGTTGCGCTCACCCGACTCGGCCTGCAACCCCTACCTGGCGTTCGCGATCATCCTCGGCGCCGGCATGAAGGGCATCGAGCAGGGCTACGAGTTGCCCCCCGGAGCCGAGGACGACGTGTGGTCGCTGTCCGACGTCGAGCGCCGCGCGCTGGGTTACGACGAGCTGCCGCACAACCTCGCCGAGTCGCTGCGGGTCATGGAGGACTCCGAGCTCGCGGCCGAGGTGCTGGGGGAGCACGTCTTCGACTTCTTCCTGCGCAACAAGCGCGAGGAGTGGATCGAGTACCGCTCGGAGGTCAGCCCGTTCGAGCTGCGGCGATACCTCCCCACGCTGTAGCGCCCGGGGCGGTGCGACACGTCGGAGGCCGGTCGCCTGGCCTCGTTCGCCCGGCGCCACCCGTGTGGAGCAACGATGCCACCGGACTCCGGAGGGGGTGATCTCGTGCCGTTGATCGACATCTCCCGGCGTATCGCGCCGGGCGTGGCGCTGCCGCCCGACGCGCCCGCCGTGGCCAGCAGCACCCTGGTCGACATCGAAGGGGTCTCGCCCTCTCGGGTGACTCGCCTGGAGAACTGGACCACGCATCTGCTCACCCACGTCGATGTACCGCGCCACTTCGCCACCGACGGCGCGGACCTCGACGCCGTCGCGCTCGAACGGTTCCGCGGGCCGGCGACCGTCGTGGAGGTCGCCGGGACAGCCGTGATGCCCGACGACGTTCCCCGATCGCCGCCCGGCCACAACCTGCTGTTCCGGACATCCAACAGCGGGCGCGACACCGCCACGTTCCATCCTGATCACGTGTTCGTCCATCCGGCGACCGTTCCGGTCCTGCTGGCGCATCGCCCCAATCTCGTGGGCATCGACTACTTCGGTGTGGATGCGCACGACGACCCGGACTGTCCGGCGCACCGTGGGCTGCTCGGCGCCGGCGTGCTTCTGCTCGAAGGTCTCGATCTCTCTGCTGCCGAACCGGGTGAGTACCAGCTGTGGGCCCTTCCGTTGAAGATCGCCAACGGAGACGGATCTCCGGTTCGGGCCGTGCTCGCTCATGGCGGCAACCCCGGATAGCGCGGAAGCGAGGGGCTCCCGCGCAGGGATCAGGGCGTGCGGCGTTGTGGCCGCCGGTGCGCGGCGGGGACAACACCCGTCCGCGGGCTCACCCGGTTCGGGCCCGTGCCGACCCGAACCGTCCCGGTCGACAGATGCCGATGAGCACGCCGCAGCAGAAGGCCACGAGGTGCTCGCGACCGTCCAGATCGTTCTGCACCGCGTCGGCCACCACGAGGGCGGCACCCAGCAGAACGACACAGCGGTGGGCTCGGAATCGGACGAGCAGCCAGGCCCCGACCGCAGTCGTCACGGCCGACGGGCCGGTGTCGAGCACGTGTGCCTGGCTCGCGGAGAGCCCGATCGCATGCAGGGTTGTCAGGCCGAGCAGCAGTCGTGCGGTGACGGTACTGACGATCTGGCCGGCGGCGGCCACGCCGAGTGTCGCCCACCGGCCCAGCAGCATCTCCGCCAGACCCACGACGACCACGATCTGGGCAACCGCGAGCGGCAACGGCAAACCTGGGGTCGGTAGGAATGCCGAAGCAGGTAGCCGCGCACATTCCACACACCACGGCAGCGCTGCGCGGACGGCACCGACGGCCAGCACACTCGATCGCAGGGCAGGAACGCCGTAGGTGACGGTGCCGGCGACCGACAGGACACCGAGCAGGGTGCCCAGCACCGGCCGTGAGCCGTCACGCCACCGTTGCCACGCCTTCTGACTCATCCATTTCAGCTCGTCACCGGGGATCCGGATCGCCGCGGCCGGCGAACGAGAACGATGCACCGTTCCATCATCGGCCGGGACGTTTCGACCTACGAGGGGGAGGTCTCCGCCTGGCGACGATCGCACCGCCCGGGGCTGTTCCGGTCGATCGTGCACGGTTACCGCGTCGCGGCGGCAAGTGCTGCCCGGATGACGTCCTCGTCGGCCGGTTGGCCCTCCTTGCTCGAGTAGGGCCCGTACGGGGTGCCCCAGACGGGGCTGCCCGTCTCCTGTCGCCAACTGTCGGCCAGCGGGCCCGCGTCCACGACGCCGTAGCCGATCGAATCGATGAACGCGGTGACCTGCGCCTTGGCGGACGGCGAGTCGCCGGCGATCGGGAGATACGAGCGGTCGGCCGCCCCCGCGGCACGAGCCAGTGACAGCAGGTGCTCGAAGTAGATGTTGTTGAACGCCTTGACGACGACGGCACCCGGCAGCTGTCGCGACAGCAGCTCGCTCGACGTGAGCGTCCCGTCGTCGAGCTCGGGGAGGTGGCCGTCCCGCTCGGGGCCGTAATTGCAGGTGTCGACAACCGTCTTTCCGACCAGTGCCTCCGCGGGCAGGTTCGTGAAGGCACTCACCGGGACCGTGACCACGACGAGGTCACCGGCAGCAGCGGCGTCCCGGCTGGTCGCGGCGGACGCCCCCGGCCCCAGCTCGGCGACGACACCCGCGAGGGTCTCGGGTCCTCGTGAGTTGCTGAGCACGGCCTGCTGACCAGCCCGGACGGCCAGGCGCGCAATGGTCGTGCCGATCTGTCCGCTCCCGATGATTCCCAGCGTCATTGAGCTCTGTCCTCACGTCTCGGAGAAGTAATAGCCGTTGTCCAGATCGTCGAGCAGGCGGGGGTGCACGGGTTCCCAGCCGAGGGTCCGACGGGTGATGAGGTTGGACGCCGGGTAGCTCTTCGTCACGATGTTGGCGAGGAAGCCGAAGTATCCCGGCACGATCAGTTCGTCCAGGGGAATGCTGACGGCGGGTAGCCCCAGGTGGCTGCCGATGGCCTCGGCGATGTCGCGGAACGCAATGCCACCGTCCTCGACGGCGTGCCAGTACCTGCCGGGCGGCCCCTTCTCCAGCGCGAGCCGGAACAGCGAGGCGACGTCCTGGACATGCACCGCGTTCCACAGGTTGGTCCCGTCCCCGGGGTAGCCGACGACGCCCTTCTCGTTCGCGAGCGCGATCAACATGGGCAGGAAACCGGCATCTGCGGTGCTGTGCATGATGTTGGCGATCCGCACGACGGAGGACCGCACGCCCTGCTCGGCGAGGCCGAGGACGGCGGCCTCCACGACATTGCGGACGTGAAGGGTGCCCCGGTGCTCCTCGCCGACGGCCAGGGCCAGATCCTCCTCGGTGGCCGGCCGACCCAGCGGCCCGGGCGAGCCGATGCTTCCCGCCGCCACCAGCGGCTTGCCCGTTCCCGCGAGCGCCTCTCCGTAGGCGAGCATGATCGGCAGTTCGGCGAGCGCGACGGCATCCATGCCGCCGGTCGGCAGCAGGTCCTGCCGGTGCGCGACGTGGATGACCCCGTCGGACTCGGCGGCAACCTCCTTGAGACCGTCCAGGTCCGCGAGCTCGCCGCGGCGCACCGTTGCGCCGAGCGCGGACACCGCAGCCGCAGCCTCGTCCGATCTGGCCAAGCCGGTGACCTCGTGCCCGGCGGCAATCAGCTCACGAATGATGTACGGACCGGAATGGCCGGTCCCGCCAGTGACGAAGACGCGCATGTGGGTGCTCCGTCCTCAGTAGGTTCGCAAGGACGAGATCTTGCCGTCCTCGTCGAAGGTCATCACGTCGATGACGTCGACCCGTCGGCCGGAAACGATCACCTGTACGTGAGCAGCTGCGTCTGCGCCGGTCACCTTCAACGAGACGACCTCGACGGCCTGCTCCCGGTCGTCCCACAGTGAGTGGTAGGCCCTGCGGATCGCGTCGACCCCGTGATGGACGTCGTCGCCGCTGCGGAAGACCGCATCGTCGGCGAAGAGCGCCGCCACGTCGTCAGCGCTCCGGTGTCCCTGGGCACTGCCGTGTCCCGCCAGCTCGAAGTAGGTTCGGACGACCTGGCTGGTCTTCTCCGCGCTCAACTCCGGCCCGTCGCCCGACCTGGTCACCTTGTCGACGCCGAGGGCGATGTCGAACCCTGCGCCGTTGCCGGCCAGCCCCATCATCAGCAGGCCCGCCCCCTCCAGCCAGTGCGCCATTGCCAGGGGGCCGACATCCAGCGGGCGCAGCCCAAGGCTCTCGATCAGCGTCGACACGCTCTCCTTGGCCCGCTCGTCGTCGCCGGCGAACAGCACGTCCAGTGGGCCGCCCAGGGCAAGGACGTGCCCGAACACGGTATTGAAAGCCTTGACGACGTGCGCGCCTGCCGCGGCGGCCTTCGCGATCTCCTCCGCACCGGACGTGCCGTTCGGCGTGACCAGTTCGGTGTCGTCGGGTGCGGTGAACGTGTTCGAGATGTCGACGATGACTTTGCCGTCCAGCGCGTCCCCGAATCGGGCGACCACTCCCACGGCGCTGGCGTACGGCACGGCGAGGATGACGAGGTCACCGGCCGGGATGCTGCCGAAGACGCCGGCCGTTGCGCCCGCGCCCAATGCAGCGGCCATGTCCTCAGCCTTCGCCGTATCGCGGCCGATGACCTCGACCGCGTGTCCGCTTTCGACCGCGCGGGCGGCCAGAGTGCGGGCCATGCCGCCCAATCCGATGATGCTGATGCTGCTCATGCGGTGCTTCTCTCCTCGACGTGTTGAACCCTCGACGTCCATGGTTGCCACCGCGGTGAGCCCGCGTCCAAGACCTCTTTCGAGCACGGCGATAGCCTGAAGGCATCGCCGATCGGGAGGCTGCATGGACCTGGACCTGCGCAAGCTGCGGTACTTCGTCGCCGTCGCCGACACATTGCACTTCGGCCGCGCCGCCGAGCAGCTGCACATCGCACAACCGGTGTTGAGCCGTCAGATCCGAGCGCTGGAGAAAGAGCTCGGTACCCCGTTGTTGACCAGGGACAGCCACGGTGTCGCGCTGACCGACGCCGGTCGCCAGCTGCTGAGCGACGCCGGTCCGCTGCTGGCCGCCGCGGACGCGGCCCGCCATCGGGTCACCGTGACCGCGCGAGGAAGCCAGCGCTTGACGGTCGGGTTTCGAGCAGGCATCGCCGTCGCTCCGGCTGTCCAGGTCTTCGCCGCTCAGCACCCGGACGTCCCGGTCGACGTGCAGCGGATCGAAGGCGACGAACAGTCGCAGGTGCTGCTCGACGGCCGCGTCGATCTCGGGTACGTGCGACTGCCCATCGACGAAACGGGTCTGCGCATCGCCCCGCTCTACACCGAGCCGCGAGTCGCGGTACTGCCCGTGAGCCACCGACTCGCCGGCAAGGAGGAAGTCACCGAGGCCGACCTGGCCCGCGAGATGCTGGTCTGGAATGCGGAGCTCCCGCAGCCCACCGCACGCCGACATCCCAACGCCGGGTACGTGGTGCGCGGGGTGGACGAAACGCTCGAACACGTCGCGGCCGGCCGGGGCATCTCGTTCCTGGCCCGTTCGGCGACCGTGTTCTACTCACACCCCGAGGTGGTCTACGTTCCAGTGCCGGACGTGGCGCCGGACCAGGTGTGCCTCGCCGTTGCGCAATCGCGTGTGTCACCGCTGGTCGACGCTTTCTTCGCCGCGGCCCAGTCGGCAGCCGAGGTCACGGCCGAGTGCGGGAACTACGAGATGTGGCAGCTGGGCGGCCCCGGCGCAGCGAGGCCCGGTTGACCGCGCGGCCGGTTGACCGCGCCTCGGAAGTCGGTTGCGGTCCCGGCGCGCCAGGTGATGGAAGTACCGGCCGATCGCAGTGGCCGCCGGATCGTCGGACACGGCGAGCCACATCTGGGTCAGGTGAGCCCTATGTAGATCGACGGGAGCGCCCGGAGGGCGCTACCGTTCGAAGCAAGCGATTTGGCTGCAGTGCGCCCGGGAGGTTCTCGAGCGCAAGGTAAGCGGAGCTCTCGCAAACCGCTCCGGTCGATCGGGACCAGGAGTGATCAGTAACAGCCGAAGAACCATCCCAACTCTTGCATCTGCGCCACCCCGGATGCGTTTACGTTCGAGGTCGAGTCTGCACGTATTCCCGTTGTCTTACAGGTTGCGGTGGCGTTGTCGTTGTTTGGGGGGTTTGTGAGCGCGACGCGGTAGACAGGGGACGCCGCTACGTGAACCGAGTATTTCTCCTGGCACGTGGTCGTTACGTCGCCAGTTCCGTCCGTTTTCTTCGACACCACGCTGGGACGTCCTTGGTGGACGGTCAGGATCACGCCGGTGCCGTTCATTATATTGACTGCACCTTCGCGTTCGCCGCACGTTGCGCCGCCTCGGTCCGACCCGGTGGCTATGTCGCTGCCCAGGAAAAAAGTCCAGCTGACCTTGCCTCGGACCGTGTCTTCCTTGGGCTTGGGCGGCGCAGGCGTCATCGTTCGGACCACAGTCTGTGTCGAGACTGCCGTGACGGTGCGCGTAACCGGAGTGGAGGTCGTCGCCAGGTGTCGATCGGCCGCACCTTGTCCACCCGGAGACGGTTGGCCAACGGCTCCTGGCAATCGCGCGGCGGCCGGGACCGCCTGATCGACATGCGAGCCATGGAGTTGGCCAGCGACGATCGCGCCCACTGCGAGGCCGACTACTAGACCAACACCACCTGTCAAAGTTGGGGAGCTGACCGCGCGGTTCCTCCGTCGATGAGCTGACACGAGGCGCCTCCAAGATCGTGTTAGATTCAAGTAAAGTAAAAGCTAGAGATCAGTTAGTCAAGGCTGCGTTGTGCGTACAGAGCAAGCCAGCGCGCGGACATCGATCACGCCGCCCGATGTCTCCTCAGCAGTCGCCAGCTGCCAAGTCGTCTCCGAGCAAGGGTTGTCCCTGCGTCCGAAGCGACGACTCCAGCAAGTCAGAAGCCGGCGGCTTCGGCTCAGGCCAGTTGGCGAGATTCAGTGCCTTAGGGTGCAATATTTTGCATGCCGATTCCGTCGTTCGCGTCATCGCTCCAGCGTGTGCCGCTGCGAAACGAGGTGTTCTACCGCCTGCGGACGGCGCTGGTCGACGGCTCGTTCGCGCCGGGGGAGCAGCTGCGGGACGGCGAGCTCGCGGACTGGCTCGGTGTCAGTAGAACACCGGCCCGCGAAGCGCTTCTGCGGCTGGCAGGTGCCGGGCTCGTGGAGTCGCGCCCGGGCCGCTCGACGACCGTGACCGCGCTGGATCACCGGGCGGCGCGGGATGCCTGCGAGGTCGTCGCTGCCAGGCATCAGCTGGCCGTGCGTGAGTCGGTAGCGAAACTCGCCCCTGCCGACCTCGCGGCCATGACGCGGGCGAACAAGCGCTTCTCCACGGCCGTCCGGGCGAGCGATCTGAACGCCCTGAGCGCGGACGACGACCTGCCCGCGGTACCGGTGGCGGTTGCCGCCAACGCGGCGGTCGCCGCCGTCCTGGATCAGTACACGCCGATGCTCCGCCGGGCCGAGCGGCTGCGTTTCGCCACCCTGGGCGGTCGAGCCTCCGTCGACCGGCACACGACCCTCATCGGCCTGTGCGCCCAGGGCCGAGCAGAGGCAGCCGCCGCCGTCGCCTTCGACACCTGGCACACGCTGCCGACCGACCGGCCCGACACCCAGGAGTGATCCGATGACCCTGTCCGACTTCCCGCGCTACCCGCTGACCTTCGGGCCCAGCCCGGTGCACCCGCTGCCGCGCCTCACCGCACATCTCGGGGGCGCGGCCATCTGGGCCAAGCGCGAGGACTGCAACTCCGGACTGGCCTACGGTGGGAACAAGACCCGCAAGCTGGAGTACCTCGTCCCGGACGCGATCGCGCAGGGTGCGGACACACTGGTCTCGATCGGCGGGTACCAGTCCAACCACACCCGCCAGGTCGCGGCTGTCGCAGCCCGGCTGGGCATGCAGGCGGTCCTGGTCCAGGAGAAGTGGGTCGACTGGCCCGACAGCGTGAACGACCGCGTCGGCAACATCCTGCTGAGCCGCATCATGGGCGCCGAGGTGCGGATCGATCCGGCCGGGTTCGGCATCGGGTTCAAGGATTCGTGGAAGCAGGCCCTCGACGACGTCACCGCCCGCGGCGGCACCCCGTACGCGATCCCGGCCGGCGCCTCGGACCATCGGCTGGGTGGCCTGGGCTTCGCCCGCTGGGCCCAGGAGGTCGCTGACCAGGAGCGCGAGCTCGACGTCTTCTTCGACACCGTCGTGGTGTGCTCGGTGACCGGCTCGACCCACGCCGGCATGATTGCCGGCTTCGCCGCGCTCGAGCAGGCCGGGGGTCGACCCCGTCGGGTGATCGGCATCGACGCCAGCGCGCGGCTCGACGAGACCCGCGATCAGGTGGCGCGGATCGCCCGCAGCACCGCGTCGCTCGTCGGCCTACAGCGCGACCTGCGCGACGACGAGATCGTCGTGCTGCCCGGTTGGGCCGGCGAGCGCTACGGGATCCCGGTGGACTCGACCCTGCACGCCATCAAGCTGACCGGGCAGCTCGAAGGGATGATCATCGACCCGGTGTACGAGGGCAAGTCAATGGCCGGCCTGATCGACCTGGTGACCGGCGGCGACATTCCGAAGGACTCGACGGTGCTCTACGCGCACCTGGGCGGGCAACCGGCACTGAACGCCTACAGCAGCCTGTTCACCCACGCCGACGCTCTGCCGCTGTGATCATCGTCGACCTCAGGGTGATCGCGAACCGCGGCGGGACGCCGGAGCGCCCCGCCGCGGGACGGCCTCACTGCACCTTGGAACGCAGGAACTCCAGCGTGCGGGACCAGGCCTGCTCGGCCAGTTCGGGCTTGTGTGTCCCCATCTTGTCGTCGGGGTTCATGAAGGCGTGGCCGGCGTCGTAGTAGAAGAACTCGACCTCGGCACCGGACTCGGAGCGGATCTGCTGCTCGGTCTTGTGGGCGTCGTCGACCGGCATCATCTGGTCCTGCTCCCCGTAGTGGCCCTGGACCGCGGCGGTGATCCCGGCGTAGCTGGTGGGGGTGCCGGGGCCTACGCCGTAGTACGGGACCGACGCCGAGACCCGATCGCCTTCCTGGGCGGCCAGCAGCAGCGCGAAGGCGCCGCCCATGCAGTAGCCGACGACGCCGACGGACGAGGACGTGACGGCGTCCTGGCCGAGGAGGAAGTCGACCCCGCCGGAGAGGTCCTTCGTCGCCTGCTCGACCGGCAGGGAGGAGAGCATCTGCCCGGCCTCGTCCGAGTCGTGGGCCACGCGACCGCCGTAGAGGTCGGGCGCGAGCGCGAAGAAGCCCTCGGCGGCGAAGCGGTCGACGACCTTCTTGAGGCTGTCGTCCAGCCCCCACCACTCCTGGATGACGATCAGTCCGGGCCCGGACCCGCTGTCCGGAACGGCAAGATAGCCGTGAGCCGTCCCGCCGTTGCTCGGGAAGGTGACGTTCTGGAAGGGTTGCTCGGTCATGGAACTCCTCGTTGTGGTGGGTCGAGCGTGATGTTCGGGCGGGCGCCCGCGCCGGGCTCGCTGCCACGAGCGTGCCCACCTCGCCCGCCGGTGCAACTCGTAGGCTCGGGCCCGTGACGAACGCCGACATGGGCAGGCACTGGGCGGACAGCGCCGCAGGTTGGGTGGAGCACGAGTCGATCTTCGACGCGATCTTCTCCCCGGTGACCGACGCGATCCTCGCCGCCGCGGACGTGCGTGCGGGTCAGCGGGTGCTCGACGTGGGCTGCGGCTCCGGCACGCTGCTCGCTGCGGCCACCGTCGTCGGAGCGACCGCCGTCGGCGTCGACATCTCTCCCGGCATGGTGGCAGCGGCGGCCGCGCGGGTGCCGGCCGCGACCGTGCTGCTCGGCGATGCGCAGACCATGGATCTGACACGCGACGCTCCTGGCCCTCCGTTCGACAGCGTGGTGTCGCGCTTCGGGGTCATGTTCTTCGCTGACCCGGTTGCAGCGTTCACCAACCTCCGAGGGGTCGCGGCCGGCGGCGCCCAACTCGTGTTCGCCTGCTGGCGCACCTTCGCCGAGAACCCCATGTTCACCCTGGGCACGACCGTGCTCGCCGAGCGGCTGGACCCGCGTCCCGGGCCGCCCGCACCGGACGAGCCGGGACCCACGGCCTTCGCCGGCCGCCTCCGGCTCGAGCGGCTGCTGGCCGACGCGGGCTGGGCGTCGGTCGATGTCACGCCGCTGGACGTCGTGCTCGACTACGGCTTCGACGGCGACGACGGCGTCGAGCAGCGCCTGGCCACCGTCCTCAGCGTGACCACCGGGCGCACGGCCCGGGAGAAGCTCCAGCCGAGCCTGGAACCGGGTGCATGGGCCGAGCTGCTCGACGAGGTGCGCGCCGAGTTGCGTCGTCACCTCACCGACGGGGTCGTGCGGGTGCCTGCCGCGCTCTGGTTGGTGACGGCGCGCAATCCGACCTGACCGCCAGGCACGACGCAGCGGCGTCCGCGCGCCGGTTGACGCGCCCGTCGATCCGCCGGACGCGCAGGCGCCTCGTCCACCTCGGACGACGAGTGCGAACGATCCCGGCGACGGAGCGGCCGTCGCTCACTCGACGATGAACGGTTGCGCGGCGAACCACAGCGCCTGCACGTAGGCGTCCTTGGCTTCGTCGGGCGGTACGGGCAGCTGGCCCGACAGTTCGAGGCTCACCATGCCGTGGGCCACGACCCACAGGTGCAGGGCGATGCGCTCGGGGTCCCCGACGAGGTCGCGGTTGTCGACAGCGACGCGCACTCCCTGCACCAGTGGCGCGTAGGTCGCGGCGGCGGCCGGATCGTCGGCAGGGTCGAAGGCAATGTCCTTGGGCAGAGGCCCGAACATGAGGCCGTAGAGGTGCGGGCTATCGAGGGCGGCCTGCCGGTAGGCCAAGCCGATCTCGAGCAGCAGGTTGTCGCCGCCCTCGTTCTCGCCTGCGTGTGTCAGCTGCTGGCCGAGGCGCCGGAACCCCTCGCGGTGCATCGCGGCGAGCAGGCCCGGCTTGCCGCCGAACCGGGTGTAGACCGACATCGTGGAGGTGCCGACGTTGGTCGCGAGCTTGCGCAGCGACAGCCCGGATGGCCCGACCTCGGCGAACATGCGGGCGGCCTCGTCGATCAGCCGACGATCGAGGTCGTCGTGCGGCCCACGGTCGTCGCGCGCGCGGTCGACGGGGTTGACACCGGACATGTCCGCATCCTATAACACTGTTATGAAGCGGTCGGGTCACGGCGCCTCGGTGCTGATCGAGTCGCCATCGCAAGGCCAGTCCGAACCGGGTGCGGCTCATGGGCCGACGTGGAACCGGGCCGGCCTGGCGTTCAACGTCGCCGTCACGGTGCTCGACGTCGGCGTGGCGATAGCCGCATTCGCCGTGGCCCGGGACGCGGGAGCCGGTGAGGCGACGGCCTACCTGATCGCCGGGGTGGGTCCGGTGCTGGGCGGTGTCGCGGTGTGGGTGCGCGCCGGCAAACTCAGCGGTGCGTCGCTCGCCGTGTTCGCGTTCACCGCACTGTCCGCAGCGGCGGCGCTCGTCGGCAGCCGCGATGCCGACGCGCTGCTCTACAAGGACGCGGCCGTCACCGGTCTGATCGGGCTCATCTTCGGCGGCTCGCTGCTCTGCCGACGCCCGCTGGCCTTCTACTTCGGCCAGCGCTACGCCACCGACGGCACGCACGAAGGCATGCAGGAATGGACCGGGATGTGGCAGTACCCGCGTTTCCGGCGCGCGCAGTACGTCATCACCGTCGTGTGGGCGGTGGCCTACCTGCTCGAGGCCGCCGTCCAGACGCTGGTCGTCCACGCCTCGACGTTCGACGTCGCGTATGCCTGGACGCAAGTGCTGCCGTGGATCGCCACGGCGCTGGCCGTCGCGGCGACAGTGGTGCTCGCGCGCCACTACGCCCGCCCCTGAGGACAGCTCGGTACGGCGCAAGCGCGACGCAGCTGCCGCTACTGGTACTCGGAAGCGACCCGGTCGGTGTCGTTCCACGCGAAGACGGACTCGTCGATGTGCGGATCGAGGTCCAGTTCGCTCCATCGGTGATAGGTGCCGAAGGCCTCGTTGCCCTCGTGCAGCGTCAGGAAGGTCTGCTGGTCGACGACGATCTGCATGGGCTCCGGCTTGTGTGGCGGTGGAGCGAGCGTGATGCGCCACGCCGGTCGACCCAGCATGAGCACCTCCTCGGGACCATCGACGGGCTCGGTGAAGTCGTTTCCTTTCCACCGGGACCAGTCGAACAGTCGGACGCCGAACTCGTAGTCGTCGGGGGCGTGGAGCAGGTGCGGGTCAGCTGGTTCGATGTCGAGCACGTCGCTGCCGTCTCGGCGACACCAGACCGTGCCCGTGCCGGCGATGACGTGTACGGCACCGTCGAGCGCCGAACAGCGCACGCGTCGCCCGTCGCGCTGGACACGATAGGTGAACTCGGTGCCTCCGTGATCCGCGATCCGGGCGCGCACGACACCGGACAGTCGGGTCGGGGCATCGGCCATCGCCGCCAACATCTCGTCGAACCACGGGACCGATCGGCGTCGCGGAGCAGGCACCCAGCCGTGGGACGGCACGCGTCCTCACACCGCCGATCGTGCGAGGTGCACCGTCAGGTCGGCGGCGATCGGCACCTGCTCCGGGAGCAGGGTGCGGATGTCGGCGGAGACGGTCTGGCGGTCGGTGTCGGAGAGCACCAGGAACGCCGAGATCGTCCCGAGGTGGCCGAGGTAGTCGTCGGGCGACAACTGCAGACGGCGCGGCACGTCGATCTGGCGCACGTCGGTGAACAGCGGAGAGCCGGCCAGTTCGCTCCCTGGCCAGCGCAGGTCGGGACCGGACGTCACCGGCTCGGGTGCTCGAAGGACCTCATCCGACACCACCCGGGACCGCGCTTCGGCAACGGCGGCGGCCAACCGCGGGTCCGCCAGCTCGAACGGGCCTCCGAGGTTGGCGAACACCCCACCGCCGGTGAGCAGGGCGGCGACACGTTCCCACCGCCCCGCGGCGGACGTCCAGTGCAGCGAGGCGGCGGAGAAGACGAGATCGTAGGTGCGGTCGGTCGGCAGCTGCTCGAAAGGTACGGCCATGGTCGCTACCTCGGGCTGCACCTGTCGGTGCAGTTCGGCCAACATGGCCGGATCGGGATCGGTGGCGGTGAGCGAGATCCCGCGGCGGACGAAGGCCCGGGTTGCCTTCCCGGTGCCGGCGCCGATCTCCAGGGCGGATCTGACCGGTCGCGTGGCGTAGCGCAGCACCTCGTCGACGACGGCGTCCGGGTAACCGGGCCGGAACCGTTCGTAGGCCACGGCCGCCGCACCGAAACTGAGCCCGCGTCCGGTCACCGGGTCATCGTGGCACGCGTGAGGTCTAGCGCGCCTGACGGTTGCCGGGCCGGCGCCGGTCGGGGAGCCATCGGAAGAAGAAGACCAGTCCGCCGGCGACGACCGGAACGACGGCCACCGGCGCGTACACGAGGGTGGTCAGCAGGGCCAGGACGGCGCAACCGATGAGGATCCAGGTGGAGGAGCTCTCGGGATGCCGGAACAGGTGGGTGACGGACAGGACCGACCCCAGGGCGACACACCCACCGAGCACCAGAAGGACCAGGCCCACGACCCACAAGCCGGTCTCGTCGCCGGAGGAGGCGTCGATCGACCACGGAACGGCGAAGCCGCCGTCGGCGGCGATCGCCAGGACGGGAATCGCGAGGGCGCGGGGCGCCCGCCAGTAGGCCAGCACCGCCGCGGACCCGATCGACAGCCCGCACCCGATCACCTGCCACGCCCGGTACGGCCCCTCGGCGACGCCGTCGACGTCGTAGTACGTGTGGTCCCAGCCCAGCCAGGCGAACCACATGGCGGCCGCGAACAGGGCCAGCAGGCCCGCGTTGATCAGTACCCGCCTGACGGGGGGAACCGGGTGCGGCGACGACGCGGGCCTCGGCGGGATGGGAGCGGACATCGGACCTCCTGGGACGAGCGACCCGCCACGAGCGGCTTGCCGCGTGACCACAGCGTTCGCGGCGGCCAGGGTGTCCACATCCGCACAAGTACTCAGCGGAGCCGGGACGGCCGTACGTCGCCGTGGCCCCGCGCGCTCACTGCTCGTCGGGGTCGATCCCCATGACCAGGCCCTCGATGTCGTGTTTCTGCGTGATCGGCTCCAGCGTGTCCACGATCGGGCATCGCAGGTGGGTGCGTACGTGTTCCGGCAGCGCGTCGACGTACGCACGGGTGACCGCCAGGTCGTGGTGCTCGGCGTTGCCCGCGCCGGGGGCGTCCACGCCCAGCACGAGGACCGGACGTGCCTTGGCCGACTGGTTGGCGGTGCCGCGGTGCAGCGTGAGAGCAGAACGCACCGAGATGTCGCCCCGCTTCGGGAACTTCCTGACCGCACGTTCGAGGTAGCGGTCGTAGCGCGACTTCGGCGGGAACATGCCGTGATCGAAGTCGGCGCCGTCGTCGTACTGGGTGCCGATCGCGATCTCGAACGGGCCCATGTCCGGCTCGGTGTCGACCAGGGTCACGTTGAACGCCAGCGACGTCAGCTGCTTGTCCCGCACGGTCGCCTCGGGGGAGCGGAAGTCCCGGTGCCAGGGCTGATGGCGCGCACCTTCGAACGGGATGTCGAAACCCACTTCGACGACGGTCCAGTCGGGACCGAGCACCGACCCGCACACCGCCTGCACCCAGGGGTGCCCGACCAACTCGGGAAACGCGCCGATGGCCTCCGGGTGGACCTCGCAGTACCAGCGTTGCGGGCCGCGGCCGATGGTGCCGCCTTCGCGACCGCGCGCCTCCTGGAACGCCGCCTCCACGTCGGTGCGCACGCCGTCTATCAGCTCGACGGGGAACGCCTGCTTGTTCGCCGCGATGCCGTCGCGCCGCAGCGTGGCCGCGTCATCGGTCACGTCCACCTGTCTGTCGGTCGCCGTCATGTGAGCAGTTTGCCACGTTGCAAACCATGCGCGCCAGGGGGCTGGCATGCTGGCGTCGTGCCCCCTGACCGTCCGCCGAGCCTGCGCACCGTCGCCGATCTCGCGGGCGTCTCGGTCCGTACCGTCTCGAACGTCGTGAACGACTACGTCCACGTCGCGGCGTCCACCCGGGCGACGGTGCAACGGGCGATCGACGAGCTGGGCTACCGCCCCAATCTCGCGGCCCGGCAGCTGCGCGGCGGCCGCACGGGACTGCTGGGCCTGGTGCTGCCGGAGCTCGCCTCCCCGTACTTCGCCGAGCTCGCCGCATTGATCGCGGGACAGGCGGCGCAGCACGGTTGGACGGTGCTGGCGGACGAGACCGCCGGCGACGCCGAACGCGAACGCGCGCTGCTCGGCCGCACCACCACCAATGTCGTCGACGGGCTGGTGGTGAGTCCGTGGTCGCTCGCGCCGGACGAGATCGTGGCCGTGGCCGACGGGCTGCCGGTCGTTGTCCTGGGCGAGCGTTCCGCGGCCGACGCCGACCACGTCGCGATCGACAACGTCGCCGCAGCCCGCGACGCCACCGCCCACCTGTTGGCACGGGGCCGGAAGCGGCTGGCCGTGATCGGGCTGCAGCCGCACCTGTCGAACGACACAGCCGCGCAGCGCGCTCGGGGGGTCCGCAAGGCGCTCGGTAGGCGTAAGCCGGTCGCCGAGATCGCGACGACGACGCTGCACCGCGCCGACGGCGCCGCCGCCGTCGCGTCGCTGCTGGCGTCCGGAACGGACATCGACGGGCTGATCTGCTTCACCGACGAACTGGCGCTCGGTGCGATACGCCAGCTCGCTGACCGGGGTGTCGGCGTGCCGCACGATGTCGCCGTCGTCGGCATCGACGACATCGAGGACGGGCGCTACTCGGTACCGCGGTTGACGACTGTCGCGCCCGACAAGCACACGATCGCCGAGACCGCCGTCCGCAGCCTGCTGGCGCGCATCGAGGGCAGTCCGGAACACCGGCCGACCGACTCTGTCGTACCCCATCGCCTGATCGTCCGGGAGAGCTCGTAACCAGCAGGTCTGAAAGGGTGTTGCAGGATTTCGCCGCAGGGTGTTGACTTGAGGCTTGAAAGAGTCTTTCAGGCTTCGGAGGTTGCCATGCCGACGGCGAAACGGCCCGTGCTCGACGATGCGGCGGTCCTGCAGGCGCTGGGCCACCCGGTACGGCTCGACGTGCTCAACCACCTCATGGCGGAGGGGCCGGCCACTGCGTCGGCGTGTGCCCGCGCGGTCGGTGACACCCCGTCGAACTGCAGCTACCACTTGCGGGCCCTGGCGAGGTTCGGGTTGGTGGAGCGGGACGAGTCGGGTGACGGGCGGGAGCGTCCGTGGCGCGCCGCGATCACCGGTTTCGACATCGACGACTCGGCGCCGGGCAAGGCGGGGGATGCCGCAGCCGGTGTGCTGGCCGCGGCCCTGCAACTGGACCAGCGGTTGGCCCGGGACTACCTCGCGGACAGGGACGGCGTCGACCCGGCGTGGCGCGCCGCGGACGCGTTCAGCCAGTACTCGTTGCGGATCACGCCGCGGGAGCTGACCAGGCTGCTGGCCGACGTCGATTCGCTGATCCGCCCGTTCATCGCGGCGACGCGGGAGAAGGCGCCCGCAAAGGCCGCCCAGGTGCACCTCGGCGTGCAGGCGTTCCGGCGCGCGCCCGCCACGTGAGACGGCCGTCGCCGTTGCGTCATGCGGCATTCCGCCGGTTGTGGACGGCCGGCCTCGTCTCGACAGCGGGCGACTGGCTGCTCTTCATCGCCCTACCGGTCGTGGTCTACCAGCGCACCGGATCGACGTTCGGGACCTCGGTCGCGTTCCTGCTCGAACTGCTGCCGGGCGTCCTGCTCGCCCCGCTCGCCGGCCGCGGTGCCGACCGGTGGGACCGCCGTCGGGTGCTCATCGGGGTGGCCGTTGCGCAAGCGGTCGCGCTGGCGCCGTTGCTGATCGCGGGCGACGGTGGGCTCGGCGTGCTCTACCTGGTGATCGTGCTCCAGGCCGCACTGACCGCGCTCGACGAACCGGCGCGCCACGCCCTGCTCCCGGCTCTCGTCGACCCCGACGAGGTCCTGGCCGCCAACTCGTGGAACGCCACCGGGGAGAACCTGGCGAGACTCGTCGGTGGTCCGATCGGCGGGGTGTTGCTCGCCGTCGGTGGGCTGCACCTGATCGTGCTGGTCGACATGGCCACCTACGTCGCTGCGGCGGCACTGTTGGCGACGATGGGTAGCGCGACGTGCGCGCGGGTCCGCACCCCCGGACGCGGAGGTGGCCCTGGAGGGATGCGCGACGTCCTGGCCGTCCGGGACGTCCGGGCCACGCTCGGCACCATCTTCCTCACCGCCGTGGCGCAGGGTGTGTTCGTCGTGGTGTTCGTGGTCTTCGTGACCGGACGCCTGGACGGCGGGGCCGGCGCGGTCGGTCTGCTCAGGGGTCTGCAGGCCATCGGTGCCATCGTGGGCGCGATCGCCCTTGCTGTGGTGGCGAGCCGCTTCCGTCCACGAACCCTCGTCGCGGTCGGCGCCCTCGCCTTCGGCGTGCTCGATCTGGCGATCTGGAACGGCCCTGCGGTCACGACCGCGTTGCCGGTCTACGTCGTGGGTTTCGCATTGGCCGGAGCTCCCGGTGTCGTCGTCGGCTCGGCCATGCTCTCGGCTCTGCAGACCGACGCACCCGGACACCTGCTCGGGCGGACCTTCGGGCTCGCCGGCCTGGCCACGAACAGCGGTCAGGCTCTCGGCATGCTCGCAGCCGGAGTGCTCACGGTGCCCTTGGGCCTGACCGCCGTGCTGGACGGTCAGGCCGGTATGTACCTGCTGGCCGGGGCGCTGGCGGCACGGGGCGCGATCCGCAGCGCCGGGCGAGCGGGGTCGTCGTCACGTGCACAGGAGTCGGCCCGTCGACCGAGTCATTTCCTGGCCTGAACGGCCCGGACCAGGGCGTAGGCCAACCCCGCGGCGGCCGTCGCCACCACCGTCCACACCACGATGACCAACCTGTCGTGCGGTTCGGCCTCCACCAGCGGCGCCACCCCCGCGACGATCACCGCGACCGACACGAGGAACGCGAAGAAGAAGCCACGGGTCTCGCTGAGTACCTGGGTCTGTTGATGGTCGAGCAGCTGCTGCTGCAGCGACGCGATCCGCTCGAGCATGTCGAGGGTGTCGGACGTCTGCGCGACCTCCTCCTCCAAGCTGTTCGGCGACACCTCGTCGTCGCCGACGTGATCCGCATCCGCCGGGTCGTCGACGGCGGAGGCCACCGGATCGGACGCAAAATCGGGCGCAGGGCTGGGCGCAGGGTCGGGCGCAGGACCGGACACCGGCTCGGGGCCGAGGTCCGGGAGCCGCTTGCGGGCGCGATCCGCCTGGGCCGCGAGGCGCTGCTGGGCGCGCTGGTAGGAACGGCGCATCGCCGGATCCAGGTTCGCGGGTCCACCGCGTCCTGCCCGTTGCAGCGAACTCTCGACGAGGGAGGTCGTCTCCTCGCGCAGTGCAGCCAGCGCAGCGTCGAACCGGCGCTGCTCGTCCTCGGTGAGCACCCCGTTGCCGGGACGGGACAGCTGACGCAGAGTGCGGAAGTCGAGGTGTCGCAGCTGCTCCGCGGTCAGCTCGGCCGGCAGGTCCGAGCGCGTCACGCGCTGACGGTCGGGGCGTCCGGGCGGCGGCATCCCGTCATCCTGCCCTCTCGACCGGCGCCCGTCCGCCCCGGTTCACTAACCTGGGGAACATGCCCTCATCCCGCGTCCTGGTCGTCGAACTGCACGAGGACGACCCGGTGGGCCGCCTCGGTGACTGGCTTCGTGACGCCGGGCTCGACCTCGACGTCGTCCGGGCCCCGGACTTCCCCGACGCGCTCGACGGGCACGCCGGCCTGATCGTCATGGGCGGACCGATGGGCGCCAACGAGGACGCGTTGCATCCGTGGCTGCCCGGGCTGCGCGCGCTGCTGCGCGCCGCGGTCACGGCCGAGGTGCCGACGCTTGGCGTCTGCCTCGGCGGGCAGCTGCTGGCCGCGGCCCACGGCGGACGGGTCGTCCCCAGCGCCGACCAGCAGGAGATCGGTAACCAGCTCGTGGCCAAGCGCTCCAACGCGGCCACCGACCCGCTGTTCCGGCCGCTGCCCATCACCCCGGACGTCATCCAGTGGCACTACGACGCCATCACGACCCTGCCCCGCGGAGCCATCCACCTGATGAACTCGCCGGTGTGCGAGAACCAGGCGTTCCGCCTCGGTCGGCTGGCCTGGGGAATCCAGTTCCACATCGAGACGACGCCGGCGATGGTGCGCACGTGGGCGGCCCACAACGCCGAGGGGCTCGAGGACTACGACCTCGACGCGGTGCTCGCTCGCGCCGATGCGGTGCACGACGACCTGGAGGAGGTCTGGCGCCCGTTCGCCGACTCCTTCGCCGGTGTCGTCCGTGACCCCGACGCGGTCGCCGCGCACCGTGGGCCGTCGCTGTCGAGCGCCGCCCCGGTCACCGAGCCCGACGCCATCCGTGCCGCGCTGGCCTCGCTCGGCGCCGAGCAGAACGCCGCCCGCAGCTCCCCGCTGCCGATGCCGACGCTCCGGCCCGAGGGAGGCGCCGAGCCGAGCGACCAGGGCCTGCACGACAGCAGCGGCCCCCGGGACGCCGGCCGGTGACCGACGCGGTCGAGATCCCATCGCGGGTCGCCGCACGCCTCACCCGGCTGTCGTTCGCCGACGCCGCGACCGCAGCCGGTCTCCTCGTCGGCGAACCGCTGGCGTGGTGGGACGCCGAGGGCAACGCCCCCGTCGGCGACGAGGCCGCGATCGTGCTGGCCGCGCTCGGCCGCACCGCCGACCCCGACGGTGCCCTCGCCGCCCTGTCCGCGATCGCCGCGACCGACGAGGGCCGCGGTCTGCGCCAGGCGATGGAGGTGCTGCCCGAGCTACGCGGTCGCCTCCTCGCCCTGCTCGGCGTGTCCGTCGAGCTCGCGGAACACCTGCGCACCCACCCGGCCGACTGGCAGGTGCTGCTCGACGACTTCGACCTCGCCGGCGTCGGCCGCCGCATCGCCGAGGCCGTGGGCGCCGACGTCGACGACCCGGTCACCGGCACCTCGGGCACCCCGGCCACGGTTGACGGGCCCGACGCCGTCCGCGCCCTGCGCGACGCCTACCGGCGCGAGCTCGTCGCGATCGCCGGGCGCGACCTCGCCGGCGACCTCGACCTGCGCGTCGTCACCGAACTGCTCGCCGACCTCGCCGGGCACACCCTGCAGGCCGGTCTCGCGGTCGCCCTCGCCGACCAGCCTGACGGCAGCGCCCCCTGCCGGCTCGCCGTCATCGCCATGGGCAAGACCGGTTCGCGCGAACTGAACTACGTGTCCGACGTCGACGTCGTGTTCGTCGCCGAACCCACGGCCGACAACCCGGACGCCACCGACGGCGCGCTCACGACCGCCACGCGGCTGGCGTCGGCGATGATGCGGGTGTGCCGGGACGCGGCCTGGGAGGTCGACGCCAACCTGCGGCCGGAGGGCAAGGACGGCGTCCTCGTGCGCACCCTGGCCAGCCACGAGGCGTACTACCAGCGCTGGGCCAGCACGTGGGAGTTCCAGGCCCTGCTCAAGGCGCGGCCGGTCGCGGGCGACCCCGGCCTCGGCGCCGACTACGAGCAGCTCGTCGCCCCGATGGTCTGGACCGCCGCCGAGCGGCCGAACTTCGTGGCCGACGTGCGGGCCATGCGCCGTCGCGTCGTCGAACTGATCCCAAAACAGATCGCCGACCGTGACATCAAGCTCAGCCGGGGCGGGCTGCGCGACGTCGAGTTCGCGGTGCAGCTGCTGCAGCTCGTTCACGGTCGTGGTGATCAGATGCTGCGCGTCGCCGAGACGCTGCCCGCGCTCGACGCGCTGCGCAACGGCGGCTACGTCGGTCGCGACGACGCGGTGAGCCTCATCGACGCCTACCGCTTCCTGCGTGCCACCGAGCACCGCATCCAGCTGCGCAAGCTGCGTCGCACGCACATCCTCCCCGACGACCCGGAGACGCTGGAATGGGTGGGCCGTGCGATGGGCTACCGGCCCGACCACCGCGGCCCGTCGCGGGCTGTGTTCCAGGCCGAGTGGGACCTGCACGTACGCGAGGTCCGTCGTTTGCACGAGAAGCTGTTCTACCGCCCGCTGCTCGAGGCCGTGGCCCGCGTCCCGTCCGCCGAGCTGCGCCTGACCCCGGTCGAGGCGGGCCGCCGGTTGCAGGCCCTCGGCTTCAACGACCCCGACGGCGCGCTGCGACACATCGAGTCGCTGACGCAGGGCCTCAGCCGACGAGCCGCCCTGCAACGCACGTTGCTGCCGGTGCTGCTGTCCGAGCTCGCGGACGTCCCCGATTCCGACGGTGGGCTACTGGCCTACCGTCGCCTGTCCGACGAGCTCGGCACCACGCCGTGGTACCTGCGGTTCCTGCGCGACGGCGACACCGTGGTGTCGCGGCTGGCCTACGTGCTCGGCACCAGCCGTTACGCCGGTCGGATGCTCGGCCGGGCCCCGGACGCCTTGCGCATGCTCGGTTCACCGGAGCAGCTGCGCCCGCGTGAGCCCGGCGACCTGCTCGCGGCGATGCACGAGACCGCGCACCGGCAGGACACTCCGGGCACCGCGGTCACCGCCATCCGCGCCGTCCGTAGGCAGGAGCTCCTGCGCACCGCCTTCGCCGACCTGCTCGACGTGTCCGACGTCGACCAGGTGTGCGCAGCGCTGAGCGGCACCACCGACGCCACGCTCGAGGCCGCCCTGCAGGTCGCGACGCGCGCGGTGCTCGACCGGCGTTCGCTGGACGAGTCGCCCGTCCGCTTCGCCGTCATCGCCATGGGACGGTTGGGCGGTGCCGAGGTCGGCTACGGCTCGGACGCCGATGTGATGTTCGTCCACGACAGCGTCGCTGCCGATGCCACGTCGGCGGACGGCGAACTGGGGAGCAACGTGGCGCGCGACATCGCGGGGGAGCTGCGCTCGCTGCTCGCGGCACCGTCGTCGAACGACCCGCCGCTCGTCGTCGACGCGAACCTGCGACCGGAGGGGCGCAACGGCCCGTTGGTCCGCACCCTCGCCGCCTACGAGCGGTACTACGCACGCTGGTCCTCGCCGTGGGAGGCGCAGGCCCTGCTGCGCGCGCGACCGGTGGCGGGCGACGCCGAGCTCGGCCGCCGCTTCGTCGAGATGGTCGATCCGGTGCGCTACCCGGCGGGTGGGGTGTCGCCTGCCGACGTCCTGGAGATCCGCCGGCTGAAGGGTCGCATCGACAGCGAGCGGCTCCCGCGCGGGGCCGACCCGACGACGCACACCAAGCTCGGGCGCGGCGGCCTCACCGACATCGAGTGGACGATCCAGCTGCTGCAGCTCGGTCACGGCCACGAGGTCCCCGAGCTGCGCACGACCCACACGCTCGGCGCGCTCGCCGCGGCCGCGCACGCCGACCTCATCGACGGAGACCAGGCCGAGGTGCTAGAGACCGCGTGGCGCTTCGCGACCCGCGTGCGCAACGCCCTGATGCTCGTGCGCGACAAGCCCGGCGATCAGCTGCCCGAGATGGGCGCCGAGCTGGCGGCCGTCGCGCGGGTGCTGGGCTACTCGCCCGGTACCGACCCCGGACAGCTGGTCGACGACTACCGCCGCGCCGGTCGCCGTGCCCGCAAGGTCGTCGAGGACGTGTTCTACGGCCCGTGAGGCCCTCTCGCCGTTGATCAAATAGCGTTCAGCAGGGCTGCACACCTGCACAACGCGAGTTGATCACTGAGTTCCTCGAGACGCGGTCAGCGGAACAGGCTGCCAGCCCCGCCGCCGAACCCGCCCAGCCCGCCGAGCCCCTCGCGTGGCTGCTCGTTCGGCACCATCTCGGCGACCCAGCTGGCGAACGCGTCGGGGTTGCGCGACTGCAGCAGCACCAGGCCCGGGCCCCAGAAGTCGAACACCCAGCCCTCGCCGGACTTCATCGACTGGATGGTGCGGCCCTGCACGGCCCGTCGCATCTGGAAGCGGACCGAGAGCGAGTAGGCGACGACGTGGCCGGTGTCGATGGTGACCTGCTCGCCGTCGGCCAGGTCCATCATGTCGACGGCGCCGTAGATGCTGACGATGGCCTGTCCCTGGCCCGCGGCGCGGTAGCCGAACCCGCCCTCGCCGCCGAACAGATTGGCCATGCCGCCCCACTGGGTGTCGACCTGCACGCCCGCGGAGTTGGCGATCCAGCTGCCGCGGCGCAGGAAGAACGGCGTCTCGGGTTCGACGTCGATCGAGACGGTGTCGCCCGGCAGGACGCCGGCGACGTCGACCCACCCGCCCTGCGGGGGAGCGGTGTAGGTGGTGACGAAGAACGATCCGCCGCCGAGCACGCTGCGTTTCAGCCCGGCCATGACGCCGCCCTGCGCCTTGGACTCGAGTTGCACGCCGGCGCTGTGGGCGATCATGGCGCCGCCCTCGACGCGCACCGTCTCGTTGCCGTCCAGCACGCACCGGGCCACCGTGAAGGCCGGGGCGTGGCGGGTGTCCACTCTCATGACGCGGATCCTGCCACCCGTCCCAGGTCCTGGCGCAACTGCGACATGAACCGTTGCTGCGCCGGGTTGAGCTGCCCACTGAGCAACTTGTCCATAAGCTCGAGGTCGACGGCGGCCGGGCGGTTGGGCCGCCGGCGGCGGGGCAGCACCTGCGCGACGTCGCGAGCCAGCGCGGTGACGTCGTCGGACGGGGTGTCGTCGTCCAGGGCCCGGAAGCGCTGCAGCAGCACCATGAGGCGGGCGTTCGACGACGGGTCGCTGAGCAGCCGGTTCGCCCGGGTCAGCACTCCCGACATGCCCTTGGGGTGCAGCGCGTCCAGCAACGTCGCGGCCGACTCCTCGCCCTCGTCCAGTTCGTCGGACGGGCCGAGCAGTCCCGCGCCGCGCAATGCGTCGGTGAGGGCCCGGACCGGCTGGTCGAACGTCTCGGAGTCCGCGAGCTCGCGCAGCCGGTCGCGCGTGGTCTGCAGCTGCGCGATCTCGCGGTCGAGCTCGTCGGCGAGCGCCCGCAGGTCGTTCGGCAGCGCCCGCAGGTCGTCGGACATGGACGGCACGGCACCGACGCGGGCGGCGATCTGCGGGATGGGCATGCCCAGCGCGCGCAGGCGGACGATCCGGACGAGCGCCACGACCTCGCGGGCGCCGTACCGCCGGTACCCGGCACTGTCGCGGGCGGGCTCGGGGATGAGCCCGATGGCGTGGTAGTGCCGGACGGTGCGGGTGGTCACCCCCGCGAGCCGGGCCACCTCGCCGACCGAGAGGTGCGCGCCCGGGTCCGCAGTGGTGGTCATGACCTTCACGCTACGTCAACGACCACGCTGTCCGGCTGGCATGCTGACCCCATGCCCGAGGACCGTCCACCACTTCCCCCGTTCACCCGCGACACCGCCGCGCAGAAGGTGCAGGCGGCCGAGGACGCCTGGAACACGCGCGACCCGCAGCGGGTGTCCCTGGCCTACACCGAGGACTCGGTCTGGCGGAACCGCGACACCTTCGTCACCGGTCGGGCCGCGATCGTCGACCTGCTCACCGAGAAGTGGGAGCGCGAGCTGGACTACGCGCTGCGCAAGAACCTGTGGTCGTTCGCCGACGACCGGATCGCGGTGCGTTTCTCCTACGAGAGCCGCGACATCGACGGGCAGTGGTGGCGCAGGTACGGCAACGAGCTGTGGCAGTTCGACGCGCACGGCTACATGGCGCGTCGGGAGGCCAGCATCAACGACGTCCGCATCGCCGAGGGCGAGCGCCGGATCTTCGGGCCGCGCCCGGAGAGCGAACGCGGGGTGGAGTTCCCGTTGCAGTGACGCGGCGCCGCAGCACCCTGCGGGTCAGACGCCGAGTTCGCGATTGAGGCGGCGGACCTCGGCGTGCACCAGCGGGAGCAGCGGTGAGCTGCCGGGCAGCAGGCCCGCCTGGCGCTGCCACATCTCGACGTCGGCAGCGCCCCAGCGCGAGCGCGTCCAGGCCACCATGAGGTCGAGCTGGTCGCTCGCGAACACCGCGCCGCGCAGGTCACGTTCGAGCCGCTCGCGCCGGGCGACCACGCCGGGTGCGTCGGAGTGCGGCAGCAGCGGGCCCTGGTAGGCGCGGATGGCCTCGCCGACCCGGCCGGCCTCGATCAGGCCGCTGACCGTCAGCCAGTCGCAGTCGGGCGCGACCTGCAGCCGGTACGGGCGCGACGGCAGCACGTCGTCGCCGAGCAGCCCGCGCAGCCGCGTCATCTCGGCGCGGACGGTGGAGGTGTTGACGTCGTCGGCGTAGAGCTCGATAGCGAGTTGGTCACCGGACATGCCCTGCGGGTGGTCAGCGAGCAGCACCATCAGCTCGCTGTGCCGCGGGCTCAGCCGCAGGGTCTGGTTCCCGAGCTCCACCTGGCAGTCGGGCCGGCCGAGTGCCTGGACGCGGCACAGACGCTCGGCCGGCGGCGACCACAGCCGGGTGCGACCGGACACCGCGAGGATGCGGCCCAGCTCGGCTTCGGCCATCCGGGCCGCGGCCCGCACCATGGCCATGGTCTGAGGTCCGGCAATCGCGTCGGTGCCGGTGACGTCCACGACGCCCAGGACGGACTGCGTCACCGGGTCGTGGATGGGTGCGGCCGCGCAGCTCCAGGGCTGCACGGCGCGGCGGAAGTGCTCGGCCGAGCTGATCTGGACCGGTGCGTCCAGGCGCAGGGCCGTGCCGGGCGCGTTGGTGCCGGCCTGGGTCTCGTCCCACGCGGTGCCCTCGGCGAAGTTGATGCCCTCGGCCTGGCGCAGCACGCCCGGACGGCCGCACACCCAGAGCAGGCGCCCCTCCGAATCGCCCACCGCCATCAGGCTGTCGCACTCCTCGGCGGCCCGCCCGAGCACGTCGTAGAGCAGCGGGAAGACCTGCGAGAGCGGGTGCGCCGAGCGGTAGTCCGACAGCTCGGCGCGGTCCAGGGCCAGCGGGGCCTCGCGGCGGTCGACGTCGACGCCGGCGGCGAGCGAGCGCACCCAGGAATCGGCGACCAGCCCGCGCACTCCGGTCGGCAGCGTCCCCGATTCCAGGAACCGCTCGTGCTCGACGTGCGCGCTGCCTGCCGCCACGCTCACGCGGCGCTCACTGTGTCTGCAGTCACAACACTGCGGAGGCTACCCGAACCGCGACCCGCACATGCGAACAGCGAGGCGGGAACTGCCCGAACGGCCAGGGTGTGCTCGGCGAGTCGGGGAGTGCGCGCCCGGCGTCCGGCCGGTTTACCCGCGGATCTCTCGTCGCCGCCGAACGTCCGCCCTAGCGTCACCCCCGTCAAGCGCCGCGTGCCGGCGCCGCCGCTCACACCCCAGCGAGGTCGCCATGCAGGTCGATGAACTGCTCAAACCGTTCCCGATCAAGGAGTTCCACCCGTTCCCACGGGCCCTGCTGGGCCCCGGCTCGCACGAGCTCATCGGGCCCGAGGCGCTGAAGCTGGGGTTCAAGAAGACCCTGGTCATGACCTCCGGCCTGCGCGGCACCGACGTCGTGCACAAGATCGTCGAGTCGATGAAGTACCACGGCCTCGAGGTGGTCGTGTACGACAAGGTCGAGTCGAACCCCAAGGACTACAACGTCATGGACTCCGTGGCGATGTACCAGGAGAACAACTGCGACTCCTTCGTCTCCATCGGCGGCGGATCGTCGCACGACGCCTGCAAGGGCGCCCGCGTCTCGGTGGCCCACGACGGCCGCAACGTCAACGAGTTCGAGGGCTTCAACATGTCCGAGAACCCGAAGAACCCGCCGCACATCGCGGTCTCGACCACGGCCGGAACGGGCTCGGAGACGAGCTGGGCCTACGTCATCACCGACACCACGACCGACCCCGACAAGCCGCACAAGTACGTCGCGTTCGACGACGCGTCGGTCACCACCCTGGCCATCGACGACCCGGTGCTCTACTTCGACTGCCCGATCGACTACACCGCGCAGTGCGGTTTCGACGTGCTCGCCCACGCCAGCGAGCCCTACGTGTCCCGGCTGAACTTCGAGCCGTCGCTCGGCAACGCGATCCGCGCCATCAAGCTCACGGCCGAGAACCTGCGCGAGGCGGTGTGGAACGGTCAGGACCTCAAGGGCCGCGAGGGCATGATGTACGCCCAGTACATCGCCGCGCAGGCGTTCAACTCCGGCGGTCTGGGGATCATCCACTCGATCTCGCACGCGGTCAGCGCCTTCTACGACACCCACCACGGCCTGAACAACGCCATCGCGCTGCCCCGCGTGTGGGCGTTCAACATGCCGGCCGTCTACGGTCGCTTCGCCGACATCGCCGAGGCGATGGGCATCGACACCCACGGCATGACCAAGCCGCAGGCCGCCGACGCCGCCCTCGCCGCGTCGATCCGGCTGCTGCGCGACGTGGGCATCCCGGAGAAGTTCACCGACGTCACGGAGGACTCGTACTCGAAGAACCGGTTGGGCCAGGGCCCGACCAAGTACTACGAGAGCCAGAACGTCATCACCGGTGACGACGCGGACGTCGACCGCATCACCAACCACGTCCTCGGCGACGCCTGCACCCCGGGCAACGCCAAGGAGTGCACCTTCGAGACGGTGCGCCCGGTCGTCGACCACTGCATGAACGGCGACCTGGACGACCTTCTTTCATGAGCGAAACTGCAGGCGCGGCAACGGACGGCGCCACCTTCACCTCGGTCGAGGACGTGATCGACCGCTTCGCCGAGCACGGCTACCTCGCCGACCAGCGTCTCGCCACCACGGTCTTCCTGCAGTCCCGGTTGGACAAGCCGGTGCTGCTGGAGGGGCCCGCCGGCGTGGGCAAGACCGAGCTCGCGAAGTCGTTGGCCGAGGTGACGGGCCGTCCGTTGCTGCGTCTGCAGTGCTATGAGGGGCAGGACGAGAGCACTGCGCTCTACGAGTGGGACTACGGCAAGCAGCTGCTCTACACGCAGCTGCTGCGGGAGAAGATCGGCCAGATCGTCGGCGACGCCACCAGCATCGCGGAGTCCGTCGACCGCATCTCGGCCGAGGACAGCGTGTTCTTCTCCGAGCGCTTCCTCGCTCCGCGACCGCTGCTGGACGCGGTGCGCTCGGACGTCCCCGTCGTCCTGCTGATCGACGAGGTCGACCGGGCGGACGAGGCGCTCGAGGCCGTCCTGCTCGAGCTGCTGGCCGAGTACCAGGTGTCGGTTCCCGAACTCGGCACCTACGTCGCGAAGCACAAGCCGTACGTGGTGCTGACCTCGAACAACACCCGCGACCTGTCGGCCGCCCTCAAACGGCGCTGCCTGCACCTGTCGCTGGACTACCCGGACGCGGACCGCGAGCTCGACATCATCCGATCGAAGGACACCGGCCTGCCCGACGCGCTGGCCCGCACCCTCGTCGAGGTCGTCCGCGGCCTGCGCGAGCTGGACCTGCGCAAGGCGCCGAGCATCTCCGAGACCATCGACTGGGCACGCACGCTGGCGGTGCTCGGCGCCGCCGAGCTGACTGCCGACCTGCTGGCGCAGACGGCGAACGTCGTGGTCAAGTACGACCGCGACCTGCGGCGCACGTTGGAGGTGCTGCCGAAGCTGGTCGATCCGAACGCGACCGTGCCGAGCTCGCGCGATCACGGCCATTCGCACGGGCACAGCCACGGGGGGACGTCGCACAGCCACGACGGCGGCGACCACGACCACGAGCACGACACGGGTGGCGACGAGCCGGCTCCGGCGGACCCGGCGGGTCGCGAGGTGCGCGCGGCCAAGGACACGCCCGGACGGCACAACGCACCCAACTTCGGGGTCGCGCCCAAGGGCACCCCCGCCGTCGGCCGGGGTCAGGGTGAGCGCTCCTTCCGCTCCGCCGGTTCCCGCGGCAGTCGACGGCGACCGGTGTAGGCCGTGGAGGAGTCGATCCACCGCTTCGTGCGGCTGCTCCGGCTGTCGGGCGTGCGGATCGGGGTCTCCGAGGCGGTCGACGGCATGCACGCGCTGGCCGTGCCCGGTATCGCCGGCGACCGCGAGCTGACCCGCGCCGCCCTGCGCGTCAGCCTCGTCAAGGACCGCCGCGACGAGCCGGTCTTCGACCGGGTGTTCGACCGCTTCTTCCGCCTGGTGCGGGTGTTCGACGACGAGGACGCAGAGCACGGCCACTCCCACGACGACCTGTCCGACGAGGGCACGCTCGACACGTTCA
The DNA here is from genome assembly GCF_964252635.1 of uncultured Jatrophihabitans sp. GTDB lineage: Bacteria > Actinomycetota > Actinomycetes > Mycobacteriales > Jatrophihabitantaceae > Jatrophihabitans. The sequence continues at coordinate 41,733 of NZ_CAXUNP010000012.1, forward strand.
GCCTGTCCGACGAACCCGGCGACCAGCCGCAGGGCGGGCACTCGCACGGCAAGCCCGAGGACATCAAGCAGTTCTTCAACGAGGAGGACATGGCGCAGCAGTACAACCTGCACCAGGAGGCCAACCGCCTCGACATGGCCTCCATGACCGACGAGATCGTGCTGTCCGACGACGCCGCCACCGACGCGGACAAGGCCGCCCGGGTGCAGCTGTCCACCTCCCGGCTGCACAACCCCGGCCGGCCCGGTGACCTGGCGCCGACCGAGGGCATGAAGATCGACGGTGAGCTGTCGGTCGCGCAGGAGATGGCGTTGCTCGCCTGGCTCGCCGACGACGAGGCCGAGGAGCTCGTCGATGGCGACGACCTCGACCCCGAGGAGCTCGCCGCCCTCAAGCAGCGCCTGGGCGGCCTGATCGAGCGGCTCCCGGACGCCCTGCGCAAGCACCTCGAGCGGTTGATGGCCGGCGGCCTGCAGATCGAGTCGCCGGACATCGCGGCGCCGAAGGCCGAGCGCATCGACGAGCGCGAACGCGCCGAGCAGGAAGAGGCCGTGCGCCGCCTGCTCCGCAGCCTGCACGGGGCGCCGCGCCCGCGCCGCCGGGTTGCGGCCAAGGGGTCCGTCGACGGTGCGCGGACGATGCGCCACAACATGCGCTACGACGGCGTGCCGTTCAAGCCGATCACGGTCGCGCGGGTCGCCGACCGGCCTCGGCTGCTGCTGCTCGTGGACGTGTCGCTGTCGGTACGCACCGCCGCCCGGTTCACGCTGCAGCTGGTCCACGGCCTGCAGAGCATGGCCTCGACGGTGCGCTCGTTCGCCTTCGTGTCCGACCTCGTCGAGATCACCGACCTGTTCGACGACCACCCGCTCGAGGACGCGCTGGGCCTGGTGATGGCCGGTCTACCCGCAGGCGGCGTGCTCGATGTCGACGCCGACTCCGACTACGGCAATGCCTTCGGTGAGTTCCTCGAGGACCACGGGGGTGCGATCACGCGGCGTACGACGGTGATCGTCCTGGGCGACGGGCGCGGCAACGGCAAGGACCCCAACTTCGGAGCGCTGTCGGAGATCTCGCGACGATCGCGCGAGCTCATCTGGCTCACGCCCGAGCCCCGGTACTCGTGGCGCCTGGGGTCCTGCGACCTGCCGGCGTACGCGGGCTACTGCGACCGCGTGCACGTCGTGCGGGACCTCGCGGCACTGGACCGAGTCACCGGCATGAGCCTGGCCCGGACCTCATGAGCCAGGTGCTGCACCGACCGGTGGCCGAGCCCATCGAGCCGTTGCACTCGTGCCCGGGCGGACGCTACGAGGACGCGCTGGTCACCGTGGTGCACGAACCCCGCGGTGACGGCCCGCCGCTGCGGGCCCGCGCGGAGGGCGGTCGCATCGTCGTCTCGCACCGGCTGGCCGCCGGCGGATCCGACGACGAGGTCGGGGTGCGCCTCGCCGAGGCGCTGGCCGCGCTGACGGACGACCACGAGGTCTTCGCCCGCGCGTTCACCGGCGTGGTGCTGACGACCGACCGCTACGCGCCGCGTGCGTGGGCGCGGTTCTACCGCAACACGCTCGACCTGATCCGCGACACCGCGGCGCCGGGCTACACCGGGGTCTACCGGCACGCTCTCGACCTGTTGCCGACGACGAGCGTCGCCGACCTGGGGTGCAGCTTCGGCTTCCTGGCCCTGCACCTCGCGTCCCGCGGCACTGCCGCTCTGGCGTGGGACGTGGACGCCGGGACGACCGCGCTGCTGCGGTGCATGGCCCGGACCCTGCGCCGTGACGTCGACGTCCGCGACGACGTGCACGCCATCGCCGACGGCGAGACCGACGGGGTCGCGCTGCTGCACGTGCTGGAGCACGTCGACGCGCCGACCGGCCGGCGCCTCCTTGCGCACGCCCTGCGGATCGCCCGCCGGCGCGTCGTGGTGGCCGTGCCCGTCGAGGACGTCCCCGACCCGCTGTTCGGCCACGTCCGGAGGGTGGGCCTCGACGACCTGCGCGACCTCGGGGCCGAGAGCGGGTGGACCTACGACGTGCACGACCACCTCGGTGGGTGGCTGGTGCTCGACCGAACGGAAGGCAGCACGTCCACGCACCTGTCCGGGTGCGCGGTCTAGTGGCACGCAACGAGAGCAGGGGAGCAAGGACATGACGAACGTCGACCCGAACCCGAGACCTGGCGGCGGCGCGACCGAGCAGGACGTCGCTCCGCACCCGAGCCCGTCCCACGCAGCACCCGAACCGGTGGCCGATGCGTATGCATCCCCGGTGCCCGTGGCCAACGCGGCCCTGGTCGGGGTGCCCACGTTCTTGGTGGGCTCCATCGCCCTGGGGCTGAACCTCGTCGACTACGTGCCGCAGGGCATCGTCGGCGCGCCGATCGCCATCATCGCCATGGCCACCGGCCTCGGTCAGGTCATCGCCACGATCTTCGCGCTGAAGGCGGGGGAGAGCGCCGTCGCCAGCGTGTTCGGCATCTTCGGCGGTTTCTGGCTCAGCTACGCCGCCCTGGTGCTGGGCATCCTGCACAACTGGTTCGGCTTCACGACGCCGCCGGCCGGTGCGTCGGCGTCGCAGGCGGCGTCCGCGGCCGTGACCGCCATCGACGACTCGGTGAAAACGTTCCTGCTGGCCTGGCTCATCCTCATCGTCATCCTGACGCTGGCCTCGATCCGGCTGCCCGCCGCCTTCACGCTGCTGTTTGCGCTCGTGGACGTGGCCCTGCTGTTCGTGTACCTGGCCTACCACAACGCGTCGGCGGGCGTGCCCGACTCGGGGCAGCTCAAGACCGGCGGCGTGTTCGTGTTCGCGTTCGTAGCGGTGGGCGCCTACCTGTTCTTCGACGCCATGTTCGCGGCGACGGGCGGGAAGAACCTGCCCCTCGGGCGGCCCGTCCTCAAGTAGTCCCGCGGTGATCGACTGCGCCACCGGTCGTCCTGCGACCGCCGGCGCAGTTGATCACGGGTGGGAGTCGGGTCAGAGGGCGAGTCGGGTCAGAGGGCGAGTCAGGTCAGAGGGCGAGCCGCGTCAGAGCGCGCCCATCTTGCTGGCGACGTACACGGCCTCGGCCCGGTGCCCGACCTCCAGCTTGCGCATGATGTTGGCGACGTGGAACTTGGCCGTGGTCTGGCTGATGAACAACGCCTTGCCGATCTCGCCGTTGGACAGCCCGCGGGCCAGCAGCCGCAGCACCTCGAGCTCGCGGGCGGTCAGGGCCTGGGCGCCGGGCCCGCTGTGCGAGCTCAGCCCGCGCACCATCGCCGAGGCGGACTTGGGGTCGAACGCGTTCTGCCCCGCGTGCACGGTGCGGATGGCCCGCACCAGCTCGGAGGTGTCGACCTCCTTCACGACGTAACCGCGCGCCCCGCGCCGCAGCGCCGCCGCGACGATGCTGTCGTCCAGGGTGGTGGTGAGCACCAGCACGGCCAGGCCCGGGTGGGCGGTGACCAGGGCCTCGCAGAGGTCCAGACCGGCCAGCCCCGGCGCGCCCGACAGCTTGAGGTCGAGCAGCACCAGCGACGGCGAGGTCGCGGCGACCACGGCCATTGCCTCCTCGGGCGTCGCCGCCTCGCCGACGACCCGCAGGTCGCTCTCGCGCCCGAGCACCGAGCTGAGCCCCTGCCGGACGATCGCGTGGTCGTCGACCAGCACGAGATCGACGGTGCGGGGGCCGGCGGGAAGGGTGGCGGTCATCGGAACTCCTCGGGGGTCACTGACGGCATGGCTGGGACTCACGAGCCGGTCGGCCCCGGAACGGGAACGCCGACCTCGATACGGACGCCGCCCATGCGGGCGCGGCGGATGGTGAACGAGCCGCCGAGGTCGGTGGCGCGGTGGCACATGTTCGACAGGCCCTGGTGCCGCCCGTCGGCACTGCCCGCTCCCGACGACGACCGCAACCGGCGACGCAGCTCGCGCGGGTCGCCGGTGCCGTCGTCGCTGATCCACAAAGTGACGACGTCGCCGCGGTACCGCAGGCGCACCGTGGCCCGCGTCGCGTGGGCGTGGATCGAGGTGTTGAACAGGGCCTCGCCGGCGATGCGTGCGAGCGCGTGTTCGACGCGGGCGCCCAGCGTGACCGGTACCCCCTCGACGTGCACGCCGACCGCGAGCGACGGGCGGTGCTGGGCGGCGAGCCCGTGCAGCAGGTCCGACAGGCTGACGACCTCGTCGCCCACCGGTTGGTGGTGCAGCGCGTAGATCACCGAACGCACCTGGTCGCCGGCCTGGGCGACGAGGTCGCGGGCGTGGACCAGGCGCGTGACGGTGTCGCCGGTCGTGCCCTCGCGCTCCAGGGCCTCGGCCCGGCAGACGTCGACGGCAAGGCCGGCCGACAGCACGTACTGGGCGACGCTGTCGTGGAGTTCGAGGGCGATGCGGTGCCGTTCGGCGTCGAGCAGCTCGCGCTGGTGCAGCACCGTGAGCCGGCCCTCGGCGCGTTGCAACTCCTCCGTCCGGGTGCGCAGGTCCGCCGAGCCCCGGGCGATCTCGTCGAGCAGGTGCTGCGCGTGCTCGCGCTGCTCGGTGGCCGTCGAGTACAGCGCGGACGTGTGGATCGACATCGCCGCCTGGTTGGCCAGGATGCGCAGCACCCAGAGGTCCTCCGGGTCGATCGTGCCGCCGGGCAGGTAGGACACGACCAGCCGGCCCAGCACCTCGCCGTCCAGCAGCATCGGCACCTGCACCCACCCGTCGCGCACCACGGTCGTGGTGTGCAGGTTGCGGCGCACCTGGTACAGCTGCTCGCGCAGCGTCGCGGGCAACGCGCGCTCGGAATCGACCAGCGCGCCCGTCCGGCCCGCCGCGAGGAACCGCACCCCGAGGTGCGGCAGGGTCGAGTCGCGCAGGGCCACCATCGTCCAGTCGGCGTGCAGGTGCCCGGCGGCGGCACCGAGCACGCCGTGCAGCAGCCCGACGGGGTCGTCGCGGGTGCGCACCAGGGCCGAGGAGATCCCCTCCAGGGCGTGGACGGCCGAGGTCATGCGTTCCTCGGTGCGTTGCAGCTGCAGGTAGTACGACTTCTTGCCCGAGCGGACCCCGGTGAGGGTGCTCAGGCTGGCGTTGTCGGCCGGCCGCCCCGACGGCGCGGCGTGGTGGTCGTCGCGGTCAGAGAGCGGCACGGAACAGGTCCGCGAGATCGGCCTCGCTGGTGCTGCGGGGGTTCGTCGACAGGCAGGCGTCGGCCAGAGCGTTCCGGGCCAAGGTCGGGATGTCGCTGTCGCGGACACCGAGCTCGGCCAACCCCTTCGGGACGCCGAGCCGGTCGGCCACGCCTCGGACCTCGTCGGCCAGCACCTCGCCCACCTCGTCGGCGGGGATCGCCCTGCCGACGCCCGCCGTCGCGGCCAACGGCACGAAGCGCTCGCCGCCGACCGCCGCGTTGAACCGGATGACGTGGGGGAGCAGCACCCCGTTGACGACACCGTGCGGCAGGTCGAGCAGCCCGCCCACCTGATGGCTCATCGCGTGGGTCGCGCCCAGGATCGCGTTGCTGAAGGCCAGCCCCGCCTCGAGGCTGGCCTGAGCCATGTTGCTGCGGTGGTGGGCGGACCCGCGCTGGTCGATCATCTGCGACAGGTTGCCGAAGACCAGGCCGACGGCGCTGAGCGCGTGCCCGTCCGTGAGCGGGTTGTGGGCGCGGGACACGTAGGCCTCGATGCCGTGCGTCAGCGCGTCGAGCCCGGTGGCCGCGGCGAGGTCGTCGGGCATGGTCTCGAGCAACGACGGGTCGGTCAGGGAGATGTCGGGCACGAGCGCGCGGCCCATGATCGTCACCTTCACCGAGTTGGCGGTGTCGGTGATGATGCAGAACTGCGAGACGTCCGCGCCGGTGCCGGCCGTCGTCGGGATCATCAGCATCGGCGGGATGGTGCGGGTGACGCGGTCCACGCCGGCGTAGTCGAGGATCGACCCGCCGTTGCAGGTCAGGATCGCGATGCCCTTGGCCGCGTCCATGCACGAGCCGCCGCCGAGCGCGACGAGCACGTCGCAGCCGGACTCCAGATAGCGCTCGTAACCGGCTGCGACCTCGTGGTCCTTCGGGTTGGGGGTGACGCCGGACCAGACGGTGGCGTCGAGCCCGGCGTCGGCCAGGAACCGGTCGAGGCACTCGGCCCACCCGGCGCCCTGCAGGCCGCTGTCGGTGACCACGAAGGGCCGCCGCGCCCCGAGCCGGAGCGCGGCGAAACCGGCCTCCCGCAACGAGCCGGCGCCGAAGACCACCTCGGGGGCCTGGAACTTGATGACCCCTGCCGGCGCGTCGTGGTCGTGGCGTGCGCCCGTGCCGAGCGGCGCCTCGCGATGGAGCGTGGCGAGTGCAGGCAACGTTGCCTCCTGTGTGGGTGCAGCGATCAGGCGTCGTCGCTGGGCGCCGCGCTCATGTTCTCGCTGATGAGATCCATGACGCTGGAATCGGTGAGCGTGGTGACGTCGCCCAGTTCTTTGTGGTCGGCCACGTCGCGCAGCAACCGGCGCATGATCTTGCCGGAGCGGGTCTTGGGCAGTTCGGCGACGACCATGATCTGCCGCGGTTTGGCGATCGCGCCGATCTCGGACGCTACGTGGTTGCGCAGCTCCTTGACCAGCTTTCCGCCCTCGTCGGCGTCGCTGGGCGTACTGCCGCGCAGGATGACGAACGCGACGATGCCCTGCCCGGTTGTCGGGTCGGAGGCTCCGACGACGGCGGCCTCGGCGACGGCGGGGTGCGAGACCAGCGCGGACTCGACCTCGGTGGTCGAGATGCGGTGCCCGGACACGTTCATGACGTCGTCGACGCGGCCGAGCAGCCAGTAGTCGCCGTCGTCGTCGAGCTTGGCGCCGTCGCCGGCGAAGTAGTAGCCCTGGGCCTCGAACTTCTCCCAGTACGTCTCCTTGAACCGTTCCGGGTCACCCCAGATGCCGCGGGTCATCGACGGCCAGGGTTCGGTGAGCACGAGCAGGCCGCCGTTGCCGTCGCCGACGGGTTTGCCGTCGTTGTCGACCACGTCGGCCCCGATCCCGGGCAACGGGCCGATGGCCGAGCCCGGCTTGGTCTCGGTGACGCCCGGCAGCGGGCTGATCATCATGGCGCCGGTCTCGGTCTGCCACCAGGTGTCGACGATCGGGCAGCGGCCCCCGCCGACGTTGGTGTGGTACCAGACCCACGCCTCGGGATTGATGGGCTCACCGACGCTGCCCAGCACGCGCAGGCTGGTCAGGTCGTGGGCGGCGGGGATGTCCTCGCCCCACTTCATGAACGTGCGGATGAGCGTCGGCGCGATGTAGAGCAGCGTGACCTTGTTGCGCTCGATGATGTCGAAGAAGCGGTGCTCGTTCGGGTGGTTCGGTACGCCTTCGTACATGAAGCTCGTGGCGCGGTTGGCCAACGGCCCGTAGACGATGTAGCTGTGCCCGGTGATCCAGCCGATGTCGGCGCCGCACCAGTACAGGTCCGTGTCGGGCTTGAGGTCGAACACCTCGTAGTGCGTCCAGGCGGCCTGCGTCAGGTAGCCGCCCGACGTGTGCAGGATGCCCTTGGGCTTGCCCGTGGTGCCCGAGGTGTACATGACGAACAACGGGTGCTCGGCGTCGAAGAACTCGCACCGGTGCTCCGGTGAGGCCGCTTCCACGACGTCGTGCCACCAGTGGTCGCGGGCGTCGTCCCAGGCGACGTCCTCGCCGGTCCGCCGAACCACCAGCACGGCCTCGACGCCGGGGCACTTCGCGACCGCCTCGTCGACGGCGGGCTTGAGGGCCGACGGGGCGCCGCGCCGGAAGCCGCCGTCGGCGGTGATGACCACGTGGGCGTCGCAGTCGTTGATGCGGTCGACGAGCGCGGTGGACGAGAATCCGCCGAAGATGACCGTGTGGACGGCGCCGAGCCGGGCGCACGCCAGCATCGACACGACCGTCTCGGGGATCATCGGCAGGTAGATCGCGACCCGGTCGCCGGCCCGCACGCCGAGGTCGGTGAGGGCGTTCGCCGCCCGGCAGACGTCGTCCTGGAGCTGGGCGTAGCTGATCTCACGGGTGTCGCCGGACTCGCCTTCCCAGTGGTAGGCGATCTGGTCGCCGTGGCCGTCCTCGACGTGCCGGTCGACGCAGTTGTAGGCGACGTTCAGCTTGCCGCCGACGAACCACTTCGCGAACGGCTTGTCCGACCAGTCGAGGACGTCGGTCCACTTCTGATCCCAGGTCAGCCGTTCGGCGGCCTCGGCCCAGTAGGCCAGGCGATCGGTGCCGGCACGCTCGTAGGCGTCGGCCGTGACGTTCGCCTGCGCCGCGAAGTCGGCCGGCGGCGGGAAGCGGCGCTCCTCGTGGGACAGGTTGGACAACGTCTCACTCATGGTGACTTACCCCCTGGGTCGGCGCGGTGGTCGATCGCGATGTCAGATCAGGTCGAAGGCGTGCAGCTCCGCGTCGGTCATCAGGCGGGAGCGGATGAGGAAGCGCACGCCCTCGGGCGCCTCGACCGAGAAGCCGGCCCCGCGCCCCTTCACGACGTCGATGGTGATGTGGGTGTGCTTCCAGTACTCGTACTGGCTGGTCGACATGTACATGGGGATGCCGCGATCGACCCCGATGTCGAGGTCGCCGAGGTGCACGTCACCGGTGTCGCTGATGAGGAAGTCGCCGTCGGGGAAGCACATCGGCGACGAGCCGTCGCAGCAACCGCCGGACTGGTGGAACATCAGGTCGCCGTGGCGCTTGGTGAGGTCGCGCAGCAGTTCTGCGGCCCGGTCGCTGACCCCGATCCGGGACTCGGTGTTCTCGGATGCGCTCGACGGGTGGATCGCCGGCGGGACGGTCGGGGTCTCGGACATGGGCGGCACTTCCTTCCTGGGGCGGACGTTACGCCGGGGTCGTCCTCCGTGCACCGATTCGGCCCGTCGTCGGCGAACCGACGACGGGCCGAGCGGGGATGCGCGTCCGGACCGGTCTAGAAGAAGCCCAGCTTGTCCGGCGAGTAGGACACCAACAGGTTCTTGGTGTTCTGGTAGTGGTCGAGCATCATCTTGTGGTTCTCGCGCCCGACGCCGGACTGCTTGTACCCACCGAAGGCGGCGTGCGCCGGGTACTGGTGGTAGCAGTTGGTCCAGACGCGTCCGGCCTGGATCTCGCGTCCGGCCCGGTAGGCCTGCGATCCGTCGCGGGACCACACGCCGGCACCGAGGCCGTAGAGCGTGTCGTTCGCGATCTTCAGGGCGTCGGCCTCGTCGTCGAACTTGGTGAGCGAGAGGACGGGCCCGAAGATCTCCTCCTGGAAGATCCGCATGCCGTTGTGACCCTCGAAGACGGTCGGCTCGACGTAGTAGCCCTCGGACAGGTCGCCGCCGAGATCGCTGCGATTGCCGCCGGTGAGGACCTTCGCGCCCTCCTGCTTGCCGATGTCGAGGTAGGACAGGATCTTCTCGAGCTGGTCGTTGCTCGCCTGGGCACCGATCATCGTGTCGGTGTCGAGCGGGTTGCCCTGCTTGACGGCCTTGACCCGCTCGATGGCGTCGGGCACGAACTGGTCGTAGATCGAGGCCTGGACGAGGGCACGCGACGGGCACGTGCAGACCTCGCCGTTGTTCAGAGCGAACATGGTGAAGCCCTCGAGCGCCTTGTCGTAGAAGGCGTCCCGGGACGAGGCCACGTTCTCGAAGAAGATGTTCGGGCTCTTGCCGCCCAGCTCGAGGGTGACCGGGATGAGGTTCTGGCTGGCGTACTGCATGATCAGCCGGCCGGTGGTGGTCTCACCCGTGAACGCGATCTTCGCGATCCGTGGCGAGGACGCGAGCGGCTTGCCCGCCTCGGAGCCGAACCCGTTGACGATGTTCAGCACGCCGTCGGGCAGCAGGTCGCCGATGACCTCGACGAGCTTGAGGATCGACCACGGGGTCTGCTCGGCCGGCTTGAGCACCACGCAGTTGCCGGCAGCCAGGGCCGGGGCCAGCTTCCAGACCGCCATGAGGATCGGGAAGTTCCAGGGGATGATCTGGCCGACGACGCCCAGCGGCTCGTGGATGTGGTACGCGACGGTGTCACCGTCGATCTCGCTGATACCGCCCTCCTGGGCGCGCAGCGCACCGGCGAAGTAGCGCCAGTGGTCGACGGCCAACGGCAGGTCGGCGGCCATCGTCTCGCGGATGGGCTTGCCGTTCTCCCAACACTCGGCGATGGCCAGCATCTCGAGGTTCTCCTCGATGCGGTCCGCGATCTTGTTGAGGATGTTGGCGCGGGCGGCGGCCGGGGTCGCGCCCCACGCGCGCTTGGCGCCGTGGGCGGCGTCCAGCGCCTTGTCGATGTCCTCGGCGGTGCCGCGGGCGATCTCGGTGAACGGCTTGCCGTTCACCGGCGAGATGTTCTCGAAGTACTCGCCCTTCGACGGTGGCACCCAGTCGCCGCCGATCCAGTTGTCGTACCGGCTCTGTACCGAGACCGGGCTGTCCGCGCTGCCGGGTGCTGCGAAAACACTCATGGGGCCCCCTTCGTCGACCGAATGGCCACCGCTCGGTGCGCCACGTCACAGACAGTAGGTAGCGCCGCGTTGCAACGACGCTGCATCGGCTGTGGGTGGACGAGGAAGGCCCGCCGGGCGGCCTAGTGCGGCCGGCGGGCGACGGCCAGTGCGGTCTCGTGCAGGCTGCCGAGGTACAGGACCCCGTCCCGTTCGGCGACGCCGGTGACCATGGAGTACTCGTCCCCGGGGCCCTCCAGGTCGTGCACCACCCGACCATCGAAGGACACCGCCACGACCCGCACGGTTCGCTTCGGGGCAGGTCTGAGGCGCTCGGGCAGCAGCCAGACGAGCTGACGCAGGACGCCGGGGCGCGGCAGCAGCGCGTCGAGCAGCCGGTCGCGGGGTGCGGCGAGGGTGACCCAGACCAGGCCGTCGCTGCCCAGGCTGATGTTGTCGGGGAAGCCGGGCAGGTTGTCGACGAGGACGTCGTGCGCTCCTGCCCGCGGCCCGGCGAGCCAGTACCGGCGCAGCCGGTACGCGCCCGTCTCGGCCACGACGACGCACGAGCCGTCCGGGGCCAGCGCCACACCGTTCGCGAACTGCAGCCCGTCGAGCAGGGTCTGCACCTGCCCGTCGCGGTCGCGGCGGAACAGCCGGCCGGTCCCACGGTGCTCGAGCAGGGCTCCGAGGTAGTGGTCGAGGTCGAAGTCGCGTGACGACGCGCTGAAGTAGATGGTGCCGTCCGAGGCCTCGACCACGTTGCTGGCGAAGTTCAGCGGCACCCCGTCGACGTCGGCCACCAGCGTGGTGACGGTGCCGCCGGCCTCGAGATCGACCTGCAGCAGGCCCCGCTCGCTGTCGCAGACGAGCAGGCGTCCACTCGCGCACCACTCGAGCCCCAGCGGCCTCCCGCCGGTGCGCGCGATGGTCTCGACCACTCCGTCGACCGGGTCGATGCGCAGGATGCGCCCGTCGCTGACGCCGACGAGCGCCCGGCCGTCGGCGTCGAGGACGACGTCCTCGGGCCCGACCCCGGAGAGCTCGAGGCGACGCAGTCCCAGGGGGCGCACGTCGGCCGCGTTGGGTGCGGGTCGGGGCGGGGACCAGCGGCGGGTACGTAGGCGTCGGTGCGACACCTCGACACCGTAGTCGGCCGGTGGTCCGGGCACTCGGGCAGCGTCGTGACGAGGAGCGGCCCAACGTGAATCCCGCCTGAGCGGCCGGCCGGGTTACTACTCAGTCGATAGTAAGTTCGCACGGTGCATCACCATCTGAGCTGGCTCGAGGCCGGCGTCGTCGGGGCCGTGCAGGGTGTGGCCGAGCTCTTCCCCGTCTCGAGCCTGGGCCACAGCGTGTTGATCCCGGCCGTGGTCGGTGGCTCGTGGGCGAGGGACCTGGACGTCCGTTCGGCCGAGTCGCCCTACCTGGCCTTCATCGTCGGTCTGCACGTCGCCACGGCGCTGGCGCTGCTCGTCTACTTCTGGCGTGACTGGGTGCGCATCGTGCGCGGCCTGGTCAGCAGCATCGCCCGTCGCGAGGTCGCCGACGCCGACCAGCGTCTGGCCTGGCTGCTGGTGCTGGGCACGGTGCCGGTCGGCATCGTGGGACTGGTCGGCGAGCACTTCTTCCGCACCGAACTGGCACGTCCCGTCCCGACCGCCGTCTTCCTCATGGTCAACGGCGTGGTGCTCCTCGGTGTCGAGCGAGGGCGGCGGACCGACCGAGAGCATCGTGACGTCGAGTACGTCGACGAGCGCGTCAGTGGCGTGGAGTCCGACCACCGCATCGTGCGCACCTCCGTGCTGCGCTCGGTCGCGATCGGTGCGACGCAGATCCTTGCCCTGGCGCCGGGCATCTCGCGCTCGGGCGTCGCGACGACCGGCGGCATGCTGGCCGGTCTGACCCGCGAGGACGCCGCCCGCTTCAGCTTCCTGCTCGCCACACCGGTCATCCTCGCCGCGGGTGCGCTGAAGGTCGGCGACCTCACCGGCCCGCTGGGTGACGGCATCCGTCCCCAGGTGCTGTTCGGGTCACTGCTCTCGGGCGTCGGGGCCTACCTGTCGGTGCGGTTCCTCACCCGGTACCTCGCCGGCCGGTCGCTGCGCCCGTTCGGGGCGTACTGCCTCGCCGCGGGCGCGGCCTGCCTCGTCTGGTTCGCAGTCCGCTGACCCGGCACGCCGTCAGGCGTCGTCGCGCTGGTTGAGCAGTTTCTCCCGCTCGCGACTCAGCTGGGCGAAGCGGTCCGACTCCCGGTCGCCGTCGTCCTCGAGCTTGCGGAGCTCGTTGTCGAGTTCGGTGAGCCTGGCCTCGTGCTTCTCGTCGTTGCCGCTCATGAGGACACCGGTGCCACGAGTTCGACGTTGATGTCGTCCGGGTCCTGGAACGACAGGATGGCCATGCCGGCGTCCTCCAGGACGTCGACGGTGCCGTGCTCGACCCCGGCGCTGTCGAGGGTCGTCGCAGCGGCGTGCAGGTCGTCGACCGAGGCCACCCCGAAGCTCACGTGGTCGAGCCCCACCCTGGTCGAGTCGAAGGTGTCGTTGCTCCCGGCCACCGGACGCAGGCCGAGCAGCTGGTCGCCGACCGAGAACACGCAACCGCCGTAGAACCGGGCACGGTCCTCGCGCGCACCGGGCTCGTCGACCTGGTCGCTGAAGTCGATCGCCGGGTCGCTGCCGAACAGCCGTACGTAGAACGCCTTGGACCGGGCGATGTCCGTGACGGTCAGACGGACATGGTGGATGCCGTGCGGGCTGATGGCGTTGCTCGAGGAGGTCATGCCCTGGCTGTACCCGGGCGGGCGGCCCGTTTCCCAGAACGGGGCCGTGTCAGGACAGGGTCTCGTCCAGCTCGCCGAGGGACGCGATGAGCTCGCTGTTGACGGAGTAGTCGACCGGGCAGGCGATCACCGAGACGGTGTCGGCGGCCAGCGCCGTGCGCAGGGTGGGCAGCAGCTCGTCCGCCGCGGTGATGCGGTAGCCCGTGGCGCCGAAGCTCTGGGCGTAGGCGACGAAGTCCGGGTTACCGAACGCGGTGTCGACGTTGTGGCCGATCTCGAGGTCCATCTTCCAGCTGATCAACCCGTACGCGTCGTCGACCCAGATGAGGATGACCATCGGGGTGCGCAGGCGCAGCGCGGTCTCGATCTCCTGCGAGTTCATCAGGAACGCCCCGTCGCCGGTCGCCACCAGCACCTTGGCCTCGGGCCGGGCGATCTTGGCCGCGATGCCGCCCGGCACCGTCCACGCCATCGTCGACAGGCCGTTTGAGATCAGGCAGGTGTTGGGCTCGTAGGTGGGGTACAGGCGCGCCATCCACATCTTCAACGCGCCGGTGTCGACGAGGGCGATGTCGTCGCGGCGCAGCGCCGCCCGGGTGTCGGCGACGATGCGCGCCGGGGCGAGCGGGAACCGGTCGTCGGTCCGACCTCGATCGAGCTCGGCCGACAGCAGTTCGCGGATGCGCTCACCGCCCGACGGTGCGAACGACACGTCGGGGCCGACCGCGTCGGCCAGCGCGTCCAGGCTGCGCGAGATGTCGCCGTTGAGGCCCACCGCGACGTCGTAGTGCGCGTCGACCTCCGCCGGGAAGCGGTGCACGTGAATGATCTTCGTGTCGCCGCGGGGGTTGATGCGGACGGGGTCGAACTCCTGCAGCTCGTAACCGGCCGACACGATGACGTCGGCTCGGTCGAACCCGAAGTTGACGTAGTCGTGGCGCATGAAGCCGACCGCGCCGAGGGCGAGGCGGTGGTCGTCCGGGAACACCCCCTTGCCGTTGAAGGTGGTGGCCACGGGAACGTCGAGACGCTCGGCGAAGCGCAGCAGGGCGGCGCCGGCCTGCGACCGGGCCGCGCCGTGGCCGGCCAGCAGCACCGGGTTGCGCGCGCCGCGCAGGATCTCGGCGGCGCGGGCGACCTGGGCATCGGACGGGTCGTCGGCGCGCGGCGTGTTCACCGGGAGCGGCACGAGCTCGGGACCGACCTCGGCCTCCTCGACGTCCTCCGGCACCGCGAGGTACACCGCGCCGGGCCGCTCGGTCTGGGCCAGCTTGAACGCCTTGCGGATCATCTCGGGGGCCGCGCCCGGGGTGGCCATGAGTGCGGACCACTTGGTGACCGGCTCGAACATGTGCACCAGGTCGACGCTCTGGTGGGACTCCTTGTAACTGCGGTTCATGCCCACCTGCGCCGACAGCGCGACGAGCGGCGTGGAGTTCGTGGTGGCGTCCGCGGTGCCGAGCAGCAGGTTGATCGCGCCCGGGCCGAGGGTCGCGGAGCACACGCCCGCCCGCCCGGTGATCCGGCCGTAGGTCTCGGCCATGAACGACGCGCCCTGCTCGTGACGGGTCAGCACGTAGGTGATGTCGGACTCGGACAGGGCCTCGACCAGCCGGATGTTCTCCTCGCCCGGGATGCCGAACACGTGCGTGACGCCCTCGTGGGCGAGGCACTCGACGATCAGGTGGGCGGTGCTGCGCTGGTCGGCCATGTCACCGAGCCTAGGCGGATCCGGGCCGCGCGGGGCCGGGCAGTGGCGAGGGTCAAACCGCGGCGGCAGCCGCCCGCCCGGCCGCGCGGCCACTGAACAGGCAGCCGCCGAGGAAGGTCCCCTCCAGGGCGTTGTAGCCGTGCACGCCGCCGCCACCGAAGCCCGCGACCTCGCCCGCGGCGTAGAGCCCGGGGATCGGTTCGCCGTCGTGACCCAGCGCGCGCGACGCCAGGTCGGTCTGGATGCCGCCGAGCGTCTTGCGGGTGAGGATGTGCATCTTGACCGCGACCAGCGGGCCCGCGTCCGGATCGAGGATCCGGTGCGGCGTCGCCACCCGGCCGAGCCGGTCGCCGAGGAAGCGCCGCGCGTTGTGGATGCCCTGCACCTGCGCGTCCTTGCCGTACGGGTTGGCGATCTGCCGGTCGCGGGCCTCGATCTGGGTCCGCAACGTGGCGACGTCGAGCAGGGGCTGCTCGGTGAGCGCGTTCATACCGGCGACCAGGTCCTCCAGGCGGACGGCCGTGACGAAGTCGGCGCCGCGGCGTTGGAAGGCCAGGATGGGTCCGGGCGCGCCCTTGCCGAGCACGCGGCTGCGCAGCACCTCACGCACGTTCTTGCCGGTGATGTCGGGGTTCTGCTCCGAGCCCGACAGCGCGAACTCCTTGGCGATGATCTTCTCGGTGAGCACGAACCAGGAGTGGTCGTAGCCGGCGATGTCGGGCGTCGTGCGCAGATGCCGCAGCGTGCCGAGCGTGTCGTAGCCCGGCAGGCACGGGTCCGGCAGGCGCCGGCCGAGCGCGTCGAACCACATCGACGACGGGCCGGGCAGCACCCGGATGCCGTGCCCGGGCCAGATCGAGTTCCAGTTCTCGATGCCCTCGGTGTAGTGCCACATACGGTCGCGGTTGACCAGCCGCACGCCGGCGTCGGCGCTGATGTCCAGCATGCGGCCGTCGACGTGCGCCGGGACGCCGGTGACCATCGTGGCCGGGGGAGTGCCGAGCCGCTCGGGCCAGTAGCGCCGCACGATGTCGTGGTTCGCGCCGATGCCCCCGGACGTGACGATCACGGCCTGGGCGCTGAACGCGAAGTCGCCGACGACGGTGCGGTTCGACGGAGCGCCGCGGACCGCGTCGTCCGGAGCCAGGACGCTGCCCCGCACGCCGGTGACGACGCCGTCGGTCATCACCAGCTCGTCGACCCGGTGCCGGTGGGCGAACGTCACGGTGCCCCGCGACGCCGCGTCGCGGGCCCGGTCGGCGAACGGCTCACTGACGCCGGGCCCCGTGCCCCAGGTGAGGTGGAAGCGCGGGACGGAGTTGCCGTGGCCGTCGGCCCGCAGGTCGCCGCGCTCGGCCCAGCCGACCGTCGGCATGAGCTTGACGCCCTGCTCGGCGAGCCAGGCGCGCTTCTCTCCCGCGGCGAACTCGACGTAGGCGCGGGCCCAGCGCTGCGCCCACTCGTCCTCGGGGCGTTCGCCGGTGAGCCGGTCGAACTGGGCGCTGCCGCACCAGTCGGACCAGGCGAGCTCGAAGGAGTCCTTGACCCCCAGCCGCCGCTGCTCGGGGGTGTCGACCAGGAACAGGCCGCCCAGCGACCAGAACGCCTGGCCGCCCAGGTTCGCGGCGTTCTCCTGGTCGACGAGCAGGACCCGTTTGCCGCGGGAGGTGAGTTCGTGGGTGGCGACGAGGCCCGCCAGTCCGCCTCCGACGACGATGACGTCCGCGTCCATGTCAGCCCACCGCCCCGGAGCGCGGGCCGAGCACGGAGCTGCGCAGGTTGGTCAGCGCGGTGTCGACGCTGCCGATCGCGCTGTCCATGAGCCGGGCGACCGGCCCGGCGGTCTGCGATCGTGCGCTGCCGAGCACCATCGACAGGCCCAGCAGTTCGTGGGCGACGCTCTCGTTCAGTGCGCTCGCGGCGCGTTCGCGTTCGGCAAGAACGGCGCTGCGCTGTTTGGACTCGACCAACTGCAGCTGGGCCGAGCAGACGACGGCGAGCTGTCGAAGCGTCTCCACCTGGACGTCGGTCCAGGCCCGGGGGGCGGGGTCGAACACGCACAGCGAGCCGATGACCACGCCGCGCAGGTCGCGCAGCGGCATCCCGGCGTAGGCGACGACCTGGTTCGCCACGATGGCCGGGTTCTCGGAGAGCAGCGGGTGGACACGGGCGTCGGTGACGATGAGCGGCTCGGCCCACGTGACGACGTGCTGGCAGAATGAGAAGGGCAGCGGCGTCTCCCGCTCGGCCGTCATGACCTCGTTGAGGCCGGCCGCACCGGGGAACACCTGGCGGTCGGGGTCGACGAGGGTCACGGACGCGGCCGGGGCGTCGAGCACGCGCCGGGTGAGCGCCGCCATCTGGTCGAACTCCTCGACGGGTGCCGCGGGCAGCAAGGTGCACTCCGGCAGCGTGAACGGTGCTGCGGTGAGGGCGTCCACCCGCTGATGATCGCACGGGAGGACGCGGGTCCTCAGTGGCGCGGCTCGCCCCGGTACGTGCCGAACGACCAGCGGTTGCCCTCCGGGTCGCGGATGGCGAAGTCGCGCGAGCCGTAGTCGGTGTCGTGCAGCCCGGTGGTCACCTCGGCTCCGGCCGCCGCGATCCGTTCGTACCGGGCGTCCGGGTCGTCGACGACGACGTAGGCGCCGAACGTCCCGGGCTCGAGCCCCCAGTCCGTCCCCGGGCGGGCGGAGCCCAGCATCACCCCGCCGCCGAGGGGCCAGCTGAGCTGGGCATGGTGGACCACGCCGTCCTCGGCGTAGACCGTGGTCTCCTCGAACCCGACGACGTCGACGAGGAAGCGGATGAGCGCCGGCGCGTCGCGGGCGCGCAGCGTCGGCCAGACCTGGGGCGGGGGTGCGTCGCTCATCCGGTCATCGTGCACAGGACCCCGTCAACTCGCTGTGACGCCGTCGAGGTAGTACCACCGGCCCCGGCGGCGGGCGAAGCGGCTGCGCTCGTGCTGGACACCTCGGACGGCACCGGTCCGGTGATGAGCGCGGAACTCGACCTCGCCGGTGTCGGCGAACGGGCCGCCGTCCGTCGCGTCGAGGATCTCCAGCCGTACCCAACTGCGTGCCGGGTCGAGTTCGAGGGCGGCGGGGCGGGTGCTCGGGTGCCAGCTCGAGAGCAGGTACGTGAGGTCGCCCAGCGCGAACGCGCTGTAGCGGGCCCGCATCAGCGTCTCGGCCGTAGGCGCGGGCACGGAGCTGTCGTGGCGGGGTCGGCAGCAGGCGGTGTAGACCTCTCCGGTCCCGCACGGGCAGCGACCTTCGGCGCTGCCCGCCGACGGCCCCGGGCCCGACCCGCTCAGGGTTCCCAGTCGAACAGCTCGTAGGTGCCCGCGATCTCCATCAGCCGCACGAGGCGGTGGTTCGCCCCGCGCAGGACCAGGCGCTTGTTCAGATCCTTGGCCGCGGCGTGGGCGTTGATCAGCATGCCGAGCCCGGTCGTGTCGACCATGCGGGTCCGGTCGAGCTCGACGACCACCGTGTCGCCCGGCGTGGCCGCGATGGTGGCCTGCAGCCGTTCCAGGTGCGACGGCGCAGTGCTCGCGTCGACCTCGCCGGCCAGCGCGTACGCCGCTGGTGCTTGGGTCACTCTGTCCGCCGATCCGTCGTCCCCGGGCGTGTCGTCGTCCATATTTGCCGACACCGCCCGTTCAGGCAACGGTCACGTGGCGCCGGCCGCGTCACGCCCACGCCGCGCGGCCCCTGTCACCCGATCGCGGTACCGAACAGCGACCCGACGGCGTAGGTGAAGGCCAGGCCGAGCGCCCCGCCGACGACGACCCGCAGGACGGCCAGCCGGACCGGCGCCGACCCCAGCCGCGCCGAGATGGTTCCGGCGAGGGCGAGGGCGGCGAGTACGGCAACCACGCAGACGCCGACCCGCCAGTGCGGCGGCGGCAGCAGGATCGCCACGACCGGCAGCACCGCGCCGACGACGAAGGAGATCGCGGACGCGACCGCCGCCTGCATCGGGTTTGCGAGGTGGTCCGGGTCCAACCCCAGCTCGGCGTCCAGGTGCGCCCCCAGCGCGTCGTGTTCGGTGAGCTCGAGCGCGACCTGACGCGCGGTTCCGGGCGACAACCCCTTCGCCTGGTACAGCGCGGCCAGTTCGGCGAGCTCCTCGTCGGGTTCGTCGGCCAGCTCGCGCCGTTCCTTGGCCAACAGCGCCCGCTCGGAGTCGCGCTGACTGCTGACCGACACGTATTCGCCCAGCGACATGGAGACCGCGCCCGCCACCAGTCCGGCGAGCCCCGCGGTGAAGATCGGTCCGGTGGCGGTCGTGGCGCCGGCCACCCCGACGACGATGCCCGCCGTGGACACGATGCCGTCGTTCGCACCGAGCACCCCGGCACGCAGCCAGTTGAGCCGCCCGGCCCGCTCCGAGTCGTGCGGTTCGGCCGGATGGGTGGGTTCGCCCGCAGCCGCCGCGTCGACCTGGGCGCTGGTGGGATCTGCGGTGCTCACCCCTCCAGTGAACCGATCCGCGAGCGCAGGTGCCAGCAAGGGCAGGCTGGCCTGCGCGGCGGCCAGGTGTGCTCAACGCCGGTCGAGGTCCCGGGTTGGGGCGCCGAGCGTGCGGGCAGGGTGTGGGCATGGCTGACTACGTGCTGCAGGTGAACTACGAACAGGGTGTGGATCCGGTACTGGTGACACTGCACGGGGTGAGCCCGGACGAGGCCGAGACCGCGCACCAGGCGCTCGAGACCGAGCTCGAGCACGCCCGGAGCATGAACGCTCCGGTGGTGTTCAGCGGGGCGACCGACGCCGACCCGACGGCTGGCGTGGCCCTCGACCCGGCGCGGGTCACCGGCGTGAACCTCATCGCGCCGCCCGACTGACGAGGCCCGGTCGGATCACGCAGAGGTCGCGCCGGTCAGGACGGCGACTCGTCCTCGGTGTTGCGCTGGGTCTGGGTGTCCGCGTCGGAATGGCCGGTGGACGCGGGTGACGTGTCGGCCCGGTCGTCCGAGGGGGCGTCGTCCGGTGACTGCTTGTTCGGTGACTGCTCGGCCCCATCGGGTGTGGTGTCGTCGATCATGGTGTGCCTTTCGTGATGTTCGGGGGATCAGGTGGTGACAGCAGGCGTCGCTGCACGGCGCGCGGCACGCAGCGGCGCGCCCAGTTCGTGCAGGTAGCTCAGCGCCATCCGGTAGGACGCGAACATGCCGGTCTGGGTGTAGGTGATGTCGTGCGTCGCGCAGTACTCGCGGGTCAGTTGCTGCGCGCGCCTGAGGTGGGCGCGCGGCATGCTCGGGAACAGGTGGTGCTCGATCTGGTAGTTCAGGCCGCCGAACAGCTGATCGGTGAACCACCCGCCGCGCACGTTGCGCGAGGTCAGTACCTGACGGCGTAGGTAGTCGACGGTCTGATCCGCCGGGATGACCGGCATGCCCTTGTGGTTGGGAGCGAACGAACAACCCATGTAAAACCCGAACACGGCCTGGTGCACGGCGATGAACGCCACCGCGTGCAGCGGGGGGAGGAGCGTGAAGCTCGCCCCCAGGTAGGCCGCGAAGTGCACGGTCAGCAGCGTCGCTTCGGTGCGGCCCAGGCGGTGCTTACCGCGGCTGCACAGGTACTGGATGCCCGCCGCGTGCAGTTGGATGCCTTCCAGGAGCAGCAGCGGGAAGAAGAGGAACGCCTGGTTGCGGGTGGTGGCGCGGGCGAGCCAGCCGGTGCGCCCGGCGGCAGCCGCCGCGGTGAAGGCCAGCACGCCCTCGCCGATGTCCGGGTCGTGGTCCTCCTTGTTGGGGTTGGCGTGGTGACGGTTGTGCTTGTCCACCCACCAGCCGATGCTCAGTCCGGACAACAGGTCGCCGGCGAGCAGCCCTGCGACGGTGTTGCCGGACCGTTTCGCGGCGATCTGTTGGTGGCCGCCGTCGTGACCCAGGAAGGCGATCTGGGTCGAGGCGATTCCGAGGAGACCGGCAGCCACCAGCACGAACCACGAGGCCCCGAGCTCGGCGACGAGCACCCAGCAGGCGGCGAAGAAGCCGAGCGTGAGCGCCGTGCGCACGGCGTAACGCCAGGGTGTGCGTTCGAGCAGTCGCGCCGCGCGGATGGCACGGCTGAGCCCGGCGTAGTCGCTGCCGCGGCGGATCTCGCCGACGGGTACGCCCGGCGGCTCGACGGTCGTCGTCATCGCTGAGAAAGACGGTGGAGCACGGTGGACTCACCCAGTGAAGCGCTCGCGCCCGCGGGCCAAACGCCTCGATAACCAGTCACGGAAGGCTGAACGGCTGTAGCCCAACCGCATGGTCACGGTACCCAGAACCGCGCCGCCGATCGCCGCCACGGAGCGCCCGCGTGTACCCGGTCCTGCTCCTGGCGATGGCCCGAATCGTGTGCAAATATGCAAGGGCTGGCACACAGCCTCCTGGTTCGCGATCCCCGCTCGCGCGGGTCGTGCGGGTACACACCCACGCACAGGAAAACCGGACAGACCCGCCTCCCGGGAACGCCATGTCCGCTTCGAGCCACGAGCCCACCGGGGGCAGCGCCGAAGCCCAGCTCTCTGGGTTCGACCGGCGACCGGCTCCGCCCGTGACACCGCAGGTCGATCAGACCAGCATCCGGCTCGTGCCCTCGGTCGAGCCGAGCGTCGTGCTGGGGAGCCTGGTGGCGCAGTGCGTGCCCGACTTCTGCGACGAGTGCTCCGTCGAGTTCGTCGACAGCTCCGCCGACGGTCCGGCCACCCGCCATCGCCTGTCGAACCCACTGCCACCTGCAGGCTCCGGCGGCATCGATCGGGTGTCGCTGCGCGCCGCCGGGCAGACCACCCACGTCGTTCGGGTCCTGCTCACCATCGGTGCGGTCGAGCACGCTGCCGGGACCCGAGATGGCGATGCGTCCCCGACCGGGCTGGCCCTCGAGGGTGAGGCGCTGTTCCTGTGGAACCGGCGCGCCGCCACCCGCGTGGATCGCCTGGCCGCCGAAGCCCTGGTGGCGCGGGCGGTGCAGCTGGTCGGACAGCAGCGCAGCGAGCAGGCCGCGGCGGCCGCCAGTTGTGCGGTCGCCAACCTCACCACCGCCCTGCAGAACAGCCGGCAGATCGGGATGGCCATGGGCATCTTGATGAGCGCGCTGCACCTCACCCAGGACGACGCGTTCGCGGCCCTGCGGATCGCCAGCCAGCGGTCGAACCGCAAGCTGCGCGACGTGGCGTCCGACGTGGTCGAGACCGGCTGGCTCGATCCGGCCCAGCTGCGGAAATAGCGGGCCCATGACCGCCGAACCGATGGACACCGAGTACATCGTCATCCGCGCCGCCGGCGACATCGTGAACGATTCCGGGCCGGCCTCGCACCTCGTCGGGGAATGGCTGGTCCGCTCCGAGCTCGATGACGACACGCGTGTCGAGCTGGACGGCGCCAACGGCGTCGTCAGCGCCTATCCCACCGAACGGACCGAAGAGGCGCCCGGTGGGTTCGCCGGGCAGGTGTACGAGGTCAGGGACGGCGCCGGCGACTGACGACGGTGCGTTCGGCAGCCTCCCCGAGTCGGCTCTCGCCGGCCAGGACCTGCTCGGCCAGCCGTCGCAGGCCCCGGGTCAGGGCGCGCCGGACGACCTTGACCGGGATGCCGAGGTCGGCCGCGACCTGCGGCTGGGTGCGGCCGTGCCAGTACACGAGAACCACGGCGGCGCGTTCGATCGGGTCCAGGTCCTGGACCGCCCGGACGGTGGCGCCGCAGGTGGCGGCGAGGTCGGGCACGGGCCGGTCGGGCGGTGGCAAGGCGTGCTCCGCGTGCGTGTCGACGACCTGGTGCACGAGAGCCGCCGCGGTCCGTGCGCGGCCGAGGTATGTGCAGCGCAGGTGTTCGACTCGGGCTGGTGTCCAACCGATCGCGAACCTACCAGTGGGTGACCGCGGTGATCGTGAAGCCGGCGGGACGGACGCGACGCGGTCGCCGAACCCGGTTACCCTGGAGGCGCTGGAAACCAGCCTCTCGGGGCAGCGCCGTCCACCGATCCGGTCGACGGCCGCCGCGCCCGTATCCAGACCGGTGCCCTACCTCCCGGGTGCGTGATGAGTCCTCGAACCGACGTGTCAGCTGTCGTCCCAGGCGCGTGGGCGCGCCTGTCCGCCCTGCGGTTCGGCCGCTGGAGGTGCCGGGCGTTGCGGTACGCGCCGTTCCTGCGTCGCACCGTGCGCTGCGCTCAGCAACCCGGCCACCGAGGGGTCCACGCCTACCGCTCGTTCGACGAGGTCGTGTCCTGGACCGGCCGGGCCGAGAGTGGTAGCCCGTCGATCCACGGTCAGCCGTCGACGTGACCGAACCCGAACCGTTCGTCGACGGTGCCGGCGACGCCGGTGCCCAGGATGACGCGGGTGCCAGGGACGGCGCCGGGGTCCCGAACGACGCGGGTGTCCTGGATACTCCCGCCGTGACCAGCTTCGACTCCCAGGCCGGGCGCGACCTGCTGTCCGGGGAGGGCCTGACCGCCGCGCAGAGCGACGCCGACGAACAGGACGTGTTCTTCGCGGTGCAGGGCCTCACGACACTGGTGTCACAGGTGGACGATCTCGAGGTCGTGCTGACCCAGATCGCCGAGCTGGCCGCTTCCGCGGCTCCGGGCGCCGACGGCGCCGGGGTCACGCTGATGCAGGCCGGCTCCGCGACGCCCAAGGTCGTGGCGTGGGCGGTCACCGACCCGATCGTTCGCGAGATCGACCGGCTGCAGTACGACATCTGCCACGAGGGACCGTGCCTCACGGCAATGCAGAGCCGCCGCTCCCAGGTCAGCGGGTCGCTCGGCAGCGACGAGCGGTGGCGGCGCTTCGGCGGTCGCGTCGCACGCCTGCAGGTGCACTCGGCGCTGGCTCTGCCGCTGATCGTGCTGGGCGACGTCGTCGGGGCGCTGAACATCTACGCCCGTACCCGTGACGCGTTCACCGCGCATTCCGTGCGTCTGGCCGAGAGATTCGCCCAATCGGCGGCGGTGTCGGTCGGCAACATCCAGCTGCTGCACGCCGCACACACCAGGGCAACCCAGCTGCAGACGGCGCTGAGCAGCCGGGCGCTGATCGATCAGGCCATCGGCATCGTGCGCAGCCGTACCGGCGGCAGCGAGCGCGAGGCGTTCGACCGACTGCGGCAGACGAGTCAGGCCGAGAACGTCAAGCTCTCGGTCGTCGCCGAACGGATCGTCGACGAGGCGGTACGGCGCGCCCACGCGCGGCACAGCCGGCCGGACGGCGGCGGTTAGTCCGGCAGGTCATCGGCTGAGGCGAGACGGGCCAGCGCGTCCACGAGCGCCGGCCGCGTCGCGCGTTCCGACAGCAATTCGCGGGCGATGTCGGTCAGGTGCCGGCCCGACTCGCGCGCGTAGCGCCGGAGCAGCTGGAACGCCTCGCCCACGGTGACGTCGAGCCGTTCCCGCAGGAACCCCTTGGCCTGCTCGACCACCGTGCGGCTGGCCAGGACACTGCGCAGGTGCGGGAACACGACGTCGGGGGTCGGGGCGTGCTCCTGGACGATGGCCACGCTGGCGACGTGGGCGAGGGTCCGGCCGACCAGCAGGTCGGCGTCGTTCAGTCCGCCAGAGCGTGTGCCGAACAGACCGAGGGCCCCGAACACGCTGCCGGCCGCTCGCATGGGGAGCGCGTGCACCGACGCGAACCCGGCCTCGCGCGCCGCCGGCACGAACTGCGGCCACCGTCCGTCTGCGTCACCGAGGTCGGCGATCGACACCGGGCGACCGCTGAGGTAACAGTCCAGGCACGGCCCCTCGTCGGCCTGCAGCTGGAACAACTCGAGCTCCTCGGTGCGCTCGGACGTCGCCGCCATGACATGCAGCTGCCGGCGCGAATCGGCGAGGAGCAACCCGGCCGAGGCCACGTCGAGCAGCGTCGCGCAGCGTTCGGTGAGGTCGGTGAGCAGTTCGACGACGTCGAAGTCGTCGAGCAGGCTGTCGACCAGCGTCACCACCGCTTCGAGCACCTGGGCTTCCCGAGCGTCATCGTTCACCGCTGACTCCTTGCGTGCGGATCGGTCGACCTGACTGCGGCCCGGAGCGCGGTCACCCCGGGTCCAGCCGTAGCCGTCGTTCGAGGATGTCCCGCGCCACCTGGGTCGCTGAACGGTTGGTCGCATACGCGTGGGCACGCAGTCGCACCAGCGCCTCCGCCGGGTCGACGTCGAGCTGCGCCACCAGCATCCCGGTGGCCTGGCTGACTTCGGTGCGGGTGACCGCGTTCAGCTCGGCCCAGCCGGGCCCGTTGACGTCCGCCGGCAGGGCCATCAGGTTGTTCCCGAGCAGATCCAGCATCGGGAGCTCGGCGAGCTCCGCCGCGACCATCGCCCCGGACAGTTCGTCGCCGGTGAGCATGTTGACGTCGTCGCGGAACAGGTCGAGCGCGCCGACGTACTCCCCGGCCACCAGCACGGGGACGGCGAAGACGCCGCACACGCCGTAGGCCAGCAGCGCGGGGCCGTAGGCGGGCCAGCGGCCCGTGTCGACGTCGGCGGCCAGATCGACGACCATCACCGGGGCCCGGTCGGAGACCGACTCCAGGCACGGTCCTTCCCCGACGGTGAACTGCAACTCGTCGTAGAGCCGGGCCGCGTCGCCGCTCGCGCCCAGCGTGCCGGTGTTGGCGCCGTCGAAGACCAGGGAGATGGCCGCCGCGTCCACGGACAGCAGCTCGACGCACACCTCGCACAGGCGGTCGGCGGCGGCCACGCCGCGCAGCGCGCCCACCGCGGACGCGAAGGAGTCCTGAATGGTCACCCGGAGCACGGACCGATGGACGCGGTGCCGACGACGAGATGAACGGAGTGGGCTCGGCACGACACAGCCGTAGTGTGCCCGGTTCCGGTCTGGTTGTGCAGCAGCCCGGGCGAGATCACCGCAGAACACGTCGATTGGCTCGGCCGTATTCGGGCAGCCGTCCTCGCGCGGGCCGGCCGGCTCAGGTGCCGTTGCGGACGCAGAACGCAGCGTTCGACGCCGCCATCCCGTTGCGCAGTTGGGCCTGCAGCGTCGTCGACACCGCGGCCTGCCGCACCGTGTAACGCTCGGCGGCCCCGTTGAGCGCGAGGATGCGCGGCGTCGTCCCGACGGCGGCCACGGCCCAGACACCCACGGGTGAACCCGGCAGCCGCGTCAAGGCGGCACCGACGACGGTCGTCGGCCAGCCGGAGGAGTCCTGGTCGGCCTGGGTGGTGGCCAGCGATCGGGCCGGCCCCAGCGCGCGGGCACTGCCGGTCAGGTGAGCGAGCACCTCGGCGACGACCCCGGCGCTTGCCGCGGAACACGGCACCGGCGGCACGGACGCCGTCGACGGGGAGGACCCCGGGATCGCGGCGCCGCCGGGGTCGGCCGCCGCTTCCTGCGACTCGGACCGGGGAACCGACGTGCCGTTGGTGGCCTGGCCGTTGTCGATGTGCGGCCCGTTGCCGTTGCTGGTGCACCCCGACAGCACCGCCACCGCGACGACCGAGGTGGCGGTCACAACGAGGCCGCGCGAGGTGAAGAGAGTCATGGGAGATGCCAACCGGTGGGCAGGGGCGGCATCGGATTGGGCCGTCGCGAAGATCATGGTGCGCAGGCGAGGTACCCAGGCCGTAGACAGGATTACCGAACTGCGATCCGGGCGACGAGCGCGTGGTGGTCCGATCCGGGCAGCGCCAAGGTCGTGGCCTCGGCCGCGGACCCGCCACGGCTGAGGATGTGGTCGATGGCGATGAGCGGGGGATACCAGCGGTCGGTGGGGTACGTCGCGTCGTAGCCCGCGCCCGCGTGCTCGGCCGCATCGGCGTACCCCGTGCCGAGCAGGCCGCGCACCGGTTGGTTGTCCAAGGTCGCGTTGAGGTCACCGGCGACGATGACCGGATCGGTGCCGGCTGCGGCCGTCTTCAGGATCGTGCGCAGTCGCCGCATCTCGGAGCGCCATTCGCCGGCCGGGTAGGGATAGGGCGGCAGCAGGTGAGCGGCCAGGAACGTGAGCCGGTGGGTGCGGTCCAGGCGGATGGTTGCGGACAGCACGCCGAGCCGGAAGCCCCGGTAGTTGTGGTCCGGCGTCAACGGGTAGCGACTCCAGACAGCGAGCCCACCGCCGCCGCCCGCCAGTGCCGCGTCGAACCGGTAGGGCAGCAGCGTGGTCAACCCGTCGGCGATCAGCCGGTCGCGCTCGGTCGGGGTCAGTTCCTCGGTGGCCAGCACGTCGACCTTCCGTGCGGCGACCGTGCGCACCAGGTCTGCTGGGTTCGCCGAGCCGACGCGGAGGTTCGCCTGTAGCACCGTCACCGTCCGGCCGTGCGGCGACGTCGCGGCGCCGACGTAGACAGGGAGCTGTCCGGCGACACTCACGGCGACGACCACGACAGCCCCGGCCGCGGCGTACCAGCGACGGGCCAGCAGGAACAGCAGCGCGGCCACCGGTCCCGCCCAGAGCAGCTGGTGTGCGATCGCGGCGGCGATGATCAGTGGTTGCCAGCCACCGGTGTAGAGCCGGACGAGCAGCGCCGCGCCCGCCACGCAGAAGGCGGCCGCACCGACGAGGGTAAGGACGACGGAGCTTGCGCCGTCGCTCGCACGACGCAGACGCGGCCTCATCACCGACGCATCATGGCGAACGCCGGCTGAGCGTCAGCCCGGTGCGATGGACCTTGACATGGTCCAGGCCGAGAACCCGGGTTGCCGCAGCCCAGCGACGCAGCGACCGCTTCGGCGGACCTACCTGACCCGCAGGCCGTTCGGGCGCGAACCGGGTCCGTGGGTTTCGTCGGCAACGGTGTCGTGCGGGACGGGGAGGCTCCGGATGCTGAACCGTGGCAGCAGCGTGTGCAGCAGCACGCCGATCGTGACGGCGTATGCGAGGGTGCCCCAGCCGACGTCCCCGTCGAGCAGCCATCCCACCAGGAGCACCGCGACCTCGATCGTCGTCCGCACGACCCGCACCGGGTGGCCCCGCGCCGCGAGCCCGGTCATGAGGCCGTCGCGCGGGCCCGGGCCGAGGGCCGCGCCGACGTACAGCGCGGTGGCGACGGCGTTGAGGGCGATACCGGCGGCGAGGACGGCGATGCGGGTGCCGAACGCGGTCGGTGTGGGGAGGGCCCACAGTGTCAGGTTGATCGCTGTTCCGACCAGCACCACGTTGCACAGGGTGCCGATCCCTGGACGTTGTCTGAGCGGGATCCACAGCAGCAGCACGACCGCGCCGTTGATCATCGACCACGTCCCGACACTGCCGCCGACGGTCCTGGCGAGGCCCTGGTCAAGCACGCCCCACGGGGCGAGCCCGAGGCCTGCCAGCAGCATCAGCGCCATGCTCACGCCGTAGAGCGCGAGGCCCACGACCAGCGCGATGGCCCGGATCGCCCGCCGGTCCCGGGGGATCGGCAACAGCACGGACAAGGGGGACGAGGCCATGCGAGCAGCGTGGCATCATTGGCCTCCTCGCTCCAAGGCCAATATGGAGAAGGTGGCATCGTGGATCGCCGACAGCTCGCGGAGGCTCTGCGGCCGGTCGTGTCCGGCGGTGGCACCGCCTACCTGGCCCTGGCCGACGCCCTGCGGGGTCTGGTGCTCGACGGCCGGCTGCTGGTCGGCGACACCCTGCCGGCCGAGCGGGTGCTCGCGGGCGATCTTGGCGCCAGCCGGACGACCGTCACCACCGCTCTGGACCTGCTGCGTGGTGAGGGACTGGTGGTGAGCCGGCAGGGCAGCGGCACCGTCGTCGCCGCCGCCCCGGATCGCGTCGACCGGCCCGACGAGGTGGACGCGCATCTCGCCACCCTGGGCCCGCACGGCGCCATCCGTGAGGACGACATCGATCTGACCATCGCTGCCCCGAGCGCGCCGTCGGCGCTCGGCCCGCTCGCGCAGGCGGCCGCGGCCCGGCTGCCTGCCCACCTCGCCGGCCACGGCCTGCACCCGCTGGGGTTGCGTGACCTGCGGCAGGCCATCGCGGGGCGTTACGAGCAGCGTGGCGTACCGACCACCGCCGACCAGATCGTCGTCACGCAGGGTGCGCTGCACGGTTGGGACCTGATGCTGCGGGCGTACGCGAAACCGGGCGACCCCGTCGGGCTCGAGGTCCCGACCTACGCGGGCTGCGCCGACGCCGCGCGGGCCCATCACGTCCGGTTGACGCCGGTCGGGGTGGACGGCTGGGGGTGGTCGCTGCCGCGGCGGACCACCCACCCGGTGATCGCCGTCGTCACCCCGGACCACCAGAACCCCACCGGCGCGCACGCCTCGGACGCCCAGCGGCGCCGTCTGGTGCGGATGCTCCCGCACACCCGACTGGTGGCCGACGAGACGTTCTCCGAGCTCGACCTCGACGACGACCTCACGCCCCGCCGCCCGTTGGCGGCCTTCGGCAAGGACGTCGTCAGTGTCGGGTCGCTGTCGAAGCTGGTCTGGGGCGGCCTGCGGCTGGGGTGGGTCCGGGCCGACGAGGACGTCGTCGCCCGGCTCGGGTTGACCCGATCCGCCGCCGACATCGCGGCGCCGGTGCTCGACCAGCTGCTGGGTATCGAGGTCCTCGCTCACCTCGACGCCATCCGGGCCGAGCGGGTCACGCAACTCCGTGCCCGACGTGACCACCTCCTGGGCCTGGTCGAGGCCGCCGGCTGGAGTGCCGTACGGCCACGCGGGGGCATGGTGCTGTGGGTCGACCTCGGCGACGGCGCGTCGAGCACCCGGCTCGCGGCTGCCGCGCGCGCCTACGGTGTCCGCGTGGTGCCGGGCCCCCGGTTCGCCGTCGCCGGCACCCATGACCGCTACCTGCGGTTGCCGTTCGCGAAGGCCGAGCCGGTGCTGACCGCAGCGCTCGACCGGTTGCGCCGCGCCGCCGCGGACCCGCAGCAACCCACCGCCGACCCGCCGCGGTGGACCGCCTGACCGCTCTCGGGCCGGGCCATGAGGTCCCTGCTCGGCGCGGTTCAGGTGATGCCGAGATCGCCGCTCGTCGCGAGGTCGTCGGCCACGTCGCGCAGCTTGCGGTTGCGTTGTTGGGAGGCCATGACGAGCAGGGTGAACGCCTCGTCGGAGCTGATCTTGAACCGTTCCATGAGGATGCCTTTGCCCTGACCGATGATGTCTCGCGAGTCCAGGGCTGTGCGGAGGTTGTTCTCGACGTCACGGCCCTTCATGGCGACCGCGGCGTGCGCCGCGAACGCCATGGCGGTGTACTCGGACGCGGTCGTGAACGCGTCCGGCTGCCCGGAGTACAGATTCAGCGCCCCGAGGTTGTCACCGTCGACGAACAACTGCACCGACAGCATCGAACGCACACCCTCGTCCACGGCGGCGCCGGCGAACCGCGGCCAGCGGCTCTCCGCGCGCAGGTCGTCGGTTCGGATCGTCACCTGCTCACGCAACGCGTTGAGGCAGGGACCTTCCCCGACGTCGTTCTGCCGTTGATCCAAACGGCGAACCGTTGCGCTCGACGGCGCCACAGCCCGCACCTTGTGCCCCTCGATCATGCTGATGCCACCCTGTTCGGCGCCGTCGACCTCCTCGACGGTCGCCGCCACGATGTGCTGCAGCAACCTGGCCGGATCCGACTCGGCTCGCAGCTCGCGGGCCAGCTCGCTGAGATGCCTGACGACACTCAGGGCAGGGGCCTGGCCAGTGCTGTCACGAGCGTGCAGGACGACACGGGGTTCGTCGGGATTGTCGGCGGGCATACAGGCCGGCCCTTCTCGGTGGGTCGGCTCCGACCCCTGGTGGGTACAACGATCGGAGCCTCGGCCTGGGCTGTCCTAGGACCAACCTGCGACCGTGCCCTGGTCCTACCCGCCGCGCAGCGAACTAGCCCACCCGAGCCGCGGGGTCGCAGGGTCAGGTCAGGACCGGGCGCGCGCCCGGCCGGCGAAGTAGGCGGCCACCAAGAACAGCACGGTGAGGATGAACAGCCAGAACGCGCCCTTGATGATGGCGCCGAGCACGCCGGTCACGATGGCCAGGACGATGAGTGCGATCAGCAGGAGCATGGGCCGAGCATGCCGGTTGAGGCGCAGTAAGGGTGCGCGACAGGCTGCGCCGAGCCACGAGGACCAGAACCCGGGAACCGCACACCGAGCGACGCGAAGCGGGTCGGTGCGGTGGGGGCAGCTGGCGACGAACGAGTGGAGGCCCCGGAATCCGGGGCCTCCAGCGTCGATCGGGTCTAGATGTTGTAGTACAGGTCGCACTATCCGGGGGTCGCTGGGGACCGTCGATAATCATTGAAGGCCAACAAATACGGGGGGTACAGCATTGAAGAGCGCCTGCCAGTCATGACCTCTAACGAAATTCTTGCGGACTTTTTGCGGACTGAAGAAGATCAACTAAAGCGTAACGGCTGACAGCCCGTGAGGGGGTGGCCTGCAGTGGTTCCGCGCTCTGTATCGCGTATTCTGTGCGGATCAGTCACGGCGGCGCGGCGTCGATATGCGCGCCGATGCAGCCCGTCGTTTGGCTGCCGGACTTGAGCTTGCGGCCACTGAACAACACCGGTTCAAGGGGCGCGGTTAGCTGCTAGCCGGTGTCGCCGGCGGCTCCGCGCTCGGGTGTTGCGCTGCTGGACGGGTACGCACCGTGTGTTTGACCTCGCAGCCGTCATCTGCGCCTCGTTCGACCTCCGCTCCGGCGAGCAGGGCGTCGGTTTCAGGATCGGTGTCGCAGGGGGTCATGGCGTCCTCTCGAGACGACTAAGGGGAGCGGTGACCGGAACGATCGAACGGTCAGCTCGCCCGGTTCATCTCTGCAGGAGGTCTGGGTCGAGCCAGCCGGTCTCGACCACGTCGGTGGCGACATCCCGCAGCTTGCGGTTGGCCCGCTGGCTGGCGAGGCGCAGTGCCTCGAAAGCTTCGTCCTGGGTGATCTGCAGCAGGCTCATAAGAATGCCCATGGCCATCCCGATCTGTCGGCTGCTCTTCAAAGCCGCAGTCAGGTTGACGACCGCGGAGCTGGCTGACGCAGCGGCCTGCTCGCTGCGCTGCTGCTCGACGAGCTGCACCGCCTGACCTACCAACGCCTCGGCAGCTACCCGGTCGACGCGGGT
Organism: uncultured Jatrophihabitans sp.; assembly: GCF_964252635.1. Lineage (GTDB taxonomy): Bacteria > Actinomycetota > Actinomycetes > Mycobacteriales > Jatrophihabitantaceae > Jatrophihabitans. Next base: position 73,662 of record NZ_CAXUNP010000012.1, read on the forward strand.
AGCCGGCCGCCGATTCCATACGAACACCACTTCACCCTGAACGACAGGGGCGGCCGAAGCCGCCGTGTCGCTGGTGATCTCGGCGTTACGTGTGGCTGCGATGAACGCGAAGCCAACCCGAACTACATGGGCGGACTGAGCGGCCGCGCGCGCCGTCACCCGGTCGACGCCGCCCGAGCCAGCTGCAAGCGGCGGCAAGGACAGGTGAAAACGCGCAGCCGCCCCGGCCGCGTCGCTGTCGACAAGACTCACCGAGCATTCGTCACAGAAGCCGGGCACAGTTGACGCGGCCAAGCTGGTGAACACCACGCGCGGCTCGGCTGAGGTGACCAGCCGGATATCAAGTCGATGAGCGACATGCGACGGGGCATCCCTGATCGGGGTTGGTGCGGAACCGGACAGCTCGTATTCGGACGGGCCGTTCACCGGCTCGTGCAGGGGGGTGGACATGGCGGTTCCCGAAAGAACAGAATGACCAAAGGCTCCTGCTGCTTGGGTGTTTACCCGCACGACCCGCGTACGCGGGGGCCGTGGATCAGGAGGCTGTGTGCCAGCCCTTGGATGGTTACACAGAGATGGGGCCGATGCGAGGTCCACGTTGAACTGGTCGTGAAATAGGAAAGACCGGCAGCGCGGGACTGCGAGGGGTCAGGGCCCAAGATGGGCAGGCTGACCCCGGGGCGTCCCCTGCGCTACCCCCGAGAGAGCGGGTGATGCCCCCGGTCAGGCGTCCGGGCGCGGGGGTGGTGGCGCCCGACAGGGCGGCCTGGGCGTTGTCGAGGCTGCCGCGTACCGCGCCGAACGATCCGAGCATGGCGTCCACCGCATCCTGCAGGGCGCCGATCGCGGCAGCGGGGTTTCCAGCAAACGGACCGGATAGGACTTCGAGAACGTCCTCCTCCTGCAGCCGCACGGCCGTCGCGCGTAACCGGGTTACCGCGTCGGGGACGTGGTCGAGCGTGCGAGTCATCGCGCTCAGCGTGCGGTCTCGTAAGTCTTCGATCAGGTCCGCTGCGGCGTCGGCTATCCGATCGTCGTCTGCGTCTCTACCGACGGGCAGGAAGCGCATGCCGTCATAGTGCCCATTGTGTTCCGGCCGCTGACGATTGACCCCGTAGGCCAGGGAACACCAGGCGCCCGTCTTCGGTGTCTGACTCGACAAACGCACCGGTTGAGAGCACCAAGCTTGGGTTGAACCGGTGTCGTCCGGTTGAGACGGCTGCATTTCGGGCACCTGGCAATGGGTAGTTGCGCAGTAGGCAGCCCATGGAGGCTGCGACGCGCTGTGTTCGATCAAGGCGACGTGCCCTAGCGGGAGGGCCGTTCATGCACTCCCCGCGGGGGGATGGGCGGCCGTCCCGCACCCACGCGCATTTGTCAGCTCCCGGCGGAGGCATCAGGCTCAAGGGTCGGGAGAGTTGTCGACGCCGGATCAAGCTTCCTCTGCGAAACCTCGAACGGAGTGTTACGTTCGACCTTGGTTAGGACTTAGCCGAGTCCAGGGCAGGACGCCGATCGTTCGAGCGGTAGTTCTGTGAGCAGCAGCTCGACACTGGACGTCGCACAGTGGCCCGTGAGCCGCGATCACCATCCGCCGCCCCTCGTACTTCTTGAGAAAATCTCGCGAGGCTGCGCGGGTTCGATTGTCGAGCCGGTCGCCCCACGGACGCATGACATCGGCCCGGGCGTTGCACATGGACGCTGCCGCGGTGACGCGGCTGCCGTGGGTGGCTCTATGACCGCGCAGCGCGAATCTCAATCCCTCGAACGACCTCGGGTGCCGGGCCACGACCCGACACGTCCCACGCCCGGCACATCGCTACACCCGTACCAGCCGGGCAGCTCCGAGCAGCTCGAATGGCGTGACGAGACTCTGAACGCGTTGTCCGATCTGGAGACGGTGGATCGGCGGGCGCTGGACCTCATTTACCGACGCGGCTGGACCCAGACTCAGGTGGCAGCCGAACTCAACGTTGCAGAAATAGTTGCTCGTCAATGCATTGGGCGTGGCATGCGTCGACTCGCGACACGCCTCACGACCGTCGGGGGGCGGCCGTGAGGCGTGGACGAGCTGGTCCGCACCGCCGCAACATCACACCCATCAACCACATTTAGGAGTGCTCCCAGATGACTGAGATCACCGCTCACCATGGCCTGTTCAAGAACACCGACCTGCACGTTGACGACACCGCCGGCCCCGGACGGGCCGTGCTGCTCATTCACGGCTGGCCACTGTCGGGTGAATCGTGGTCGGCGCAGGTGCCCGCCCTGCAGGGGGCCGGGTATCGCGTCATCACCTATGACCGGCGCGGGTTCGGTCGCAGCGACAAGCCGGCGCGCGGCTACAGCTACGACACCCTCGCCGAGGACCTGAACGCCCTCATTACCGAACTCGATCTGACCGACCTGACATTGGTCGGCTTCTCCATGGGCGGCGGGGAGGTTGCTCGCTACTGCTCCATCTATGGCACCGACCGGCTGCACAGCGTGGTGTTCGCCTCCGCCGTCACCCCGTACATGCTGCACACCGACGACAACCCGGACGGGCCGCTGAGCAAGGCCAAGGCGGCAAAGCTCACTGCAGGGCTGACCAAGGACGAGGACAGCTTCTACGACCAGTTCACGACCGAGTTCTTTACCTCCTTCTCCCCGCCGATGACTGACGAGCAAGGCACGCTGATGGTGAGCGAGCAGCAGCGCCAAGAAGCGATCGTGCTGTGCAAGCAGGCCGACAAGAAAGCCGCGCTGGCCTGCCTGACCGCGTTCGGCACCACCGACTTCCGCGATGACCTGCCCAAGGTCAACGTGCCGGCGCTAATCCTGCACGGAGAGCTCGACGGCACCGTCCCGTTCGAAGGATCCGGTCAGCGCACCCACGCGGCGTTGCCCGGCAGCGAGCTGAACGTCATCGCCGGCGCACCCCACGGCGTCAACGTCAGCCACGCCGCGGAGTTCAACACCGCCCTGATCACGTTCCTGGCGAAATGACCCGGCCGACAACCTAACCGACGGTCGCCGCGACACCGTTGCCCACGGATCCCTCCACATCGGAGTCGTCCACCTGCGGTGGTCACTTCAACGAAGCCAAGGAGCACCACATGCGTGCACTCGTGTACCACGGTCCGAAGAACGTCTCCGTCGACGAGGTCGCGGACGCGACCGTCGAGAAACCGACCGATGCCCTGATCAGGATCACGACCACGAACATCTGCGGCAGTGATCTGCACATGTACGAGGGACGCACCGATGTGGAGGTCGGCAAGGTTCTCGGCCACGAGAACATGGGCGAGGTCATCGAGGTCGGTTCCGGCGTCGACCGCGTCAAGGTCGGCGACATGGTGTGTCTGCCGTTCAACATCGGCTGCGGTTTCTGCAAGAACTGCGAGGCCGGGCTCACCGGCTTCTGCCTGACCGCAAACCCCGGGAGTGCCGGCGCCGCCTACGGCTACGCCGACATGGGCCCCTACAACGGCGGACAGGCCGAGCTGCTCCGCGTGCCCTACGCTGACTGGAACGCCCTGGTGCTGCCCGAGGATGCGCGGGAGAAGGAGAAGGACTACGTCATGTTGTCCGACATCCTGCCCACCGGCTACCACGGCACTGAGCTGGCCCAGGTCGGCATCGGCGACTCGGTCGTCATCTGGGGCGCCGGGCCCGTCGGGCTCATGGCCGTGATGTCGGCCGACCTGCGCGGCGCGGATCAGATCTTCGTGGTCGACCGTCAACCCGACCGTCTCAAGCTGGCCGAGACGATGGGCGCCACGCCGATCGACGACTCCGCCGGCGACGCGGTGCAGCAGGTGCTGGACGCGACGCGCGGCGAGGGCGCTGACCGCGGCGTGGAGGCCGTCGGCTACCAGGCCCACGACCACCAGGGCCACGAAAAGCCGGGTCTGACGATCAACAACCTGATCCAGGCCGTGCGGCCCACCGGGCGCATCGGCGTCGTCGGGGTCTTCGTGCCCGAGGACCCGAACGCTTCCGACGGCCTGGCCAAAGAGGGCAAGTTCGGATTCGACTTCGGCACCTTCTTCTTCAAAGGTCAGTCGATGGGCACCGGGCAGTGCAACACCAAGCAGTACAACCGCCAGCTGCGCAACCTGATCCACCGCGACAAGCTCAACCCGGGCGTCATCGTCAGCCACGAGCTCAACCTCGACCAGGCCGCCGAGGGTTACAAGAATTTCGACGATCGCCTCGACGGCTGGACCAAGGTCCTGCTCCACCCCTGACCGAGACCGCCCACGACCCACCCTACGAATGAGGAGTGTTCACCTACATGTTCGACAAGAAGACCAACATCGCCGCCCAGCAAGCCTTCGGTGACGCCGTCAACAGCGGCAACCTGAACGCCTTCGACCAGCTCGTACATGCCAAGGCCGTCGACCACGACCCGGCACCAGGCCAGGGCGCCGGCCCCGACGGGTTCAAGGGGATGTTCACCGACATGCGGACCGCGTTCCCGGACCTGCACGTCGAGGTCGAGACTCTGGTTGCCGACGACGATCAGGTCGCGTTCGCCTACACCCTCACTGGAACTCACCAGGGACCGTTCCAGGGCCACGACGCCACCGGCAAACCCATCAAGGTTCGCGGCGTGCAGATCAGCAAGTTCGCCGACGGCCTGCTCGTCGAACGATGGGGCAGCAGCGACGAGCTCGGCATCATGACCCAACTCGGCCTGGCCTGACCGCGTCCATAGCCCTCAAGGCGCGTGCGTGTCGAGGATTTCGATGTGCGGGCGCCGTTCCCGGCTACCGGCCACCTTGCGAGCGAGGAGCATCACATGAATGCACCAGGTTTCCTGCGCGGCGCAGCCGCAGGAGCAGCGGGTACGACAGCACTCAACGCGACCACCTACCTGGACATGGCCATCCGCGGCAGAAGTACCAGCTCCGCGCCCCAAGATCTCGTCAAGATCGCCGCGGATAAGGCGGGCGTGGACATCCCCGGCGACGGCGATGAACGCGACAACCGGCTCGCCGGTTTGGGCCCGCTGTCCGGGACTGCGGTCGGCGCGGCCGTCGGCGCCCTGGCCGGTTCACTTCACCGCACCCTCCGCACACGCGGGCACGCCATTCCGGCACTGATCGCTGTCCCGCTGATCTCGGCCGCGGCCATGGCGACGTCAGACCTCCCGCTGAAGCTGTTCGGGATCAGCGACCCGGCCAAGTGGAAGAGCGCCGACTGGGCGGCCGACGCAGTCCCGCACCTCGTCTTCGGCGCTGCCACCTACGCGACGCTGCGCGCCACCGACGACCGATGAAACCGAAGCCACGCCGGGACCCGATGCTCAGCCGCTTCCCGTGCCATGTAACCGATCTTGAATACCACCCCGACGGCAGCAGCCGGATAGTGACGTCACCGGAGGCGGATGCGCCCGCAATGACCGAGCACTCCGAGGTCTGGGGTGAGTAGCGCTCCTCGTGTTCCGTTGAATTACGTGAGGCGAGGGAGCGGCAGCCCGCTGTTGCTCGTGCACGGTCTGGGTGCTGGGTGGCAATCGTGGTCGCCAATCCTCGATGAACTGGCCGAGCGTCGCGAGGTGATCGCCGTCGACCTGCCGGGATTTGGCGAGACGCCGCCGTTGACCGGCGAGATCTCGATCGCCACCCTGACCGACTCCGTCGCGGACTTCATCCGTGAACAGGGTCTGGACGGGGTGTCGACCGTCGGCCAGTCGATGGGCGGCCGGATGGTGCTCGAGCTCGCGCGGCGAGGCGTCGGCGGCGACACGGTGGCGTTGGACCCGGGCGGTTTCTGGAATGACCGTGAGGTCGCCGTCTTCGGCGCCACGCTGCGGCCGTCGATCGCGTTGGTCAAGGCGTTGCGGGGCAGGCTGCCGGCGCTGCTCGGTAGCCCGGTGGGAAGGACTGTGCTGCTGGCGCAGTTGTCGGCACGGCCGTGGGCGCTGTCGCGCGAGACCGTGCTGCCGGACGTGCGCGGGCTGGCCGACTCCCCGTCGACCGGTGCCGCCCTGGGCGCCCTGATCAAGGGGCCCAGGCAACAGGGAGCCCCGGCTGGCACAGTGCCCGGCCGGGTCACGATCGGGTGGGGTCGTCGTGACCTGGTGACCGTGCCGAGACAAGCTGCACGTGCCACGGAGTTCTACCCCGACGCGGTGCTGCACTGGTTCGAGCGATGCGGTCACTTTCCACAGTGGGACGCACCGCACGAAGCGATCCGACTGATTCTCGACAGCACCGAATGAGGTTCGCGGCGAATAGGGGCGACCCCGTCCCAGCCATCACGCGCCCGAGCGCTCCTGCGTACAAGGCTTGAGTAGCGTCGCGCAATGCGACTGACGGTGCTCGGCGGCGGGGGCGCATACCCGACACCCGAACGAGGGTGCAGCGGCTACCTGATCGAGCATGCCGGCTTTCGACTCCTGCTCGACCCCGGCTACGCCACGCTGCCCGCATTACTCGAACACGTCGGTGCCGCGGCGGTGGACGCCGTGTTCGTGAGCCATGCACACGGCGACCACTGCGCCGGCCTGAATCCGCTGCTGCGGATACTGCACCTGGACCCGGACCACCTGTCACCGCTGCCGGTGTTCGCTCTGCCTGGCGCCGTCGACCCGGTCCTGGCCCTCGACGCCGACATGAAGCTGGACGACCAGGCCGACGTGCACGAGTTCGACGCCGGCGCAGAGCTGACCGTCGGACCGTTCACGCTGCACACCGCCAGCCTGTCGCACTTCGTCGACAACGTCGGGCTGCGGATCGAGACCGGCGGCGTTTCGCTGGCCTATTCCGGCGACGGCGGCGCCGATCCGGCACTCCGTTCCCTCGCCGCACAGGCCACCGTCTTGCTCACCGAGGCGACCTTCGTCGAGGACGTGCCACCAAACTCCCGAGGATCGCTGAGCAGCGCTGCCCTGGCCGCCGAGTACGCGAACCTCGCCGACGTCGGCAGACTCGTCCTGACCCATCTGTGGCCCGGGACCGACCCTGACGACGCGTCGAGAACTGCTCGCCGCGGCTACGCCGGGCCGATCGACGTCGCCACGCCGGGCCTGATCGTCGACGTGCGCTGAAGCGAGCCGGCACCAACGCGACGGACGACAAGGCACTGCTACAGGCTCTCGCTACTCCCGCAGTTGTCAGCCAGCCGACGTGCGCCGGCAGTTCGGGAACGACGTGACCAACGTGCGTCGTCAACACCCCGAGCTGACCACGCGACGTGGCTTCCGCCAGCCGCGCCTTGACACGTCACGAAACCAGTTTGATCAACTTGCAACTTGACGGCCAGGACACCTGACGCGTCAAAGGGCCGGAACAACCGCGCAACCGTTACCCTTCGACCTTCGTCAACACCAATCAAGCGTTTACCGGAAACGGCACGCATGCTACCAATATGGGTAGTGAGGTCACCCCTGTCGGGGTGACCTTTCACCATTCTTACGGTCATTGTTGGTTGTTATTGGCGGGTGCTGAATAGGTGCGTGGCGGGGTCAAGGTGTACCGGGGTGCGGCTGCTGCTGCCCGGCACTATGTGGAGGCTGACCGGGGCCGCGCCGATGACTACTACCTCGCCGAGGGCACCGGAATCGCCGAGCGTTTCCGGACCTCACACGTCGGGCAGGTGACGTGTGAGGTGCCGATGACCGGCGACAACTACGAGGCCTGGGTCGCCGGTTTCGACCCGCAAACTGGCGAGCCCAAAGGCCGATTGCGAAATGACGCGAATGCGGTCCGGTTCGTCGAGGTCGTCGTCAACGGACCGAAAACGTGGTCGCTGGCGGCGGAATTGCACCCGGACATTTCCGCAGCTTATGACGCCGCGCAGGACGCGGCCGCGCAGCAAATTGTGGCGTGGTTGGCGCAGCACGCGACCACCCGGGTCGGTCCGCGCGGTGCGCAACTACAGGTTCCGGTGACGGAATTGGATGCCGTCACGGTGCGGCATTACACCTCACGGGCGGGTGATCCGCACCGCCATCTGCACCTACAAATAAACGCCCGGGTGCTCGCTGAGGGGTCGTGGCGGGGGCTGCACACGGTCGGGGTGCGGGACTCGATCGAGGCCATCAACGGCCTCGGGCACGCCGCGGTGATGACCGACCCGGGCTTCCGGGACGCGCTCGCCGCGCACGGTTTCACCCTGGACGCGGACACCGGTGAGATCACTCAGCTGGCCGAGTGCGTGGGTCCGTTCAGTGCGCGGGCGGCGCAGATCGGCCGCCACCTCGACACCTACGAGACCGCCTGGCGGGCCGCGAACCCCGGCCAGGAACCCGGGCCGGCGCTGCGCCGGAGCTGGGATCGCCGCGCCTGGGCGCAGGCGCGACCGGACAAGGTCGTGCCCGCCGACGGGCAAGAGTTGACCACGCGATGGGTCGGCGAACTGCACGCGCTTGGCTACCGCCACCAACTGAAACCCGCCGCGGTGGACGCATCACCGGTCGGCAGAATCGACCGCGATGCCGCGGTCGAGGAAGTGCTGGCGCGGCTCGCGGCACGCCGGTCTGGGTGGAACGCCGCCGACATCCGCGGCCAGGTCGAGACCCTGATTGGGCGCTCCAACGTGGTGGTCGACCCCGCGGTGCGGGCCGAGCTGGCCGAAGACGTGACCGCCCGCACGCTCGCGGTCTGTGTGCCGTTGCTGCACCGTAACGGCGTCCCTGAACACATCCGCGCCCTCACCTCCCGGCAGGTTCTCGCGGTCGAGGCCGACCTCACCACCCGCCTCGCAGCCCGCGCCAACGTGGTCCTGGTTGGGACAGACGGGTCCGCTCCTGAACAACACAACGTTCCCGAGCACGTCCAAGCTGGGCTCGATGCAGGCCAACGGGAGGTGGTCACCGCGGTCGTGAGCGGGCGTCGCCTGCTGGTCGTGGAGGGCGCGGCCGGGGCAGGGAAGACCACGATGCTGGCTGCAGCGCGCACCGTGCTGGAGCAGTCGGGAACGCGGTTGCGGGTCGTGACACCGACGCGGAAAGCGGCGCGGGTGGCGGCCGAGCAGGTCGGCAGCGACGCCTCCTCCGCAGCATGGCTGGCCTACCAGCACGGCTACCGATGGGACCAAAACGGTGTCTGGACCCGCCTCGCCGCCGGTGACCTCGACTCCGACGCGGGCGCCGTCTACGTCGGCCCGAAGCCGTCGGCGGTGCTCGCGGCGGGTGATGTGTTGCTGGTGGACGAGGCCGGGATGCTGGATCAGGACACCGCCCGGGCGGTGTTCACGATCGCCGACGAACACGACGCGCGGCTTGTGCTGTTCGGCGATCGGCACCAGCTGCCGGCGGTCGGGCGTGGGGGAGTGCTCGACCTCGCCGCCCGCTGGGCCGGCCCTGACGCGTGCCTCACCCTGGAGACGGTGCACCGCTTCACTCGCGCCGACACCGACATCGACGGGGTCGAACAGGTCGTGCCGGACGAGCAATACGCGCATCTCAGCCTGGCCATGCGCACCGGCACCGACCCAGACACCGTCTTTGACGCCCTTCTTAACCGCGGGCAGATCGCCGTCCATGCGACCGAGCCAGAGCGGCTCGCCGCCCTCGCCACCGATACCGCCGAGGCTCACGCCGCAGGCGGGGCGCCGCTCGTGATCGCGGACACCCATGAGCAGGTCGCCGCGCTCAACCACGCCATCCGCGACGCCCTCATCACCATCGGCCAGGTCGACGACACCCGCACCGGCACCATCGCCGGCAGCTCAGTCGGTGTCGGCGACCGGGTGGTGACCCGCCGCAACGACACCACCCTCGACGTCGCAAACCGCGACACCTGGACCGTCACCGCCGTGCACCGCGACGGCGCCCTGACCGTCACCGGCGAGCACAGCACCCGCGTCCTGCCCGCCGACTACGCACGCAAGTTCATTGAGCTCGGCTACGCGACCACCGTGCACGGGGTGCAAGGCGACACCGCCCGCACCGCGCATCTGGTGGTCGGGGAGCACACCAGTGCGGCGTCGGCCTACGTCGGGATGACCCGCGGCCGCACTGCCAACACCGCCCACCTCGTCGCCGACAACCTCGACGACGCGCGGGAGCAGTGGCTCGCGGTGTTCGCCCGCGACCGGGCCGACCTCGGCCCCGCCCACGCCGCCGAACTGGCTGCGGCCGAGGCCGCCCGCTACGCCGAACCCCGACCCCTCGATCACGTCATTGCCGAGCTGCGCGACGCCTGGACGAGGGAACAAGACGCAACCGAACTCATCCGCGACCTCGAGCCCAGGCTGGTGCGGATGGACATGCTCGCCGCGCTCCGTGCGCACGCGGACGCCGTCCTGCCCGTTCTGGCCGACGCCGACCGGGCGGCCCGCGCCGCCGCTGTGCAAGCTGCGGAGCTGCTACGACACACCGAGAACGTTGCCGCGCATGACGTGGAACGACTACGGGAGGCGTTGCTCGACACCTGGGACAACCAGCGAGGCGCCGCCACGGCAGCCGGCGCCACCATCACCGCCAAGCCCGCCCGACTCGGCCACCGCCGCGCCCAACAGGCCGCGATCAACGAGGCCCGCGCCGCGCTCGAGCAATGGGCAGACACCTGGCGCACCTACGTCGACCTGCCCACCGACCTCGACGCGTTGGCCCGCGCCGCCAGCCGGCCCGACAATCGGGCCGCCCTGTGGGAGCAGCTCGACTACCAAGCACGCCAACACGTTGAACGAGCGCACCCCGAGTACAGCCACGACCGATCTGCTGCCGAGCACGCCCGCGCCGTCGCCACGCAGGCACACACCGCCCACCGCGACACCGCCCGAGACATCAACCTGCGACTACAGCGCCTCGGCCCAGCCCGACACACCCCCCACCCCTTTGAGGCCGCCGCAGAGCTGCGCCGCGCCCTTATCGCTGCGCAAGCCCGACACAACCAGGCACAGACCGACGTCGCCGCGCTGACCAGCGAACCCGCGCTGCGGGCTCGACCCGCAGACCGTGTCATCAACGAACGCGCCCGCTGGCACCACGACCGAGACGCCGCCCGTGCTGAGGCTGCGCGGCAGCAGGCAGCCGCACGTGCCGCGACCGCCCGAGTCGAAACCCGTGCAGGCGCCGGCGTCAGCTCGCCAACGCCGCACCATCAACCCCAGCCACGCCAACCAGACCAGGGGCGCGGCTACGGTCGCTGACCGACCCACCGGGCTTGACCGACGGCCGCGCCGAAAAGGTCAAAGAAAGTTGCCGGCCGGTGACAGCAAACGACGTCCGTTTGCACCTGTTCGTTGTGTGAGGCCACCGCAAACACCGCAGACCGGCCTGCCGGCACCCATTCCGCCGGCGCGGCCCTGCAACCAACAACTTCGCGGCTCGGTGTCACTTTCCGAACTCGCCCCCGCACGTAGATCGGTAGAAGCAGCCCACGACAGCAGGAAGGAGCCCGCCACGATCAGGCCACCCCCACCCCGACCATCACAAACCGATAACAAAACCGTCCCCGACTTCCGGTCAGGGTCCAAAAAAGCGCCCTACCCCGGTGAAGACAACCCACCCACCAACAAGGAGCAGACCATGACCAGCAACCACCACACCGACGTCCGCGCCCATGCGAACCCCGGCAGCAACCGAGAGCAAGACCAGAAACTGCTCACCATCGTCGAAGCCGCCGACATCGTCCGCGCACCTGTCGCCACCCTGCGCTACTGGCGACACCTCGGCACCGGACCCCGCAGCTTCCGCCTCGGCCGACGCGTCCTCTACCGCTACGACGACCTCATCACCTGGATCAACGACCAACACGACGGCCCACACGCCGCCTAACCCCGGCCAAGCCGTCACCAGCCGGACGTACCCTGCTGCCACTCGAGAAAGAGGGACCCATGGCTAGCATCGCGAAACGAGACGACGGCCGCTGGCGAGCTCGGTATCGGGACGACGCCGGCAAGGAGCACGCTCAGCACTTCACCCGCAAGGTCGACGCCCAGCGTTGGCTCGACAGTGTCGCTTCCTCGCAGCTGCGCGGCGACTACGTCGATCCCAAGCTCGCAAAGGCCACGGTGAACGCCTGGTGCGAGACCTGGCTGGCCGGTTACCGGTCACGTCGCCCTCGCACCGTTCGTCAGGCCGAGGTGCACCTGAAACTGATCTGTCGAGAATTCGGACCAGTGCCGCTGTCGGCGTTGAGACCGTCGAACGTCAGAGCCTGGACGGCAAAACTCAAAGCCGAAGGGCGAGCGGACTCCTACGTGTATGCCCTGCATTCGCGTCTGTCGCAGATCATGAGCGACGCGGTGCACGACGGGGTTATCGCACGCAACCCCTGCTCACGGCGCACGTCGCCCAGAACAGGTTCGCAACGGCCATACGTCGCGACTACCGAGCAGATCTGGGCGCTGCACGACGCCGTGCCGCCAGCAATGTCAGCATCCATATTGCTCGGAGCCTTCGTTGGGCTACGACTCGCTGAGGTGGCAGCGCTACGCGTCAGCGACGTCGACTTCATGCGTGGGGTGGTCACCCCCGCCATCCAATGGCCGGCAAACCCGCTGAAGTCCGAGACCAGCCGTACCGCGGTACCGATTCCCAATGATCTCGCGCTGCTGCTGGCCGAGTGCTGGAAAGGCAATCTGGCTCGCGGTTTCGTGCTCGACGAATACGCCAACCCGGCCAACCCGTGGACCATCCAGCGCGGCATGCGCGATGCGCGCGCCAAGGTCCGCGGCCTGCCGCCGGAGTTCCGGTTTCAGGATCTGCGGCATTACTTCGCCAGTCTGCTCATCGCCGACGGCCTGGACGTCAAGGTCGTCCAGGCGCGGCTGCGCCACGCCAGCGCCAAGACCACGCTCGACGTCTACGGCCACCTCTGGCCGGACCGTGACGAGGTCTCCAGGGCCGCGGTGTCGGCCGCGATCGCGGCACGGCCGCAGATTTCTTGCGGACTTTTTGCGGACTAGCGGATGATTCAGACCTCCGCGGACGACTGGAGGCCCCAGAATCCAGGGCCTCCAGCGTCGAACAGGTCTAGATGTTGTAGTACAGGTCGAACTCGTACGGGTGCGGACGCAGGCGGACCGGGTCGATCTCGTTCACGCGCTTGTAGCTGATCCACGCCTGGATGAGGTCTTCGGTGAAGACTCCGCCCTCGGTCAGGTACTCGTGGTCCTCCTCGAGCCGGTCGATGACCGCACCGAGCGAGCCCGGCACCTGCGGGATCGACGCGGCCTCGTCCGGCGGCAGCTCGTAGAGGTCCTTGTCGACGGGGGCCGGCGGCTCGATCTTGTTGCGGATGCCGTCGATGCCGGCCATGACCATCGCCGAGAACGCGAGGTAGGGGTTGCACGACGGGTCCGGGACCCGGTACTCGATGCGCTTGGCCTTGGGGTTGGTGCCCGTGATGGGCACCCGGATGCAGGCCGAGCGGTTGCCGGCGGAGTAGACCAGATTGACCGGCGCCTCGTACCCGGGCACCAACCGGTGGTAGCTGTTGACGGTGGGGTTGGTGAAAGCCAGTGCCGACGGGGCGTGCTTGAGCAGGCCGCCGACGTACCACCGCGCGGTGTCGGACAGGCCGGCGTACCCGGTCTCGTCGTAGAACAGCGGCTCGCCGTCCTTCCACAGCGACTGGTGGCAGTGCATGCCCGAGCCGTTGTCACCGAACAGCGGCTTCGGCATGAACGTGGCCGACTTGCCGTTGCGCCACGCCACGTTCTTGACGATGTACTTGAACAGAAGGATCTCGTCGGCGGCGTGGGTCAGCGTGTTGAACTTGTAGTTGATCTCGGCCTGACCGCCGGTGCCGACCTCGTGGTGGGCGCGCTCGAGGTCCAGCCCCGCGGCCATCAGTTCGTGGCTGATCTCGTCGCGCAGGTCGGCGAAGTGGTCGTAGGGGGACACCGGGAAGTACCCGCCCTTGACGTTCGTCTTGTAGCCGAGGTTGCCGCCGTCTTCCTTGCGGCCGGTGTTCCAGTAACCCTCTTCGGAATCGATCTCGTAGAACGAGCCGTTCATCTTGGTCTCGAACCGGATGTCGTCGAAGACGTAGAACTCGGCCTCGGGACCGAAGTACACGGTGTCGGCGATGCCGGTGGACTTCAGGTACTCCTCGGCCTTCGTCGCGACCTGACGGGGGTCGCGGTCGTACTTCTCGCCGGTGCGCGGCTCGTAGATCGAGTGATTGATGTTCAGCGTCTTGCGGGCCCGGAACGGATCGACGTAGGCCGTCGTCGGGTCCGGGATCAGCTTGAGGTCGGACTTGTCGATCGAGGCGAAGCCGCGGATGGAGGAGCCGTCGAACATCTGGCCCTCCGTGAACGACTCCTCCGAGAAGTTGGACGCCGGCACGTTGAAGTGCTGCTGCACGCCCGGGAGGTCGGTGAACCGGATATCGATGAACTCGACGCCCTCGTTCTTGATGTAGGCCAAGACCTCTTCTGAGTTACTGAACATCCGTCCTCCGTTGGGCGCCGTGTCGAACTGCGAAACTATCGCGTCCGCAGTTGCTGGTAGGTGTCCCGATTGTTGCCGCCATGTTTCGGGGCTGCCCTCTCAGCCGCTCCACGGCCCGTGTCAGGACCGGACGACGGCGGTGTCGGTGAGCCGGTCCTGCAGGCCCCGCCCGTCGCGATCGAAGACCAGTGCGGGAACGAGCAGGAAGAGCAGCACGGTGCGCACGAGCGCACGCCAGGGATCGACGGCGGCGGTGCGGTCGACCCGGATCACGCGCAGGCTGAACAGGTACATCCCGACGGTGCGGCCGGCGAGCAGGATGCCCACCAGGTAGTCGACGGCGAGCGGAATCAGGCTCCACGAGCCGGGCAGCTTGTCGACGAACGTGCTGCCACGGCCCCGCACGAACAACGAGGCCACCAGCGTGGAGGCGATCGTGTCCACCACGAACGCTCCGAGCCGGGGGCCGAAGCTGGTCAGCGAACCGGACCCGGACGCCGGCAGGCCGAGCTTCTCGCCGCGGTAGGCCTGCGGGGTCGTCATCGCAGTCAGGAGCGACGGCGGACGGTGCGCTGGACGTTACGCATCTTGGCGCCCGCGGGCATCGGACCCTGGGGGAGCGGCGACTTGGCGCCCCCGAGGGCGGACAGTCGCTTCTCAAGGGTGCGGACCTGGTCCTTGCTCAGGTTGGTGGGCAGTTTGAGCAGGTAGCGGTTCAGCTTCGACAGCCGGACCTCGTCGCCCTCGGAGCCGATGATGATGTCGTAGATGGGGGTGTCGCCGACGACCCGGGCGGTCCGCTTCTTCTCCTGTGCGAGCAGGCCCCGCACGCGGTGCGGAGCGCCCTCGCCGACCAGGACCACCCCGGGCCGGCCCACGAGACGGTGCACCGCATCGAGCTGGGTGGTGCCGGCTACGGCCTGGGTGAGCCGCCAGTCGCCCCGCAACTGCTGCTGCAGCATGTAGCCGGCGGCGCCGGCCTGCCCTTCGGCCTGGGAGAACATCGACGCCTGCGCCCGCCGGGAGAACACGAGCATGGCGACGAAGATGCCGATCAGCAGCGCCAGGACGATCGGGATCCAGGGGGAACCGGTGATGAGGTAGGCCACCACGAAGACCACGGCAGCGGTGACGACGAAGCTGCCGATCAGGTAGAGCAGGAACTTCGGGTCGCTCTGCCGGGTCAGGGTGAAGGCCTGCTTGAGGTTGCTCCAGGTCTCGCGGCGCTTCGCCCGTTTGGCCCCCCGCAGGGCGGCCTTGTCGGCGCGTGACAGCTTCGCGGGTTTGCCCGCCCCGGCAGATTTGGCCATAGTGCCCAGGATAGTTGCGCCGCCGCCCGACCGGGTGCGGCGGGTGCCGTCGAAATGGACCTCATGTCGAAACGCCGTGGTTCGGCCCTGCTCCTGGCCCTCCTGCTCACCGTCGCCGGGATGCTGGCCCCCGCCGCCGCCGGCGCGTCGAGCGCCTCGGCCACCCGCGCGTCGAGCGCCTCGGCCGGCACCAGAATCGTCACGGTGGCCAAGCGCTACGTGGGCAAGGCCCGGTATCGCAAGGGCGGCGCCAGCCCGCGTCGGGGTTTCGACTGCTCGGGATACACCCGCTACGTCTACCAGACCGCCAAGGTGCGCACCCTGCCCCACAACGCCGAGGGCCAGCGGCACAGCAAACACATGCGCCGCATCTCGGCTCGGTCGGCCCGCCCCGGCGACCTGGTGTTCTACATGTCCGGTGGCCGGGCGTTCCACGTGGCGATCTACGCCGGTCACCACATGCAGTACGCGGCGGCCACGACCACCGACGGCATCCGCTACCAGCACGTCTGGTCCAAGCGCGTCCAGTACCGCACCGACTGGCACTGATCCGAGCGCCGACTCAGGCGCTGACCGGGGCCTGACCGCTACCGGGCCGACGTCGCCCGATCGTGGGGACGGCCACTTTTACCGCCCCCCGCGTCGGTTTCCTGCCGTCACGGCTTGCTTCCGTGGTCCCTGCCTTCCGCGCGGCACCGCAGCCGCGTGGGGACCCAAGAGGAGGCACGAATGACCGCACAGCAGCACGGTGCAGGCCACGAGCGCCACGACCACGCACCGTCCACCCGTCGCCGGGTGGCCACCGCAGCAGCGCTGGGCGTCGCCGCGTGCACGGCCGCCGGCGGCGCTGTACTCGCCGCCGCACCGGCCGGCGCCGCGACCGCACCGAACCACGGCAGCGTCAGCTACGCCTGGCAGGACCGTTCGACGCACACCCTGCACATCAGGGGATACGCCTACAAGGCACATTCGAACCGCTCCACGAATGTCGCCGTCTACGTCGACGGCAAGCGCGTGCACACGTCAGCGGCCAAGAACGCGAGCCCCGTCTACGACCGGCATCACCACCTCAAGGGCAAGCACGGCTTCCGGTCGTCGTTCCGCGCGCCGTCCGGATCGCACACCGTGACCCTCAAGGCCGGTGGCCGAAAGCTGACGTCGAGACACATCACGCAGTACCGCTCGACCGGGGCCTACCTGGTCTTCGTGGCACGCAAGCACGTGGGCGCCACGTACCGCTACGGCGCGGACGGCCCGCGTGCCTTCGATTGCTCGGGCTACGCCAAGTACGTGTTCGGCAAGACCGACGTCGCCACGCTGCCGCACAACGCGGAGTCGCAGCGGCACGCGCGCCACATGCACGGCGTGTCGAAGAAGTCCGCCCGTCCGGGCGATCTCGTCTTCTACCTCAGCGGCGGCGACGCCTACCACGTCGCGATCTACGCAGGTCACGGCAAGCAGTACTCGGCGACCAATCCGAGCCGTGGGGTCGAGTACAGCAAGATCTCGTCACGCCACGTCGTGTTCAAGACCGACTGGCACTGAACACCGACCGGCACTGACCGCGTCGGCACCGCACGACGACAGCGCCCGATCTCACGGTCGGGCGCTGTCGTCGCGTTCAGCTGCGGGCGTCGATCGCCTGCTGGTACAGGCGGCCCGCCCGGTAGGACGAGCGCACGAGGGGGCCGGACATGACCCCGGCGAAACCGATCTCCTCGGCCTCCTCGCGCAGGGCCACGAACTCGTCGGGCTTCACCCAGCGCTCAACCGGGTGATGCTTCGGCGACGGCCGCAGGTACTGGGTGATGGTGATGAGCTCGCAGCCTGCGTCGTGGAGATCCTGCAGCGCCTCGCTGATCTCGTGTCGCTCCTCACCCATGCCGAGGATGAGGTTCGACTTGGTGACGAGGCCGTCGGCGCGAGCGGCCCGGATGACGTCGAGCGAACGCTCGTAGCGGAAGCCCGGGCGGATCCGCTTGAAGATGCGCGGCACGGTCTCGACGTTGTGGGCGAACACCTCGGGACGCGAGGCGAACACCTCGGCCAGCAGCTCGGGCACGGCGTTGAAGTCGGGCGCCAGCAGCTCGACCCCGGTGCCGGGGTTCTGCTCGTGGATCTGGCGCACGGTCTCGGCGTAGAGCCAGGCCCCACCGTCGACGAGGTCGTCGCGGGCGACGCCGGTGATGGTGGCGTAGCGGAGCTGCATGGTGCGCACCGACTCGCCGACCCGGCGTGGTTCGTCGCGGTCGAGGGCGAGCGGCCGCCCGGTGTCGATCTGGCAGAAGTCGCAACGCCGCGTGCACTGGTCACCGCCGATGAGGAACGTGGCCTCGCGGTCCTCCCAGCACTCGTAGATGTTGGGGCAGCCCGCCTCCTGGCACACGGTGTGCAGGCCCTCGGTGCGCACCAGGGTCTGCAGCGCCTTGTACTCCGGGCCCATGGTGGCGCGCGTCTTGATCCACTCGGGTTTGCGCTCAATCGGGGTCTCGGTGTTGCGCTGCTCCACGCGCAGCAGACGGCGACCTTCGGGGGCGGCGGGACGAACGGCAGTCACGTCTTCGAGCGTACGCGGGGCGACGTCGACGACCTGCCCGCGGCCGTAGCGGCTCAGACGGTGGCCGTGTCCCAGCTCAGCAGTGCGGGCAGACGGCGCTCGACCACCGGCAGCACCTCGGCCACCGGGACGTCGCGGCCGAGCTCGCGGGACAGGCTGGTGACGGACGCGTCGGTGATGCCGCAGGGGACGATGCGGTCGAAGTGGGCGAGGTCCGGGTCACAGTTGAGGGCGAAACCGTGCAGGGTCACGCCCTGCGCGACGCGGACGCCGATGGCCGCGATCTTGCGGTCGGGGCCACGGTCGTCAGCCGGCAGCCACACCCCGCTGCGCCCCTCGACCTGTCCGGCGTCGACGCCGACCTCGGCGCAGACCGCGATGAGCACCGTCTCCATGCGGCGCACGTACGCAACGACGTCGACGGGGTCGGGGAGGCGCAGGATCGGGTAGCCGACCAGCTGCCCGGGGCCGTGCCAGGTGATGAGGCCGCCGCGGTCGACGTCGATGACCGGTGTGCCGTCGGTGGGACGCTGCCACGCCTCGGTGCGCTTACCGGCGGTGTAGACGGACGGATGCTCGAGCAGCAGGACGGTGTCGGGGGCCCGGCCGGCCACGACCTCGGCGTGCACCTCACGCTGACGTGCCCAGGCGTCCTGGTAGGGCACCAGACCGGCCCGCACGCTACGCAGCTCGCTCATGCGACCGAATCTAGTCCTCGGGCGCCGTCGGGGTGTCCTGGCCGTGTCGTGGCCGTGTCCTGGCCGTGTCCTGGTGGTGCATGACGAATGTCAGGGGCGATTCGGGGTTTAACCCCATCGCCCCGTGTCGGTGGGGCTCGCTACCGTTCTATCGCCGGAATACCTATGGCTGGGAGAAATGATGAGAAGCATCGCCGAATTCGCCGTCCGTCGACGGTGGTTCGTCATCATGGGCTGGCTGGTCCTGATCGTGGCCGCGCAAGGGTTCGCCAGCGCGGCCGGCGGTGCGGCCTACAAGGACACCTTCAGCCTGCCGCACACCGAGACCGCATCCGTGGCCCACCTTCTGAAGAAGGCCGGTCTCGACAACCAGAACGGCGTGTCCGGCACCGTGGTCCTGCACCAGAAGTCGGGGTCGTTCTCGGGCGCCCCGTCGTCGCTGGCGCCGGCCCTGGCCAAGCTGTGCCGCTCGGGCAACGACGTCGTCTCCGCCGCGAGCCCCTGGCAGTCGGTCTCGTGCGCCAAGCCCGGCGCGTCGGGCGCCGGCAACGCCAAGCTGCTCAACACGGCCCGCGGCTCGAACACCGCGCTGGTGCAGCTCACCTGGAAGGCCGGCAAGTACGACCAGACGCTGTTCACCAACACCTACGACCAGCTCAAGTCCCTGCGCAGCTCGCAGCTGCAGGTCGAGTTCACCGGCAACGCGTTCCAGGGCATCGGCCAGAGCTCGGGCTCCGGCAGCTCCATCTTCATCGGTTTCGGGGCGGCGCTGATCATCCTGGCCCTGGTCTTCCGCACCGTCGCCGCGACCGTGCTGCCGCTGGCCAGTGCCGTGGTCGCCCTCGTCGGTGGCCTGGGCGTCATCTACCTGCTCAGCCACGTCATCAACGTCTCGAACATCACCCCCTACCTCGCCGAACTCATGGTCATCGGGGTCGGCGTCGACTACGCCCTGTTCATCGTCACCCGACATCGACGAAACCTGAGACGCGGTGTCCCGCTCAACGAGTCCATCGTGCTGGCCATCAACACCTCCGGCCGCGCGGTGCTGTTCGCGGGCACGACGGTGTGCATCGCCATCCTCGGCCTCATCGCGCTGGGCGTCAGCTTCTTCAACGGCATGGCCGTGGCCACCGCCCTGGCCGTCGGCTTCACCATGGCGGCGTCGCTGACCTTGCTGCCCGCGCTGCTCAGCCTGTTCGGGCTCAAGGTCCTGCCCCGCAAGCAGCGGGCCGCCGTGCGTGAGGGCCGCTTCGACTCCGACCAGCAGGTCGGGCTGTGGGCGCGCTGGTCGCGTTTCGTCGAGCGGCGCAGCATCGTCGTGGCCATTGGTGCCGCGGTGGTGATGGTCGCGCTGGCCATCCCGTTCTTCTCCCTCGAGCTGGGCAGCAGCGACCAGGGCAGCGACCCGAAGACCTCGACCACCCGGGCCGGTTACGACCTGATCAGCAAGGACTTCGGCGTCGGCTACAACTCGGCGCTGGAAGCCGTGGTCAGCGGCCCCGGCGCCTCGGACCGGGCCTACCTGCAGAAGGTGTCCGCCGCGCTCATCGCGACCAAGGGCATCGACCGCTCCAGCGTGGCGGCCGCACCGCTGACCAAGGACGTCGCCTTCGTGTCGTTCAAGACGACGAGCTCTCCGCAGTCGGAGAAGACCTACAACGTCGTGCGTCACCTGCGTTCCACCACGTTCCCGCAGCTCTACCAGGGCACGTCGAACCACATCTACGCCTACGGCGAGACAGCCATCAACGTCGACTTCGCCAAGGTGCTGAGCCGCAAGATGCCGCTGTTCATCGCGGTCGTGGTCGGGTTGTCGTTCCTGCTGCTCATGATCGCCTTCCGCAGCCTGATGGTGCCGCTGACCGCGGCCGTCATGAACCTGCTCGCCGCCGGCGGCTCGTTCGGCCTCGCCGTGGGCATCTTCCAGTTCGGCTGGTTCTCCGACGCCATGGGCGCCGGCCCTGGAGGGCCCATCGACGCCTGGATCCCGGTGATGCTGTTCGCCATCCTGTTCGGGCTCTCGATGGACTACCAGGTGTTCCTCGTCAGCCGGATGCACGAGGAGTGGGTGCACACGCGCGACAACAAGCGGGCGGTCACCGTCGGCCAGTCCGAGACGGGCGGCATCATCACCGCCGCCGCGTTGATCATGATTGCCGTGTTCCTGGGCTTCCTGCTCACCCCCGGTCGGCCGATCAAGATCTTCGGCACCGGCCTGGCCACCGCGGTCTTCCTGGATGCGTTCATCCTGCGCACGATGCTGGTGCCGGCGCTCATGCACATCTTCGGGCGCAGCAACTGGTACCTGCCGAAGTGGCTCGACAGGGTGACGCCGCGGCTCTCGGTCGAGCCGCCGGACACGCCGGTGGAACCTGCGCCACCGGCGCGCACCGAAGCGCGGGTTGGGTAGCGTTCCGCCATGACGCTGACCGACGAGGCGCAGGGCCCCAGCGGCCCTGCGCCGGCCGGCAAGACCTCCAAACCCCGTGTCGTCTGGGTGTTCGGGGCGCTTGCGCTGCTGTTCTTCCTTGTCGGGTTCGGCGGCCTGTCCTTCCAGGGCAAGCTGAGCAACGTACAGAAGAACGACAACTCCTCGTTCTCACCCGGGTCCGCGGACTCGACCAAGGTCACGAATGCGATGGAGAAGTTTGCGTCCACCCAGACCATCCCCGGCTTCATCGTCTTCCAGCGCGACAGCGGCCTGACCACCGCCGACAAGAGCTACATCGCCGGCAAGGTCGCCGTGTTCCGCACGATCACGAACGTCGCCGGTGACCAGCTCGGGCCGCCGACCTACAGCTCGAGCGGCCCGCGTGCCGGCAAGGTCGCGTCGATTGCGGTACCGCTGGTCGGCAAGGAGAACGGCAAGAGCCGCACCGGGCCACAGCTCGTCGACGCCGAGAAAGCCGTCATCAAGGCGGCGAAGGCCGGCGCGCCGGACGGGCTCGTCGTGCACAGCGCGGGCGCCGGCGGGGTGCTGGTCGCCTTCATCGACGCGTTCTCCGGTCTCGACGGCACCCTGCTGATCTCGGCCGGGCTCGTCGTGATCGTCATCCTACTGTTCGTCTACCGCAGCCCGGTCCTGTGGTTCTTCCCGCTGTTCAGCTCGGTGCTGGCCCTCGGCGCGGCGTCGATCATCATCTACGGGCTGGCCAAGAGCGGCACCATCACCCTGAACGGGCAGAGCCAGGGCATCCTGTCGGTGCTGGTCATCGGGGCGGGCACCGACTACGCCTTGCTGCTCGTCAGCCGGTACCGCGAGGAGCTGCACAACTACGAGAGCCGGGTCGCGGCGATGATCGCGGCGTGGAAGGGCGCGGCGCCGCCCATCCTGGCCTCGGCCGTCACCGTCATCCTCGGCCTCATCTGCCTGAGCTTCGCCGAGCTGAACTCGACCGCGGGCCTGGGCCCGGTGTGTGCCATCGGCATCGGCTGCACGGTCGTCATCATGCTCACCGTGCTGCCCGCGCTGCTCGTGCTCGCCGGGCGCTGGATCTTCTGGCCCAAGCGGCCGACGGTCGACCACCGCATCGACTTCGCCGAGACGCACCCCACCTGGACGCGGTTCTCGCGGGCCATCACCACCCACCGGCGACGCAGCTGGGGCGGCGCGGGCATCGTGCTGGTCGCCTGCGCCATCGCCGTCGTCACGCTGAACACCGGCGGCCTGTCGACCATCGACGGGTTCACCAACAAGCCGGACGCGGTCACCGGCCAGCACGTCTACGACGACGCGTTCCCTTCCTCGAAGGGCGCGGGAGCGCCGGCCGACATCCTCGTCGACGCGAGCAAGAGCTCGGCGGTGATCGCCGCGGCCAAGAAGGTCGACGGTGTCGATGCGCGACAGGTCTGCGTCGAGACGGACTTCTCCAAGCTGCGGACCGCGTCGAAGGCCGACCTGGCGACGTTCGCCCGGACCGGCTGCGCGCCGGCGTCGTTACAGGTGCGGCCGCAGAACGGCAAGACGCTCGTGGCGGCCACGCTGACCAACAGCTACGACACCCAGCCGGCGTACAACACCATCACGCGGCTCCGGTCGGACCTGAAGAGCGTCGACGACACTGCGCTCGTCGGGGGCAGCTCGGCGGTCAACCTCGACATCCAGGACGCGTCACGCCACGACCGGAACCTCATCATCCCGTTGGTGTTGCTCGTCATCCTCATCGTGCTGGGGCTCGTGCTGCGGGCGCTGATCGCACCGATCCTGCTCATCCTCACCGTGGTGCTGTCGTTCCTGGCGTCCCTGGGCGTCAGCGCACTGTTCTTCAATCACGTCTTCCACTTCGCGAACGCCGACCCGGCGTTCCCGCTGTTCGCGTTCGTGTTCCTGGTGGCGCTGGGCATCGACTACAACATCTTCCTGATGACCCGCGTCCGTGAGGAGACCCTCGAGCACGGCACCCGGCAGGGCATCGTGCGCGGCCTGGCGGTCACCGGCGGCGTCATCACCTCCGCAGGCGTCGTGCTCGCGGCCACCTTCGTGGTGCTGGGCGTCCTGCCCATCGTCTTCCTGGCCGAGCTCGGGTTCACGGTCGCGTTCGGCGTCCTGCTCGACACCATCGTGGTGCGCTCGATCCTGGTGCCGGCGCTCGCCTACGACATCGGCAAGAAGATCTGGTGGCCGTCCAAGCTGGCCGCCGCGTCCGCCGCCGACTGACGGGCCTCATCCGAAGCGGCGCGGGTCGGTTGAGGGGATGCGGGTCGGTCAGAGCTGGCGCGGGTCGATCCGGGTCTCCACCGCGCGACCGTCGTCGCCACGCTCGACGAAGTAGGCGCCCTTCCCGTCCTGCTCGGTGACCGCCTCGACCAGTTCGGTGCCGCGGTAGAGCAGCCCGACCCCGTCGTCGGTGGCGTACCCGGCGGGCAGGGTGCCGTCGGCGATCAGGGACTGGAACAGCGGCCGTCGCTGCTCCTCCGAGTCGTAGTGCACCCCGTTCGAGAAGGGCACCAGACCCAGGCCGTTGGTGATCGGGCGCAGCTCCGGGCCGAAGGAATCCGTGGTGCCGCCGACGTGCCAGCAGATCGAACCCGCCGACACGCCCGTCAGCACGACTCCCGCCTCCCACGCCGTGCGCATCGCGGTGTCGAAGCCGTGCAGGCGCCACATGGCGAGCAACCCGGCGACGCTGCCGCCCCACACCCAGACGACGTCCTGTTCGAGCAGGTGCGCGGTGACGTCCTCGACGTTGGGCATCCCGAACGTCAGCAGGTGCGACGGGTCGAGGCCGCGCTGCTGGGCGGCGGCGTAGAAGTTGTAGATCGTGGTGGTGTCGTCGCCGAGCGCGGTGGCCAGGAAGCACACCTTCGGCCGGCGGCCGTCGGTGCCGGCGAGGTCCAGGGCGTACTCGGTGAGCGGGCCGAGCTCCCAGCGGATGCGAGCGGCGGGCACGATCCCGCCGGAGGTGGCCAGGATGGTCGGCGCGTCGGCAGTCACGTCGACGAGCCTAGAGATGTCGTTGCGCCTGGCGGTCATGAGCCGTCGGCCGCCGGGGCTGGAACCGGGCCGCGCACACCGCGATGAACCGGCCTGTGGACAACAGCGTCGAGGTGGCGATCGGCGCTTACGGTGACCGGCATGAACGGGGCATGGCGACTGCGGGGGTACGTCGTCGAGGGGCTGCTGGGCCACGGCGGTGCCGGTGAGGTCTGGCGGGCCCGGGTCGCCGCGACGGGGGAGAAGGTGGCCCTCAAGCGGCTCGCCGTGCGCGACGACGCGCAGGTGCGGCGGGCCACGGCGGAGGCCGCCAAGCTCACCGTCCTGGACCATCCGCACCTGGTCCGCCTGCACGCGCTCGTACCCGACCGGACCGACGTCGTGCTCGTGCTCGACCTGGCCGAGGGCGGCTCGCTCGCCGACCTGCTGGCCGTGCGTGGCCGGTTGACGCCGGGCGAGGTCATCACGGCCGTCGCGCCGGTCGCTGCCGCCCTGGCCCACGTGCACGCCGCGGGGGTCGTGCACGGCGACGTCACGCCCGCAAACATCCTGTTCACCGCCGGCGGCAACGCGCTGCTCGCCGACCTCGGGGTCGCACGCCTGACCGGCCAGGACGACGACGCCGAGAGCACGCCGGCCTACGTCGACCCGGGCGTGGCGGCCGGGGGCATTCCGTCCGAGCTCAGCGACGTCTTCATGCTGGCTGCGACCGCGCTGCACGCGCTCACCGGCGAGCTGCCGTGGCCGGGGCCGGACGCCGAGCAGGCGCTGGCCCAGGCCCGCGGTGGCGACCTGGGTCCGCTCCCGGCCCGGCTCGCCGACGCGGGCGTTCCCGAGCCGATGGCCGCGGTCCTGTGCCGCGCCCTCGACCGCAATCCCGGACGGCGGGGTACGGCGGCGGCGTTCGCGCTGGACCTGCGTCACAGCGGTGTGCCTGTCGCCGTCGAGCTCGACGCCGGCCGGGTCCGCCGCGAACCCGCCCTCCGCGAGCCGGTACCGCCCGCGCCGACCGAGACCCGGCCCCGGCGGGGACGCCATGCCGCCCCGCCAGCGCCGGCACGCAGCGGTCGCCGTGGGGGGTCGGCCGCCCTTGCCGCGCCTGCGTCCAAGCCGCCGGTCGCGTCCGCCCCCGTGTGGGCGTCGGGCCTTCGCAACCGCTCGGAGCCGTTCGACCGGCCGTCGTTCTCCCGGCCGGTGCTGGCCGCGACGGGCGGCGGCGCAGCCCCGGACCCGGCGCCCCGGGGCGCGCCGCCTCCGACCAGCCGCGTCGCGCCGATGCCCCGGCCGCAGCTACCGGCCCCGCCGCGTGGACGCCGTACCCGCGGTCACCGGCCGCGGGCCACCGTCGTCGCTGTCGCCCTCGCGGTCGTCGTGGCCCTCGGGGCCGGTGCCCTGCTGTGGCGGCGACACCTGGACACCTCGGCGGCCGCGGCGCAACCTCCCGCCCCGGCGTCCGGGGCGCCGGACCGGTCCACAACGTCCGGGGCGCCGGGCCGGGCCACGACGACCCCGACGTCGGCGGTGGCGCCGCGGTCGGCGCCGCTGACCGTGCCGGTGCCCGTGGTGGTGCCGTCACCACCCTCTGCCGTGACCTGGGCGGCCCGCGTGTCGGCCCTGGACGCCGTCCGCGCACGGGCCTTCGCGGCCCGCCGCCCGGAGCTGCTGCGCACGGTCTACGCCGCACCGTCCCTGCTCCGCGCCGACTCCGCGCTGCTGATGCGCATCGTCCCGTCCGGGTGCGGGTTGCGCGGCGTCCGCACCGCCTACCGCGACGTACGGGTGACCACCTCGGGCGGGCGCGCGGTCGTCACGGCGTCCGCGGCCCTGCCGGCCAGCACGCTGGTGTGCGACGGCGTGGTCCGCGGCCGGGCCCCCGCCGTCGTACCCACCCGCATCCGGATGACGCTGGCCGGGCCCGTCGCCTCGGCCCGCATCGTCGACCAGCGGCCGGCGTGAACGGGCCCCGGCGGGTCAGCGCAGCTCGGACTCCAGCGCGGACGTGAGGTCGGGGTGGGTGAAGGTGAAGCCGGCGTCCTGCAGCGCGGCCGGGACGGCGTTCTGCCCGGTGAGCACGTCACCCGCGAACTCGCCCAGCGCGATCCGGGCCGCGAACCCCGGCACCGGGAGGATCGTCGGCCGGTGCAGCAGGCCGCCGAGGGTCTTGGTGAACTCGGCGTTCGTCACCGGGTTCGGCGCGGTGAGGTTGGCCGCGCCGGGCACGTCGTTCTCGATGACGAAGCGCATGGCCGCCACCTCGTCGGTGACCGAGATCCACGGGAAGTACTGCCGACCCGATCCGAGCCGCCCGCCGATGCCGAGCTTGACGATGAGGCCGAGCCGGGGCAGCAGGCCACCCTTCTTCGCCAGCACCAGGCCGGTGCGCAGATGGCTGACCGTGATACCTGCCGCGCGGGCGGGGTCCGCAGCGCGCTCCCACTGCACGCACACGTCGGCCAGGAAGCCGTCGCCGGGCGGGGTGGACTCGTCGACCCGCCGGTCGCCGGTGTCGCCGTAGTAGCCGACCGCCGAGGCACACACGAGCTTGCCGGAGCTGCCGGCCCCGGCCATCGCGGTGGCCAGCGTGCCCACGGAGTCGACGCGGCTCTGCAGGATCGTCTTCTTGTACGACGCCGTCCACCGCCGGTCGCCGACACCCGCACCGGACAGGCACACGACGACGTCCACACCGTCCAGCACCGACGGGTCCAGAACCCCGGCGGCGGGGTCCCATCGGTGCTCGTCCGGCCCGGACGGCTCCCGGCGCACCAGCGTGCGTACGGTGTGGCCGTCGGCGAGCAGGTCGTCACGCAAAGCAGGGCCGAGCAGTCCGGACGCCCCGGCGAGCAGCAGCAACATGTGTTCGTCCTACCCGGCTGCCGCCCGGTTCAGCTCAGCCCGAGCGCGCGTTCGAACGCCCCGGCCTCCAGACGCTGCTTCATGGTGACCAGGAAGCGGGCGGCGTCCGCCCCGTCGACGATGCGGTGGTCGTAGGACAGGGCCAGGTAGACCATGGAGCGCACCGCGATGGTCTCGCCGAGGTCCTCGTCGTCGATGACGACCGGCCGCTTGACGACGGCGCCGGTGCCCAGGATGCCGACCTGCGGCTGGTTGATGATCGGGGTGTCGAACAACGCCCCGCGGCTGCCGGTGTTGGTCAGCGTGAACGTGCCGCCACCGAGTTCGTCCGGGCTCACCTTGTTGGTGCGGGTGCGCTCGGCGAGATCGGCGATCTTGCGGGCGAGGCCGCCCAGGTTGAGGTCGCCGGCATCGTGGATGACCGGGACGAGCAGGCCGCGGTCGGTGTCGACGGCGATGCCGAGGTGTTCGGCGTCGTGGAAGGTGACCTCCTTCTTCTCCACGTCGACGGAGGAGTTGACGACCGGGTGGGCCTTGAGCGCCTCGACCGCCGCCGCCGCGAAGAACGGCAGGAAGGTCAGCTTGACCCCCTCGCGCGCCTCGAAGTCGGCCTTGGCGCGCTGCCGCAGCCGGGCGATCCGGGTGACGTCGACCTCGACCACCGTGGTCAGCTGCGCGGAGATCTGCAGCGACTCGACCATCCGGGCTGCGATGACCTGACGCATCCGGGACAGCGGCTCGGTCTTGCCCCGTTGGTGGGTGACCGTGGCGGCCGCGGTGGCAGCTGCGGCCGGCTGGTCGGTGGCGCCCGCGGCGGACTGGGCCGCGCTCGAGGATGCCGCGCCGGACGGTGCCGCGCTTGACCGCGCGGCGGGGGGAGCGGCCGCGGCGGCCTGCTCGGCCGCTC
>NZ_CAXUNP010000013.1:0-96781 GCF_964252635.1 uncultured Jatrophihabitans sp.
CCGGGGGACGCTCCGTCACATGCACGGCCCCGAGGGTCGCCTGCGAGGATGGTTACGTGGTTTATGTCCTCGTCGCGATAGCGATCGTCGTCCTGGCGCTGCTCGTGGTCGCCGCCCTCGTCATCCCGCGGTCCCGGCGCGGCGTCGAGGCGCCCCCGCCCCCGGAGACCCTCCCGGCCGGTGACGACGCGCCGCCGGGCGGTGGGGTCGACACCGCGGCGCCCCCACGCGGCTCGCCGGCGGGTACGGCGGCCACCGCGGCACCCCTGGTGGACGTCCCCGTCGAGTCGACCATCGACACCGCAGACACCGCTCCGGCCCTGGAGACCCCCGAACCCACCGCAGGCCGGCTGACCCGGCTGCGGGCGCGCCTGGCCCGGTCGCAGACCACCCTGGGCCGCGGGCTGCTGTCGGTCCTGTCCCGCGACAAGCTCGACGACGAGGCCTGGGACGAGGTAGAGGAGGCCCTGCTCGCCGCCGACGTCGGCGTCGGTGCCACCACCGAGATCGTCGAGAGCCTGCGCACCCGCACCCGCGTCCTCGGCACCCGATCGCAGGGCGAGCTGCGCGCGCTGCTCTCCGACGAGCTCGTCAAGGCCCTGCGGCCCGACCTCGACCGCACCCTGCACTCCACCCCCGAGGGCGACCGTCCGGCCGTCGTCATGGTCGTAGGCGTCAACGGCACCGGCAAGACCACGACCTGCGGGAAGCTCGCCCGCGTGCTCGTCGCCGACGGCCGCACGGTGCTGCTCGGCGCCGCCGACACCTTCCGCGCCGCCGCCGCCGATCAGCTCGCCACGTGGGGCTCGCGCGTCGGGGCCGACACCGTCCGCGGGCCCGAGGGCGGCGACCCGGCCAGCGTCGCGTTCGACACCGTCAAGCAGGGCACCGAGCGCAAGGTCGACACGGTCCTCATCGACACAGCAGGTCGCCTGCACACCAAGGTCGGCCTGATGGACGAGCTCGGCAAGGTCAAGCGGGTCGTCGAGAAGCAGGGTCCGGTCGACGAGACGCTGCTCGTGCTCGACGCCACGACCGGGCAGAACGGGCTGGTGCAGGCGCGGGTGTTCACCGAGGTCGTCGACATCACCGGCATCGTGCTGACCAAGCTCGACGGCACGGCCAAGGGCGGCATCGTCATCAGCGTGCAGCGCGAGCTGGGGGTGCCGGTCAAGCTGATCGGCCTCGGCGAGGGCGCCGACGACCTCGCGCCGTTCGAGCCCGAGAGCTTCGTCGACGCGTTGCTCGGCGACCCCGTCCCGTGATCACCCGTACCAACCGGGCCCAGGCGGCCGGAAGGGGCAGTCAGCAGTCGTGAGGGCGCTCTACAAGCCGGCCGGCGCGCCCGGCCTCGAACTGGTCGACCGGCCGGAGCCGACGACCGGCGCGGCCGACGTCAAGGTCCGGGTGCTGCGCACCGGCATCTGCGGCACCGACCTGCACATCGAGTCGTGGGACGACTGGGCGGCGGGCGCCGTCGACGCGCCGCTGGTCCCCGGCCACGAGTTCTGCGGCGAGGTCGTCGAGGTCGGCGACGCCGTACGCGACGTCCGGGTCGGGCACCTCGTGTCCGGCGAGGGGCACATCGTCTGCGGTACGTGCCGCAACTGCCGGGCCGGACGCCGGCACCTGTGCATCCGCACGTCGTCCATCGGCGTGAACCGCGACGGCGC
This sequence comes from uncultured Jatrophihabitans sp., assembly GCF_964252635.1. Classification (GTDB taxonomy): domain Bacteria; phylum Actinomycetota; class Actinomycetes; order Mycobacteriales; family Jatrophihabitantaceae; genus Jatrophihabitans. Next base: position 1,674 of record NZ_CAXUNP010000013.1, read on the forward strand.
GTTCGCCGAGTACGTCGTGCTGCCGGAGTCGAACGTGTGGGTGCACACGGTCTCGCCGAGCGGGGCGCCGATCGATCCCGATCTCGGCGCGATCTTCGACCCGTTCGGGAACGCGGTGCACACCGCGCTGTCGTTCCCGCTGGTCGGCGAGGACGTGCTGATCACCGGGGCCGGACCCATCGGGCTGATGGCCGCGCAGGTGGCGCGGCACGTCGGCGCCCGCTTCGTAGTGGTCACCGACGTCTCGCCCTACCGGCTCGAGCTCGCGCGGTCGATGGGCGTCGACCTGGCCGTCGATGTCTCGCGGGAGCACATCGCGGACGCCCAGCAGCGCCTCGGCATGGTCGAGGGGTTCGACGTCGCGCTGGAGATGAGCGGTCATGCCTCGGCGCTGCCCGAGGTGCTGGCCAACCTGAACCACGGCGGCCGTGTCGCCATGCTGGGGCTGCCCAGCACGCCGATCGAGATCGACTGGGGGCGCGTCGTCACCCACATGATCACGATCAAGGGCATCTACGGCCGGGAGATGTTCGAGACCTGGTACGCGATGAGCGCCATGCTGCGTTCCGGACTCGACATCTCGGGCGTGATCACCCATCGCTTCGCTGCGGCCGACTGGGCCGAGGGTTTCGCGACCGCCCGCGCCGGGCGGTGCGGCAAGGTCGTACTGGATTGGACGGTGTGACGTGTACGGAACGGTGCAGGCCGAGCTGACGGCCACGTTGGACGAGATCCGGGCGGCCGGGCTCTACAAGCACGAGCGTCCGCTGGACTCACCGCAGGGGCTGCGGGTGGTCTCGGGCGGCAAGGACGTCCTGAACTTCTGCGCCAACAACTACCTCGGCCTGGCCGACCACCCGGAGGTCGTCGCCGCGGCGCGGGCCGCGCTCGACGAGTGGGGTTTCGGGATGGCCAGCGTGCGCTTCATCTGCGGCACGCAGACCCAGCACACCGAGCTCGAGGGCGAGCTGTCGACGCTGCTCGGGACCGACGCCACCATCTTGTTCTCGTCGTGCTTCGACGCCAACGGCGGTGTCTTCGAGGTGCTGCTCGACGAGCGCGACGTCGTCATCAGCGACGAACTGAACCACGCCTCGATCATCGACGGCATCCGGTTGTGCAAGGCGCAACGCTCGCGCTACCACAACCGCGACATGGCCGACCTCGAGGCCAAGCTGGCCGACGCGCAGGGCGCCCGCCGCCGGCTCGTCGTCACCGACGGGGTGTTCTCGATGGACGGCTACCTCGCGCCGCTGCCCGAGATCTGCGACCTGGCCGAACGCTACGACGCGTTGGTGATGGTCGACGACTCGCACGCGGTCGGCTTCGTCGGCCCGCACGGCGGGGGCACGCCCGACCTGTTCGGCGTGCAGGACCGCGTCGACGTCAACACCGGCACGCTCGGCAAGGCGCTCGGTGGCGCGTCGGGCGGCTACGTGAGCGCCCGCGCCGAGATCGTCGAGCTGCTGCGCCAGCGTGCGCGGCCCTACCTGTTCAGCAACGCGGTGGCCCCGTCGGTGGTCGCGGGGTCGCGGGCCGCGCTGGCCCGGGTGGCGCACGGCGCCGACGACCGTGCCCGGCTGCGCGACAACGCCGAGCGCTTCCGGCGCCTGATGACCGAGGCCGGCTTCGACCTGCTCCCCGGCGAGCACGCGATCGTGCCGGTCATGTTCGGCGACGCGGCGCTCGCGGCGCGCATCGCCGACGCGATGCTGGCGCACGGCGTGTATGTGATCGCGTTCAGCTACCCGGTGGTCCCGCAGGGCAAGGCCCGCATCCGTGTCCAACTCTCGGCCGCGCACGCGGCGCAGGACGTCGACACTTGTGTGGCCGCGTTCGTCGCCGCGCGCGACGTCACCACCTGACCAGCTGACGAGCGGGAGAACTGTCAGCGGGCGAAGCGGCGCCGGGATTCGAGGGCCCGCCGCAGGTCGTCGCCCGCGTCGACGACGGACCGGCGCAGCCCGGCGTGCAGGTCGTCGCGGGCGAGCAGGCGCTGCGTCGCGGCCCAGGTGTCGTCCTCGACCGCGGTCCACGGGTAGAGCAGCGCGGTGAGGCGCTCGACGACGAAGCCCGACCGCAACCCCGCCGCGGTCACGACGTCGTCGAAGTACCGCTCGACGTAGGGCGCGGTGAGCTCGTGCTGGCTCGGTACCCAGAACCCCTCGGCGAGCGCGTAGAGCTCGTAGTTCGACGCCTGGCCGTCGGCGACGAGCCGCTCCCACGCCTCGGCCTTGGCCTGCGGTGTCGGCGTGGCGGCCCGGCAGTAGGCGGCCCGCAGCGCGCCGGTCGAGGTCGGGTCGGCCGCCTGCTCGTCGGCGAGCTGCGACGCCGACAGCTCGCCGAGCTGGGCGAGCCGGCCCAGCAGCAGCCACCGCAGCTCGTGGTCGACCTCGATGCCGTCGGCCACCGCCCCGGCGAGCCAGCCCTGCAGCGCGTCGGGGGAGGGCTCGGCCGCGGCGGCGAGCCGGAAGGCGGCGAGCTGACGGGCCGACCCGGGGTCGGCCGACGCGACGATCTCGCCGAAGGCCCGCCGTACCGGGTCGACGGAGGCGTCGCGGTCCGCCGGTGTCACGTAGGTGCTCGCGGTACGTGCCGCCCAGCGGCCGACCCGCGCCAGCACGGCGTCGGTGTCGGGCGCGACGGCGCCGGCCACCAGGTCGAGGGCGGCGCGGGGGTCGACGTCGGCGTCGGCGACGGCGAGCTGCAGCGCGTTCCAGAGGACGACGCGTGCCGACGGGTCCGCGAGCACCGGCAGGACGTCGCGCACCGTCGGCCAGTCGGCGACCGTGATCTTGGCCCAGGTGCGGTCGCCGGGGTCGAGCAGCGTCAGGCCCGGGCCACCCTCGTCCAGTGGCTTGGGGCCGGCCAGGGGGACGCGGTCGGCGTCGACAACGACGTCGTGCCGCTCGGCCTCGGCCCCGCGGCCGTCGAACCGGGCCACCGCGACGGCGTGCGGCCGGCGCGCGCCGTCGACGGAGGTCCGCACGACCGTGTCGCCCTCGACGGCGAGGGTGTCGAGCCCGGACGTGCGCAGCCAGTCGCGGGCCCACGCGTCGAGGTCCTGGGCGCCGGCCGCGTTCCACGCCGCGATCAGGTCGGCGAACTCGGCGTTGCCGTTCGCGTGGGCGGCGACGTAGCCGCGCAGCCCGGTCAGGAACAGGTCGTCACCCAGGCGGGTGGCCAGCTGGCGCAGCACGGACGCGCCCTTGGCGTAGGAGATGCCGTCGAACGCCCCGAGAGCCTCCTCGGTGTCGGCGGCGGCGTTGCCCGCCACGGGGTGCGTCGACGGGCGGCGGTCGGCGGCATACCCCCACGACTTGCGCTCGATGCCGAACGCGGGCCACGTCTGCTCGCCGCACACGCGGTGGCCGAGGTACTCGGCGAAGGACTCGTTGAGCCACAGGTCGTCCCACCACCGCATGGTCACGAGGTCGCCGAACCACATGTGCGCCATCTCGTGTGCGATGGTGACGTCGCGGTCGGCCAGCTCGGCGTCCGTCGCCCGGGACCGGAAGATCATCTGGTCGCGCAGCGTCACGCATCCCGGGTTCTCCATCGCGCCGGCGTTGAAGTCCGGCACGAAGGCCTGGTGGTACTCGCCCCACGGGTAGCGCACGCCGAACAGCCCGTTCAGCTCGTCCAGGCAGTGCTTGGTGTGCGCGAACAGGCGCTCGGCCTGACGGTCGAGGTGCTCGGCCAGCGACTGCCGGACGTGTAGCACCAGCACCGTTCCGTCGTGGCCGTCGCGTACCTCGTGGTACGGCCCGGCGACGAGCGTCGTGAAGTAGGTGGCCAGCGGCCCGGTGGCCGCCACCTGCCACCGGCCGGGCTCCAGCTCGGTGGCCGGCCCGTTGCCGGCGACGCGCCACTCGTCCGGGCACCGCACGTCCAGCTCGACGGGAGCCTTCAGGTCGGGCTGGTCGAAGCAGGCGAACCAGCGCGGCGCGGCGTCGAGGAAGGACATCGCGTAGAGATAGGTGCGACCGTCGGCCGGGTCGACGTGCCGGTGCAGCCCCTCGCCGTCGCCCGAGTACGCCATCACGGCGTCGACCACCAGCTCGTTCTCGCCCGCGTCCGGCACGAACGTCACGCGGCCCGTGGCCCCGTCGAAGCAGGCGTCGGTGTCGAGGTCACGCCCGTTGAGGCGCACGGCGCGCAGGCTGCTCGGCCGCACGTCGGCGAACGTGTCGACGGGCCCTGCACCCCGGTCGCCGGGGTGGGCGACAAACCGGATATTGGTAACAGAGGTGAAATAGTCGCCGCCCTCACGCAGGTCGAGCGCCACTGCATAGCCGCTGACCCGGAGCTGCGCCGCCCGCGCCTGCGCTGTCGTCCTGGTGAGGCCGGTCACGACACCCTCCGATCGCCCGCCGCCCTCGCGCCGCGCCCCGCCCGGTGTCGGTTACACGCGTGAAACACGGCTGAGGGGTTCACGAAACCTGGTGCCGAAACTCTAGCGGCCAAGCGCGCACCCCCTGGTGGTGCGCACCGATCGAGTTTGGGGGAGCCCTTTCGTGTCTTTGACCCTGGCGGTAGCCGCGGCGCCGAAGCTGGATTCCGGCAACACCGCGTGGATCATCGGTTCGGCGGCGCTGGTCATGCTCATGACGCCCGGCCTCGCGTTCTTCTACGGCGGCCTCGTCCGCTCGAAGAGCGTGCTGAACATGCTGATGATGAACTTTGTGTGCCTCGCGGTGGTGACCCCGCTGTGGATCTTCTACGGGTACTCGGCGGTGTTCGGCCAGACCCGCTGGGGCGACACCACCGGCAAGACCTTCGGCGGGTTCATCGGTTGGACGTCGAACCTCGCGGGGCTGGGCAACCCGACCGCGGTCATCAGCTCGAACAACGCCGTCGGCGTGCCGGTGCTGGTGTTCGCGATGTTCCAACTGATGTTCGCGGTGATCACCCCGGCGCTGGCCTCCGGCGCGATCGCCGACCGCACCAAGTTCTGGGGTTGGGTCACCTTCGTCGTCCTCTGGGTGACGATCGTGTACTTCCCCGTCGCCAACTGGGTCTTCGGCTCGGGTTGGATCCTGAACAAGCTGCGCGCAGAGGACTTCGCCGGTGGCACCGCGGTGCACATCAACGCCGGCGCCGCGGCGCTCGCCCTGTGTCTGGTGTCGGGCAAGCGGGTCGGGTGGCGTCGTGACCCGATGAAGCCGCACAACGTCCCGTTCGTGCTGCTCGGCGCGTCCCTGCTGTGGTTCGGGTGGTACGGGTTCAACGCCGGCTCCGAGGGCGCGGCGGACGGCACCGCCGGCCTCGCGTTCACCACCACGACCGCCGCGACCGCGACCGCGGTGCTCGGCTGGCTGATCGTCGAGCAGCTGCGCGACGGCAAGCCCACCACGGTCGGCGCCGCCTCCGGCGCGGTGGCCGGCCTGGTCGCCATCACCCCGGCCTGCGGGTACGTGAGCCCGATCGGCGGGCTCGCCATCGGCCTGATCGCCGGCATGCTCTGCGCCGTCGCCGTCGGGCTGAAGTACCGGCTCGGCTTCGACGACTCGCTCGACGTCGTGGGCGTGCACCTCGTCGGCGGCCTCACCGGCACCATCCTGATCGGGTTCTTCGGCTTCGACCACGGCGGCCTGGCCGGCTTCGTCGAGGCCAAGCGCGGCCTGTTCTACGGTGGCGGTGGCAAGCTGCTGCTGGTCCAGGTCATCGCGGCGCTGTCCGTGTTCGCCTATTCCTTCATCGTGTCCTACGTTCTGGGCACGATCATCAAGAAGCTGGGCGGCTTCCGCATCTCCGAGGAGGACGAGATCACCGGCATCGACGAGACCGAACACGCCGAGTCCGCCTACAGCACGTCGTCCAGCATCGGCGGCGGCGTGCTCACCGGCATGGCGGCCGGACCCGTCCCGACCGGCAAGGGAGTCTGACGTCATGAAGCAGATCACCGCGGTCGTCAAGCCGTTCAAGCTCGACGACGTCAAAGCCGCCCTCGAGGTGCTCGGGGTGCAGGGGCTGACAGTCAGCGAGGTCCAGGGCTTCGGCCGCCAGCGCGGCCACACCGAGGTCTACCGCGGCGCCGAGTACACCGTCGACTTCGTGCCCAAGGTGCGCATCGAGCTCATCTGCTCCGACTCCGACGTCGACAAGCTGGTCGCCGCCATCGTCGAGGCCGCCCGCACCGGCAAGATCGGTGACGGCAAGGTCTGGGTGTCCGACGTCGCCACGCTGATCCGGGTCCGGACGGGTGAACGCGACGCCGACGCACTCTGAGCGACAGTCACTGAGCGAGGTCCGGGCCGGCGTACTGCGCCGGCCCGGACTCGTCGGTGCGCCGTTGCGTACCGAACTGGCCGCGGCCTACGACGCCTGGTTGCAGGACCTGCTGCTCGGCAACGGCCACGATTTGGACGGTGTCGCGCTCGTCGCCGTCGGCGGGCTCGGGCGGCGCGAGCCGGCGCCGTACTCCGACCTCGACCTCGTGCTGCTGTACGAGGGCAAGAATCCAGCGCTGACCGAGATCGCCGACTCCGTCTGGTACCCGATCTGGGACAGCGGCATCAGCCTCGACCACTCCGTCCGCACCCCCGACCAGGCCCTGTCCGTGGCGAAGGACGACCTCAAGGCCATGCTGGGGCTGCTCGACATCCGGCACGTGGCCGGCGACGCCGGGCTCACGGGTGCGGTGCGCAGCGGTGTGCTCGACATCTGGCGCTCCAGCGCCGCCAAACGCCTCGACGAGATGCGCGAGACGTCACGGGCCCGATGGGCGGTGGCCGGCGAGGCCGCGTTCCTGCTCGAACCCAACCTCAAGGACTCACGCGGCGGCCTGCGGGACGCCCAGGCGCTGCACGCGCTGGCCGCCGCCCAGCTCGTCGACTACCCGGTGTGGGTCCGTGAGGCCTACCCGCTGCTGCTCGACGTCCGCGGCGAGCTGCAACGCCAGACCGGCCGCGCCGACGACGTGCTGCGCCAGCAGGAGCACGACGGCGTGGCCGCTGCGCTCGGCCTGCACGCCGAGAACGGCGACCCCGACGAGCCGCGGGACGTCCTGCTGCGCCGCGTGAACGAGGCGGCGCGCAGCATCGCCCACGAGCTCGACGTCGCGTGGCGGCGGGTGGCCGGCCAGCAGGCCCGGACCTCGCGTCGCTGGCCGTTCGGCTCGCGCCAGGGCGCCGAGCGGATCGGTCTGGCTCGCGACGTGGTCTCGCACAACGGCGAGATCGTGCTGGCCCGCGACGCCGACCCGTGGGCCGACCCCGGGCTCGTCACCCGGGTGGCGCGGGTCGCCGCGGAGCACGACCTGCCCATCGCCCCGTTCGCGCTGGAGCGCCTGGCCAGCGAGTCCGGCCCGGTGCCGACGCCGTGGCCCGAGGCGGTGCGCACCGACTTCCTGGCCGTCCTCGGCGCGGGCCAGCCGGGTACCGCCGTGCTCGAGTCCCTGGACCAGGCCGGGCTGCTGGCCGCGCTCGTGCCCGAGTGGGACTCGGTGCGCTGCCGCGCCCAGCACAACCCCGTCCACCGGTTCACCGTCGACCGGCACCTGCTCGAGACGGCGTCGGCGGCCGCCGCCGACGACGGGGACGTCGAGCGCCGGGACCTGTTGCTCGTCGGCGCCCTGCTGCACGACATCGGCAAGGGCGACCCGGGTGGTGACCACTCGGTGAAGGGTGCGGCCATCGCGCGCGCGATAGTCGAACGGATGGGCTTCGCCGCCGACGACGTGCAGGTCGTCGAGGACCTCGTGCACCACCACCTGCTGCTACCCAACACGGCCACGCGCCGCGACCTCGACGACCCGATGACGGTCAGCATCGTCCGCGACCTCGTCGGCGGGTCGCTCGAACTGCTCGCCCTGCTGCACGTGCTCACCGTCGCCGACGCCCGCGCCACCGGCCCCGCCGCGTGGAGCGACTGGAAGGGTCAGCTCGTCGCCGACCTCGTACGGCGGGTACAGGCCTCGATCGGCGGCCGGAAGGTCGCCACCGTCCCGCCGCTGGACGACGAACGGCGCGCGCTCGCCGAGACCGGCGACCTCGCCGTGGTGCTCCGCCCCAACGAGGTCGTGGTCGCGACCACCGACGACGCCGGCGCGCTCTACCGGACCGCAGGGGTGCTCGCCCTGCACGCGCTGGACATCCGCGAGGCCTCGATCCGCACCCACGCCGGTATGGCGGTCAACCGGTTCGTCGTGTCGCCCCGGTTCGGCAAGATGCCCGAGCCCGTCCTCGTCCGCAACGACCTGGCCCGCGCACTGCGCGGCGAGCTGGGGCTGGACGAGAAACTGCGCGAGAAGGCCCGCACGTACTCCCGCCGCCCCGAGGGTGTGCCGTTGCGGATGACCGTGCACTGGTTCGACGACTCGGCCGACGCCACCGTCGTCGAGTTCCGCGGCGAGGACGAGATCGGGCTGCTGTCCCGGATCACCCGGGCCCTGGAACGGGCCGGGCTGGACGTCCGCTCCGCCCGCGTCTCGTCGGTGGCCGGGGTCGTCGTGGACGCCTTCTACGTCACCGACGGCGACGGCGCCCTGGTCGACCCGGGTCACCGGGCGCAGCTCGAGGACCAGCTGCGCCAGGCCTGGAGCGGCTGACGCCCAGCATTTCCGGGGTCGCGGGCCGGGGCGAACTTCGTCACACGGAATCGGCTACGAACCGGGTGAAACCTGCCGGTAACCTGAAGCGCGCTGTGCGGGCCGACGCTGTCCCACCCCAGTCCCAGACCCGGACAGGAACCGAATGACTGTTGAGCCGACGGGCCGTCTGCCGTTCTCGGCCGTGCCGCCCGCGCAGGGTCTGTACGACCCGGCCTTCGAGCACGACGCGTGCGGCGTCGCCTTCGTCGCCGACCTGCACGGCCGGCCCAGCCACCGCATCGTGTCGCAGGCCCTCGCGGCCCTGCACAACCTCGACCACCGGGGTGCCGCCGGCGCCGAGCCGTCGTCGGGCGACGGGGCAGGCATGACCGTGCAGGTGCCCGACCGGTTCCTGCGCGCGGTCACCGGGTTCGAGCTGCCGGAGGCCGGCGCGTACGCCGTCGGCACCGCGTTCCTGCCCCGCGACGACGAGCAGGCCGACGCGGTCGTCGAGCTCGTCGAGGCCGTGGCGGCCGACGAGGGCCTCGTGGTGCTGGGCTGGCGCGACGTCCCGGTCGTCACCGACGAGCTCGGACCGACTGCGCTCGGCGTCATGCCGCGGTTCCGTCAGCTGTTCCTCGGCGGGGCCGACGGCGAGTCGGGGTTGGCGCTCGAGCGGCGGGCCTTCGCGCTGCGCAAGGTGAGCGAGCGGCGGGCGCGGGAGAACCGGCTGGAGCTGTACTTCCCGTCGCTGTCGACGCGCACCCTGGTCTACAAGGGCATGCTCACCACCGACCAGCTCGGCGAGGTGTTCCCCGATCTCGCCGACCCGCGCTTCGAGAGCGCCATCGGCCTGGTGCACTCGCGCTTCTCGACGAACACGTTCCCGTCGTGGCCGCTCGCGCACCCGTTCCGCTACATCGCCCACAACGGCGAGATCAACACCATCCGCGGCAACCGAAACTGGATGCGCACCCGCGAGGCGTTGCTGGAATCCGACCTCATCCCGGGTGAGCTCAAGCGGCTGTTCCCGATCTGCACGCCCGACGCCAGCGACTCGGCGACCTTCGACGAGGTCGTGGAGCTGCTGCACCTCGGTGGTCGCAGCCTGCCGCACGCGGTGCTGATGATGATCCCGGAGGCGTGGGAGAACAACCCGGCCATGGACGCCGACCGTCGCGCGTTCTACGAGTTCCACTCCTATCTCATGGAGGCGTGGGACGGCCCGGCGTGCGTCAACTTCACCGACGGCACCGTGATCGGTGCCGTCCTGGACCGCAACGGCCTGCGCCCCGGTCGCTGGTGGCAGACCTCGGACGGGCTGGTCGTGCTCGGCAGCGAGTCCGGCGTGCTCGACATCGACCCGGCCACCGTCGTCGCCAAGGGCCGTCTGCAGCCGGGCCGGATGTTCCTCGTCGACACCGGGCGCGGCGTCATCCGCTCCGACGAGGAGTTCAAGGCCGAGCTGGCCGCGGAGCACCCCTACGACGAGTGGCTGCACGCCGGCATCGTCGCGCTGGCCGACCTGCCGGCCCGCGAGCACGTCGTGTTCACCCACGAATCGGTGGCCCGCCGTCAGCAGATCTTCGGCTACACCGAGGAGGAGCTGCGCGTCCTCATCGCCCCGATGGCCGCGGGCGGCGTCGAGCCGATCGGCTCGATGGGCAGCGACACCCCGGTGGCCGTGCTGTCGAAGCGTCCCCGCATGCTCTTCGACTACTTCACCGAGCTGTTCGCACAGGTCACCAACCCGCCGCTGGACGCGATCCGCGAGGAGCTGGTCACCTCGCTGTCGGCGGGCATCGGCCCCGAACGCAACCTGCTCGACCCGGGGCCGGCGTCGTGTCGTCAGATCGTGCTGCCTCGCCCGGTGCTGGACAACGAGGAACTGGCCAAGATCTGGCACATCGACGCCGACGGCGACATGCCGGGCTTCCAGTGCCAGCTCATCGACGGACGGTACCGCGTGCACGGCGGGGGAGAAGCGCTGGCCGCCGCGCTCGAGCGGGTGCGGCGCGAGTCGTCCGCGGCGGTCGAGGCCGGCGCGCGCATCCTCATCCTCAGCGACCGTGACTGCGACCCCGACCACGCGCCGATCCCGTCTCTGCTGTTGACCTCGGCCGTGCACCAGCACCTCGTCCGCACCGGCCAGCGCACCCAGGTCGGGCTCGTCGTCGAGACCGGTGAGGCCCGCGAGGTCCACCACGTCGCGCTGCTCATCGGCTACGGCGCGGCGGCCGTCAACCCCTACCTGGCCTTCGAGACCATCGACGACCTGATCGCCACGGGCGCGGTCGCGGGCGGCGACGCCGCGGCGTCGATCCGCAACTACGTCAAGGCGCTGTCCAAGGGCGTGCTCAAGGTGATGTCGAAGATGGGCATCTCGACGATCGCGTCCTACACCGGCGCGCAGGTGTTCGAGGCGTTCGGCCTCGACCAGGCGCTCGTCGACGAGTACTTCGGCGGCACGCCGTCCCGTCTGGGCGGCGTCGGGCTGCGGACCCTGGCCGACGAGGTCGAGGCACGGCACACCCTGGCGTTCCCGCTCATCGCCACCTCCCGGGCGCACCGCCGTCTCGAGGTGGGCGGCGAGTACCAGTGGCGGCGCGAGGGCGAGCTGCACCTGTTCAACCCCGAGACGGTGTTCCTGCTGCAGCACGCCACCCGTGGTCGCCGGTACGAGGTGTTCCGCGAGTACACCGAGAAGATCGAGGCGATGAACCGCGACGGCGGCACGCTGCGCGGGCTGTTCGAACTGCGCACCGATCTGCGACCGGCGGTGCCGATCGACGAGGTCGAGCCGGTGTCCGAGATCGTCAAGCGTTTCGCCACCGGCGCGATGAGCTACGGGTCGATCTCGGCCGAGGCCCACGAGACGCTGGCCATCGCCATGAACCGGCTCGGCGGCCGCTCGAACTGCGGCGAGGGCGGTGAGGACGAGCGCCGGTTCACCGCCGACGACAACGGCGACCTGCGGCGCTCGGCGGTCAAGCAGGTGGCGTCGGGCCGGTTCGGGGTGACGAGCCACTACCTCGTCAACGCCGACGACATCCAGATCAAGGTCGCCCAGGGCGCGAAGCCGGGCGAGGGCGGCCAGCTGCCGGGCTACAAGGTCTACCCGTGGATCGCGCGGACGCGGCACTCGACGCCCGGCGTCGGGCTCATCTCGCCGCCGCCGCACCACGACATCTACTCGATCGAGGACCTCGCGCAGCTGATCCACGACCTCAAGAACGCCAACCCTCAGGCGCGGGTGCACGTCAAGCTGGTCAGCGAGGCCGGCGTCGGCACCGTGGCCGCCGGCGTGTCCAAGGCGCACGCCGACGTCGTGCTCATCTCCGGTCACGACGGCGGTACGGGTGCCGCCCCGATGACGTCGCTCAAGCACGCCGGCCTGCCGTGGGAGCTCGGCCTGGCCGACACCCAGCAGACGCTGCTGCTGAACGGCCTGCGCGACCGCATCTCGGTGCAGGTCGACGGGGCGATGAAGACCGGCCGCGACGTCGTCGTCGCTGCGCTGCTCGGCGCCGAGGAGTACGGGTTCGCGACCGCACCGCTCATCGTGTCCGGTTGCATCATGATGCGGGTCTGCCACCTCGACACCTGTCCGGTGGGAGTGGCGACGCAGAACCCGCTGCTGCGCGAGCGGTTCACCGGCACACCGGAGTTCGTCGAGACGTTCTTCACCTTCATCGCCGAGCAGGTGCGAGAGCTGCTGGCGTCGCTGGGCTTCCGCACCCTGCAGGAGGCGATCGGACAGGTGGGGTCGCTCGACACATCGCGCGCGATCGAGCACTGGAAGGCCGACGGGCTCGATCTGGGGCCGATCCTGGCCGAGCCGCAGAACCCCTACGGCCAATCGCTCACCGCGTCCCGCGAGCAGGACCACGCGTTGGAGGCCGCGCTTGACAACACGCTGATCCAGTTGTGCGAGGGCGCCCTGCTCGACGCGTCGCCGGTGACGCTGGAGCTGCCGGTACGCAACGTCAACCGCACGGTCGGCACCATGCTCGGCTCGCTGGTCACGAGGCGCTACGGCGCCGACGGCCTGCCGGCGGGCACGATCGACGTCACCTTCCGCGGGTCGGGCGGGCAGTCGTTAGGCGCGTTCGTGCCCCGGGGCATCACCCTGCGGCTGCTGGGCGACACCAACGACTACGCCGGCAAGGGTCTGTCGGGCGGGGTGCTGTCCGTGCGTCCCGACGAGCGGGCCACGTTCGTGGCCGAGGACAACGTGATCGCCGGCAACGTCATCGCCTACGGGGCCACCGCCGGCGAGATCTACCTGCGCGGGGTGGTCGGCGAGCGCTTCTGCGTGCGCAACTCCGGCGCCACCGTCGTGGCCGAGGGGGTGGGCGACCACGCGCTGGAGTACATGACCGGCGGCACCGCCGTCGTCCTGGGCCGCGTGGGGCGCAACCTCGGGGCCGGGATGTCCGGCGGCTACGCCTTCGTGCTCGACCTCGACGAGTCGCTCGTCAACGCCGAGCTGGTCGACGTCCGGGCGCTGGCCGACCTGGGCCCGGACGAGGCCGACGCGCTGCGCACGGTGGTCGAGGCGCACGTCGCGTACACCGACTCCGCGGTCGGGGCGGCGCTGCTGGCGGACTGGGGCGCGGCCCGTGGCCGGTTCTCCGTCATCGTGCCGCGGGACTTCCAGCGCGTGCTCGACGCCACGAGGCGTGCCGAGGAGGCCGGCGAGGACGTCGACACCGCGGTCATGGCCGCCGCCCGCAGCTGACCGACAAGCAGTGACGCAGGCGGCGGCTCGACCCTGTGACCTGGGTCGCCCTACGCTGGAGTGGTGACCGACCTCCGCTTCGCTCCGGCCGCCGACGGCCAAGCTCCCCGTTCGCTTGCTCGCAGAGCTCGCTCGTGAACCGCCACGCCAAGATCGTCTGCACCCTCGGTCCGGCCACGGACACGCCGGAGCGCGCCCGGGCGCTGGTCGAGGCCGGGATGGACGTCGCCCGCCTGAACTTCAGCCACGGTGACCACACCGACCACGGCCGCCGCTTCCACGAGGTGCGGGCCGCGGCCAAGGCCGCCGGCCGCAACCTGGCGGTCCTGGCCGACCTGCAGGGGCCCAAGATCCGCCTCGGCCGCTTCGCCGAGGGCCCGGTGCTCTGGGCCACCGGCGAGCGGGTGCGCATCACGGTCGAGGACGTCGTCGGCACCCACGACCGGGTCTCGACGACCTACACGAACCTGGCCGAGGACGTCCGCCCCGGTGACCGGCTGCTCGTCGACGACGGCAACGTCGCCCTGATCGCCGTCGAGGTCGAGGACGGCACCGACGTCGTCTGCGACGTCACCGAGGGCGGCGTGGTCAGCGACAACAAGGGGCTGTCGCTGCCCGGGGTGGACGTCAGCGTCCCGGCCATGTCCGAGAAGGACGCGGCCGACCTCGAGTTCGCGCTGTCGCTGGGCGTCGACTTCGTGGCGCTGTCGTTCGTGCGCAACCCCGAGGACGTCAAGCTCGTCCACCGGGTCATGGATGCCGTCGGCGTCCGCGTGCCGGTCATCGCCAAGATCGAGAAGCCCGAGGCCGTCGAGCGGCTCGAGGAGATCGCGCTGGCCTTCGACGGCATGATGGTCGCCCGCGGCGACCTCGGTGTCGAGATGCCCCTCGAAGAGGTGCCGATGGTGCAGAAGCGCTGCGTCCAGATCGGCCGCGACAACGCCAAGCCCGTCATCGTCGCCACCCAGATGCTGGAGTCGATGATCACGCACTCGCGCCCGACGCGGGCCGAGGCGTCGGACGTCGCGAACGCGGTCATCGACGGCGCCGACGCGGTGATGCTGTCCGGCGAGACCAGCGTCGGCAAGTACCCGGTGCAGGCCGTGGCCACGATGAGCCGCATCATCCGTTCCGTCGAGGAGTCGGGCACCGACGTCCGCGGCCTCCGGCACACCCCTCGCACGTCGGGCGGCGCGCTCGTCAAGGCGGCCAAGGACATCGGCGACGCGCTCGGTGCCGTGGCCCTCGTCGCGTTCACCCAGACCGGCGACACCGCGCGCCGGCTGTCCCGGCTGCAGCCCCGCCAACGCCTGCTGGTCTTCACCCCGATCGAGACGGTGCAGCGCCAGATGGCGCTGGTCTGGGGAGCCGAGGCTCACCTGGTCTGGAGCGTCAACACCACCGACGACATGGTGCGCCAGGTCGACTCCGCGCTGCTGAACCGCGGCGTCTGCCACCCGCACGACCTGGTCATCGTCGTCGCCGGCACCCCGCCCAACACCCCCGGGGCCACCAACACGATCCGGGTGCACCACATCGGCGACGTCCTGCGGCATGGCTGAGGCACCGGACCCGCCGGACGCCCCTGCACTCGCCGGCCAGGCCGCCGTCGACGGCCTGGTCGACCTGCTCGACCTGGAACGCATCGAGGTCGACATCTACCGCGGCGGCAGCCCGCAGGTGCGCTCGCAGCGGGTGTTCGGCGGCCAGGTCGCTGGGCAGGCGCTCGTCGCGGCCGGCCGCAGCGTCGAGCCCGACCGTCTCGTGCACTCGCTGCACTCCTACTTCATCCGGGCCGGCGACCCGACGATGCCGATCGTGTACGAGGTCGACCGCGTCCGCGACGGACGGTCGTTCTCGGTACGTCGGGTGACCGCGGTCCAGAGGGGCAAAGCGATCTTCACGCTCTCGGCGTCCTTCCAGCTGGCGCAGGACGGGCTGGACCACCAGAGCGACATGCCGGCCGCACCCGAGCCGACGACGCTGCCGACCTTCACCGAGCGGTACCGCGCCGACCCCCGCGCGGAGCACTACTGGCGCGACCGCCCGCGCCCCATCGACGTGCGTTACGTCGACGCCGCGCCCTGGGAGCGCGACGGGGTGGGACCGAACGACGGGGTGTCGCGGGTGTGGATGCGAGCCGACGGAAAGCTGCCCGACGACCCGCTGCTCCACGTCTGCGTACTCACCTTCGCCTCGGACATGACGTTGCTCGACGCCGCGCTGGCCCGGCAGGGACTGGCCAACCAGGGCACGGTCATGATGGCCTCGCTGGACCACGCGATGTGGTTCGAGCGCACCTTCCGGGCCGACGAGTGGCTGCTGTACACGATGAAGTCACCGTCGGCGTCGGGCGGCCGGGCGCTGGCCACCGGACGCTTCCACCGCCAGGACGGGACGCTCGTGTGCAGCGTCGTGCAGGAGGGCCTGATCCGCGTCCGCGGCTGACCCGTCGTCGGCGTTGCCGCTTCCCGCCCGGTGTGGTCGCGCGTTCAGGCCTGTCAGCGACCACGACGGGCGGGAAGGCGGATTGGTGCTGGTGCCCCCGGTGGGATTCGAACCCACACGCCTTTCGGCAGTGCCTTTTGAGGGCACCATGTCTCCCGTTCCATCACAGGGGCGTCACGCGTTGGAAATCTTAGCCGGTCTAGGCTGATGACTCGTTCAAAGACGAACCGAGAGGGACGACCGTGGCCTCCGCACCATCAGCCACTCCACCCGCGTCGGCGCCGATGCGAGTCCTCATCGCCGAGGACGAGGCGCTCATCCGGCTCGATCTGCGCGAGATGCTCGAAGAAGAGGGTTTCGACGTCGTGGGCGAGGCGGCCGACGGCGAGCAGGCGGTCGCACTGGCCCAGGACCTCGGTCCCGACCTCGTCATCTGTGATGTGAAGATGCCGAAGATGGACGGCATCGCCGCGGCTGCCCAGATCACCGACGCCCGGATCGCCCCGGTCGTCATGCTGACCGCCTTCAGCCAGCGCGATCTCGTCGAGCGGGCGCGGGACGCCGGCGCGATGGCCTACCTGGTGAAGCCCTTCCAGAAGCGTGACCTGCTGCCCGCCATCGAGATGGCGACGACCCGCTTCGCGGAGATGCGGGCCCTGGAGTCCGAGGTCACCGGCCTGCGGGAACGGCTCGAGGCCCGCAAGCTCATCGAGCGGGCGAAGGGGGCCCTGATGACCGAGCACGCGCTGAGCGAGCCCGAGGCGTTCCGCTGGATCCAGCGCGCCGCCATGGACAACCGCACCTCGATGCGGGCCGTCGCCGAGCTCGTCCTGAGCGGTGACGCAGAAACCGCTGTGGCTACCGACCGGTAGAACGGACATATCGACCCGCTACTCGATGGAGATTTGGTTACGACCCCGGCCGAGCTCGTGGCGCCGGTACCAACGGGGCATCCGATCGGCTAACGTCCGCCCAACCGATCGCCGTCAAGACACGACGGTCGATGGCCCCTTACATGCCCTCACAGGAGGCACAGCAGTGCGATCTCGCGTAATGACCTCGGCAGTGGCGTTGGCAGCAGCAGGTGCCCTCGCCCTCACCGGCTGCGGCAGCAGCGGCGGCGGCAGCAAGAAGAGCGGCGGCCTCGGCGGCGGTGGCGGTTCGAGCAGCTCGGCCGCCGGCGGTGGCGGAGCCACCAGCGGCAAGACCTACAAGATCGGTTTCCAGGGCGCGCTGTCCGGCGACAACAAGCAGCTGGGCATCAACGAGGTGAACGCGTTCAACCTCGCGATCCAGCAGGCCAACTCCTCCGGCAAGTACAACTTCAAGATCGCCGGCGAGCCGTCCGACGACGGCGGAACCAACAACCAGGCCCCGGCCGCGGCCGCGAAGCTCATCCAGGACGCGAGCGTCCTCGGCGTGGTCGGCCCCGCCTTCTCCGGGCCCACCACGGCCACGGGCGCCAAGTACGCGCAGGCCAGCATGGCGCTGATCAGCCCGTCGGCCACCAACGAGACCCTGACCAAGTCCGGGTACACGACGTTCCACCGCATCGTCCCGACGGACGGCGTCGAGGGTCTGGCCACCGCCGACTACCTCGCCAAGAAGTTCAAGACCGTCTTCGTGGTCGACGACAAGTCGACGTACGGCGCCGGCGTCGGCGACGTCGTCCGTGCCGAGCTGAAGAAGAAGGGCGTCAAGGTCAGCAGCCAGGGCATCGCCCCGACCTCCGACTACAGCGCGATCGCCCAGACCGTCAAGTCCTCCGGTGACCAGGCCATGTACTACGCCGGGTACGACGCGCAGGCCGGCCTGCTGGCCAAGGCGCTGAAGGCGGTCAGCTACACGGGCTTCGAGATCTCCGGCAACGGTGGCAAGTCCTCGATCTTCACCAGCACCGCAGGCTCGGCCGGCAACGGCTACTACTTCGCCTGTGGCTGCCTCGACGCAGTCACGGCGCCGGCAGCGGCGGCCTTCACCAAGGCCTACCAGGCGAAGTACAACACCCCGCCGTCGACGTACTCGCCCGAGGCCTACGACGCGACCAACGCGCTGATCACCGCGATCGCGACGGCCGCCAAGAGCGGCACGCCGACCCGGCAGTCGGTCGAGTCGGCCGTGAACGGCCTGAACTACCAGGGCATCACGACGACGGTGAAGTTCCAGAAGAGCGGCGAGGTCGCACAGGCCACCGTCAACCTGTACGAGCAGAAGAACGGCAAGATCGACCTGCTGGGAGACATCACCCAGCAGAAGTAGTCGGAGACGACGCTCGACCGCTCAGGGGCGTCCCAGATCTCGGTCTGGGACGCCCCGCACGCGTCACCGGCACCTTCCCGCCGTGACGACGACGGACGCACCACCCAGATTGGACGGCATCCCACCAGCGATGACGACGTTCTTCGACTACCTCGTCCTGGGCCTCACCCGCGGCTCGATGTACGCGCTGATCGCCCTCGGCTACACCCTGGTCTACGGCGTGCTGCAACTGATCAACTTCGCGCACAGCGAGGTGTTCATGTCCGGGGCGTTCGGCAGCTACCTCGTGATCCACGCCGTCGTCGGCAACGGCAAGGCCACTGCGGCCTGGGCGGTTCCGCTGCTGATCCTGCTCGGCGTCGTGTCCGGCGCAGTCGCCGCCGCGGCCGTCGCGTGGGTGCTCGAACGGGTCGCCTACCGACCGCTGCGTAAACGCGGAGCGCCCAAGCTGGCGTTCCTCATCAGCGCGATCGGCGCCTCGTTCTTCCTGTCGACGCTGGCCGGCAAGGTGTTCAACAGCCAGACGACCAACCAGTTCCCGCCCTTCTTCGACCAGAACAACGTGCTGTTCACCATCGACGGCGCGCAGGTCAAGGTGCTGCAGGCGGTCATCGTCGGGTCGGCGCTGGTCATGATGGTCGGCCTGGACACGCTGGTGAACCGCACCAAGTTGGGTCGCGGTATCCGGGCCGTGTCCGAGGACGCCCCGACCGCGGCGCTCATGGGCATCGACATCGACAAGACGATCTCCCGCACGTTCGTCATCGGCGGCCTGCTCGGCGGGGCGGCCGGCTTCCTGTTCGGCCTCAACTTCAACTTCGGCTACAACATGGGCTTCCTGCCCGGCGTGAAGGCCTTCGCCGCCGCGGTGCTCGGCGGGATCGGCAACATCCGCGGTGCCATGCTCGGCGGGCTCGTCCTCGGCATCGTCGAGAACATGGTGCCGATCGTCCCGGGTATCGGGATCGAGTGGACGGACGTCGTCGCCTTCGTCGTCCTGGTCCTGGTCCTGATGTTCCGGCCGACGGGTCTGCTCGGTGAGCGGATCGGACGCGCGGCATGAGGACGTCGGTACTGAACGCACCGTGGGTCAAGCGGCTGGTCGCGTGCCTGGCCGGCGGCGTCGTGCTGGCCATGATGGTCGGCAGCCAGGAGGGCTCGCAGAACGACTACGGCTACGGGTTCCGCGAGTCGGTGCTCAAGCCGCGCATCGTCGTGTTCCTGGTCATCGGGGTGTTGATCTTCCTGGCCCTGACCTTCCGGACCCGCCTCGTCCCCTACGTCACCCGGCCGGGCTTCTGGCCGCTGGTGTCCGGGGCGTTGGCCGTGGTGGCCGGCCAGGCTCTGATGCACTGGAACGACCAGATCGGCAACAGCAAGTTCCCGGCCGTCGCCGACATCGTCTCGGAGACGGCCAGCGGCGTGCTGTCACCGGTGACGACCGCGTTCTTCGCCTGGCTGGCCTGGACGATGTTCGTGGTGCTCGTCGTCGGCGGTGGCGCCGCCATCATCCTGCGCTTGCGCTGGCTGGCCTTCGCGGTCGTCGCGGGCTGCGTCGCGGCCGCCGTCATCGTCTACCTCTCGCACCGCGACGTCGCGAACGCCGCCGCCTCGCGCGGCCCGGACCACTCGCTGGGCTACGCGGCGGTCATCCTCGGCTACGCGGTCATCGTCAGCGCCATGCTGGCCACCGCACTGTCCAAGGACGACATCGCGGCGGGCCGCGCCACCCTCGAACGCATCGCCTCGATCCGGCCGGGGCTGCCCCTGGTCGTGCTCGGCGCGATCCTCGGACTGCTCGGCCTGCTCATCGGCACCTGGTTCTCGCCCGGTGACAAGAACCTGCGCATCTCCGACGCCTACGACTTCTTCGACGGTTTCGCCTCCTCCTTCTCGCTGATGTACCTGCAGTGGCTCGGGTGGACGCTGCTGATCGTCGCTGCCGTGCTGGGCGCTGCGGCGGCGTACCTGCGGCAGCGGGCGCTGGGCCTGCTCACCGGCGTCATCGGCGTGGTCGGTGCCGTGATGACCGTGGTCGTGCTCTACGACATCAGCAAGACCGGCGCCGACAACAACCACTTCGACGGAGCCACCGGCCCCTGGCAGAACCTCGGCGCAGGCGGCTGGATGGTCGCGGCCGCCCTGTTCATCGTGGGCGCCGGGGGAGTGCAGGCCGCGCTGCGACCCCGGCTGCGTGAGACCGCCCTGGCCATGTCCAGCGACGTCGCCGAACGGATCGCCACCGCCTCCGGCGGCGACACCGACGTCCCACGGTCGGCGCACGCGCTGGCGCGCCCCAAGCCGTCCGGCAAGGACTTCGCCCGCACGGTGGCCGTCATCGCCATCGCCGCCGCGTTGTTCTACCCGCCGACCGCGTCGCCGTTCTGGCAGCAGGTGCTGGTGTCCGAGATCGGCATCTCGATGCTGCTCGCCGTGGGCCTGAACGTGGTGGTCGGCTGGGCCGGTCTGCTCGACCTCGGCTTCATCGCC
The DNA here is from genome assembly GCF_964252635.1 of uncultured Jatrophihabitans sp. Classification (GTDB taxonomy): domain Bacteria; phylum Actinomycetota; class Actinomycetes; order Mycobacteriales; family Jatrophihabitantaceae; genus Jatrophihabitans. Next base: position 22,145 of record NZ_CAXUNP010000013.1, read on the forward strand.
TTCTACGCCATCGGGTCGTACACGACGGCCTACCTCGTCGGATCCCTGCCGGCCAAGCCGCCGAGCTGGCTGCAGCTCAGCCCGCTGTGGGCGATCCCGTTCGCGATCGTCATCTGTCTGCTCGCCGGGCTCGCGCTCGGCGCACCGACCCTACGACTACGTGGCGACTACCTGGCCATCGTGACGCTGGGCTTCGGCGAGATCATCCGCATCGTCGCCGTGAACGCCGACAGCTTCACCAAGGGCAGCCAGGGGCCGTCGGGCGTGCCCAATCCGGTCATCCACATCGGGCCGCTGCACATCCGGTGGGGTCTCGCGCAGCTGCAGTACTGGTACCTGCTGCTCGTCATCTTCGTCGTGATCGTGCTGGCCTTCCGCCGGCTCGAGAACTCGCGCCTGGGTCGCTCGTGGGCCGCCGTGCGCGAGGACGAGGTCGCGGCCCAGGCCATGGGCATCAACACCACCCAGACCAAGCTGCTGGCCTTCGCGATCGGGGCATCGACCTCGGGTATCGCCGGTGTCTTCTTCGCGACGCAGATCGGCTCGTTCACGCCGGACAACTTCGTCCTGAACAACTCGATCCTCATCGTGGCCTACGTCGTGTTCGGCGGCATGGGCTCGCTGTCGGGGGCCATGGCCGGCGCGGCCATGCTCACCTGGCTGCCGCGTTTCCTGCAGGACCAGGTGCCGCAGCAGGACAAGCTGATGTGGATCGGTGCCGTCGTCATCGCCATGATGATCTTCCGCCCCGCGGGCCTGATCCCGGCACGTCGCCGGAAGATCGAGATGCACGGTCTCGACGACTCGCCACGGTCAGAGACGCGCGCCGTCCCGGCCAGTGAAGGACTGTGACATGACCGCTGTTCAGGACGGCCCCGTGCGGGACGGCTCCGTGCGGGGTGGCGACGTCGTCCTCGACGTCGAGCACGTCACGTTGCGCTTCGGTGGCGTGATCAGCCTCAACGACGTGTCGGCGCAGATGTACCGGGGCGAGATCCTCGCTGTCATCGGGCCGAACGGCGCGGGCAAGACCTCGCTGTTCAACTCCCTCACCGGGGTCTACAGCCCCCAGGAGGGACGCATCACCGTGACCGCCCGCGAGGGCGCTGCCGCCGTGAGCGTCATCGGCATGAAGACGCACCTCATCAACCGCCTCGGTGTCGCCCGGACGTTCCAGAACATCCGGTTGTTCCCGGCCCTGACCGCGCTGGAGAACGTCAAGGTGGCGTTCGAGACGAGACAGAAGTCGGGCCCCGTCTCGGCCATGCTGGGCCTGCCCCGCCAGCGTCGGGAGGAGCGCGAGAGCACGGCGCAGGGCTATGCCCTGCTCAAGGAGGTCGGCCTCGATCAGCGTGCCAACGACCTCGCCGGTTCGTTGGCCTACGGCGAGCAGCGGCGGCTCGAGATCGCGCGCGGGCTGGCGACCGACCCGGGAGTGCTGCTGCTCGACGAGCCGGCGGCCGGTACCAACCCGGTCGAGAAGCGTGAACTCGCCGAGCTCATCACCCGGATCAACACCGAGCGCAACATCAGCGTGCTGCTCATCGAGCACGACATGAAGCTCGTCATGTCCGTCGCCGACCGGATCGTCGTCCTGAACTTCGGGGAGAAGATCGCCGAGGGCACGCCGCAGCAGATCCAGAAGGACCCGGCCGTGGTCGCGGCCTACCTCGGCAGCAGCACCGAGGAGGCAGCCGAGACCATGGGTGACCAGCCCGAGCTGCATCTCATCGACACCCACGCCCCGGCGCACCCTGCCGAGCACCATGCCGAGCACCCTGCCGAACTGGACGCCGACGATGCCTGACGCCCCCTCGCTCACCAAGGACGCATCGGCCGCACCGACGCCGCTGCTCGAGGTCGACGACATCGAGGTCCGGTACGGGGCCATCGCCGCGCTCAAGGGCATCAGCTTCACGGTCAACACCGGCGAGATCGTGGCCCTGCTCGGGGCCAACGGGGCCGGCAAGACCACCACCCAGAAGACCGTGTCGGGCATGCTGTCGCCCGCGCTCGGCAGCATCACCCTCGAGGGCCGGCGCATCGACGGCATCCCTGCCCACGAGCTGATCAAGCTGGGCGTCTGTCACGTCCCGGAGGGGCGCCACGTCTTCCCCCGGATGACCGTCGCCGAGAACCTGGACATGGGGGCGTTCCGCTTCAAGTCCGTCGACGCCGACGACATGGAACGGGTGCTGACGATGTTCCCGCGGCTGCGGGAGCGGTTCCGCCAGCAGGCCGGCACGCTGTCCGGCGGTGAGCAGCAGATGCTGGCCATCGGCCGGGCCATCATGGGCAAACCGCGGTTGCTCCTGCTCGACGAGCCGTCGATGGGCCTGGCGCCGCTGATCGTGGCCCAGATCTTCGAGATCATCCGCGAGATCAACGACAGCGGGGTGACGGTGCTGCTCGTCGAGCAGAACGCCGCCCAGGCCCTCGCGCTGGCCGATCGCGGGTACGTGCTCGAGACGGGCGAGATCGTGCTCGAGGGCACGGGTCGCGAGCTGCTCGCCGACGACCGCATCCGGGCCGCCTACCTCGGCGAGGAGATCGCGGTCTCCTAGCCCCGCCGGGGCTGCGCGGCCCGGCCCGGGGCGTGCCGTCGCTACCTCGGGTACCCGGTCTGCCGTGTCCCGAATGCGCGTTCTATGGTTGCGCCTGCACCTACATCGGGTGGAGAGTCAGTGCGGCGCACGGCGCCGTGGGTAGGCACGCAACGTCTGGAGGGAGACGTCGTGACGCGTTCGGTGGTGCGGGTACGGCCGGCCGGAACCAGCGATGTGCCCGACCTGACCCGCCTGATCGGCGCGATCGACACCGGCAGCGGGGTGTTCAGCGGCAAGGCCCTGGCCGACCCGAGCGAGGAGCACCTCACCGAGCGGCTGCACCAGATCCTGGCCGAGCCGGAGCGCGTGCTGCTCGTCGCCGTGGCCGAGGACGAAGTCGTGGTCGGCATGCTGGCCGCCCGCTGCGACGAGATCGGTGCCATCGACCTGACGCCCGTCCTGCACGTCACCCACCTGCTCGTCGCCCCGCGGCAACGTCGGCGCGGCACGGGCCGGGCCCTGCTGGCCGGCGCCGTGCACCTCGCCGAGGACCGGGGTGTCGACCGCATCCTCGCGACCGCCGCGGCCGGGTCCCGGGAGGCCAACCGGTACCTGGCCAGGCTCGGTTTCGCGCCTCTGGTCGTGCACCGTCTGGCCCCGACCACCACCCTGCGCCGCAGCCTCGGCATGACCGACGCCGGCGCCGGTACCGCGGTGCTGCGCCGTGCGCGTCTCGCGCGCAGCCACCGGCCCGCCGCGGTCGCACGTGCGGCGAGCCGCGGGGCCTGACGCCTGTCGGAGGCGCCGCCTAGGGTGGAGGCGTGGCCACCAAGACCCCGAGCACGCCAACTCCCAGACTGCTGCTGCTCGACGGGCACTCCCTCGCCTACCGCGCCTTCTACGCGCTGCGCGAGGTCGAGATGTCCACCACGACCGGCCAGCCCACCAACGCCGTGTTCGGCTTCACCTCGATGCTCATCAACCTGCTGCGCGACGAGGAACCCACCCACGTCGCGGTGGCCTTCGACGTGTCCCGCAAGACGTTCCGGAGCGAGGTCTACACCGCCTACAAAGCCGGTCGCAGCGAGACGCCCGATGATTTCCGGGGCCAGGTCACCCTCATCCGCGAGGTCCTCGAGGCCCTGCGCATCCCGGCGCTGATGGTCGACGGTTTCGAGGCCGACGACGTCATCGCCACCGTCACCACGCGGGCCACCGCGGCGGGCATGGACGTGCTGATCTGCACCGGCGACCGGGACGCCCTGCAGCTGGTCACCGACCAGGTCACGGTCCTCTATCCGCGCCGCGGGGTCAGCGACATGACCCGCTTCACCCCGGAGGAGGTCCAGTCGAAATACGACCTCACCCCGGCCCAGTACCCGGACTTTGCCGCGCTGCGGGGTGACCCCAGCGACAACCTGCCCGGTATCCCGGGGGTCGGCGAGAAGACCGCCGCCAAGTGGGTGCGCGAGTACGGCACGCTCCAGGAGCTCATCGAGCGCGTCGACACCGTGAAGGGCAAGGTCGGCGACGCGCTGCGCGAGCACGTCGCGTCCGTCGCGCTGAACCGCCGCCTGACCGAGCTGGTGCGCGACGTACAGCTCGACGTCGAGCTCGACGCCCTGGCCCGCCAGCAGTGGGACCGCGACGAGGTGCACCGCCTGTTCGACGACCTGCAGTTCCGGGTGCTGCGCGAGCGGTTGTTCGCCACCGTCGAAGCGGCCGCGCCCGAGGCCGACGAGGGCTTCGACGTGTCGGTCGAGCGGCTGGCCGTCGACGAGATCGCCCAGTGGCTCGACGAGCACGCCCGTGGCGCCGGGCGCGTCGGCGTTTCCTTCCGCGGCACGTGGGGGCGCGGCGTCGGCACGCTCACCGGCATCGGCCTGGCCGGTGCCGACGGCGCCGCGGCGTTCATCGACCCCGAGACCCTCAGCCCCGACGACGACAAGGTGCTCGCGTCCTGGCTCGCCGACGCCGGCGTGCCGAAGGCCGTGCACGACGTCAAGGGGCCGCTGCTGGCCCTGCGTCAGCACGGCTGGTCGCTCGCCGGGGTCAGCGACGACACCCAGCTGGCCGCCTACCTGCTGCGTCCGGACACCCGCGCCTTCGACCTCGCCGATCTGGCCCTGCGCTACCTGCATCGCGAGCTGCGCAGCAACGAGCTCGACGGCGAGTCCGGCCAGCTGACCCTCGACGGCGGCGTCGAGGAGTCCGACAACGCGCTCGCCGAGGTCGAGGCCGTGCGGGCCAGCGCCGTCCGCGATCTCGCCGACGTCTTCGACACCGAGCTGGACGCGAGCAACGCGCTCGATCTCCTGCACACCATGGAGCTGCCGCTGGCCTACGTGCTCGCCGACATGGAGGCGGTGGGGATCGCCACCGACACCGACGCCCTGCTGGACCTGCAGGCCGAGCTCGGTGCCAACGTGAAGACCGTCGAGCAGGACGCCCACCAACTGGTCGGGCGCGAGTTCAACCTGGGCTCGCCGAAGCAGCTGCAGGAGATCCTGTTCGACCAGTACGAGCTGCCCAAGACCAAGCGCATCAAGACCGGCTACACCACCGACGCCGACTCGCTGGCCGACCTGTACGCCAAGACCCAGCACCCCGTGCTGGAGCTGCTGCTGCGCCACCGCGAGGTCGCGCGGCTGAAGTCCGTCGTCGACGGGCTGCTGCCGCTGGTCGACGAGCACGGGCGCATCCACACCACGTTCAACCAGACGGTCGCGGCCACCGGGCGGCTGAGCTCGACCGACCCGAACCTGCAGAACATCCCGGTCCGGACCGCCGAGGGCCGACGCATCCGCGAGACCTTCGTGGTCGGCGAGGGCTTCGAGTCGTTGATGACCGCCGACTACAGCCAGATCGAGATGCGCATCATGGCGCACCTGTCCGACGACGCCGGCCTCAAGGAGGCGTTCAACACCGGCGAGGACCTGCACACCTTCGTCGCGTCGCGCGCCTTCGACATCCCCACCGACGCGGTCGACCCGGAGATGCGTCGCCGGATCAAGGCGATGAGTTACGGGCTGGCCTACGGGCTGTCGGCGTTCGGGCTGTCCAAGCAGCTCAAGATCGGCGCCGACGAGGCCCGCGCCCAGATGGACGCCTACTTCACCCGCTTCGGCGGGGTGCGCGACTACCTGCACTCGGTCGTCGAGGGTGCCCGGCAGTCGGGCTACACCGAGACGATCATGGGTCGCCGTCGCTATCTGACCAACCTCACCAGCGACAACCGCAACCTGCGCGAGATGGCCGAGCGCGCCGCGCTGAACGCCCCGATCCAGGGCAGCGCCGCCGACATCATCAAGGTGGCGATGCTGGGCGTGCATCGCGAGCTGTCCGAGTCGGCCCTGCGCTCGCGGCTGTTGCTGCAGGTGCACGACGAACTCGTGCTCGAGATCGCGCCCGGTGAGCGCGAGGCCGTCGAGGAGCTGGTGCGCCGTCAGATGGGCGGGGCCTTCCAGCTGGACGTGCCGATGGACGTGTCCGTCGGCGTCGGCCGGACGTGGCACGACGCCGCGCACTGACCCGTCGCCGCTCGGCCGTCCGTCCGTGAGGTAGTGCCGTCGGTCGCGTCGCAGAGGCGTGCCCGCTCAGCCGTGCGTCTTCTCGGCCTTGCTGCGCAGCACAACCGACCCGGCTATGCGCAGGGCCTGGCTGCGCGTCACCGGGGCCGACGCCGGCAACTGAATGTCCAGGTCCGTCGTGGCGTCGACGACGACGGCCACGATCGTCACGCCACTGTCCGTGCCGTAGCGCACCCGGCGCCCGTCGACACGCAGCGGGTACGCGCTGTCGGGGGTGCCGGCCCGGTCGTGCACGTCGACCACGATCACCGACGGGAAGTCCGGGCTGTTGCTCGGCGTCGCGGACGTCGGTGCGTAGAACGTGTTCGGGCCGGCGTGCCCGGAGTAGCGCCAACCCTCAGGCACGAGGCCGACGGCCACGGCGGCTGCCTTCGGGGTCGTCACCTTGACGAGGCTGCGAACCGGTGTGGACGCGGAGCTCAGCGACGCGGCAGCCCGTGACCGGACCGCCGCGGCCGAGGATGCGGCCGACACCGCGGCCTGCGCGGCCGAGCGGGCGGCGGCGGCTTCCGACGAGCGCACCTGGGGTGACGACGACACCGACGTCGCGGCCGGGCCGCCGGCCGGTGCGCTGCCGGGGCGGTGCCCGGACGACGGCAGCACCACGGCACCGACGACGAGCGCGGCGACGAGGGTCACCCCGCCCGCTGCAGCGGTGGCGTTGCGGCGGGTGCGGCGCCGGTGCTCGGCGCGTTCACGGATCACAGCGACGACCGCCGCTGGATCGTCGGCGGCCGACGGGTCGGCGCGTCGGGCGCGGCGTTCCAGGACGTCGCGCAGCGTCTCGCTGGTCATGGCGTCTCCGTACGGGTCAGGGGAGCGGGGGCACGGCGGTCGACCGGCCCGGCCTCGAGGCGCAGGGTGGCCAGCCCGCGCGAGACCGCCGAGCGCACCGTGCCCTCGGCGCACCCGAGGACCTGCGCGGACTCGGCGTAGTCGAGGCCCTGGTAGAAGCGCAGGACGAGCGCGGCCTGCTGCCGGCGGGGCAGGCGCGCCAGGCGCCGGTCGAGATCGTCGCGTTCGGCGACGTCCTCGCTGTGGTCGCGTCCCGGCGGTGTCGAGTGTTCGATGACGTCGGGTCCCAGGGTCGCCACCGTGCGGGTGTGCCACCGTCGCCGCCAGGACAGGAACTCGTTCGTGACCATGGTCATCAGGTAGGCGTTCGGCCGGTCCGCACCCCCGACGGTTTCCCAGCGCACGTACGCCCGGGTCAGGACCTCCTGCACGATGTCGTGCGCCTGGTGCGGGTCGCCGGAGAGCGCGGTCGCGTAACGCAGCAGCCCGGGGAGCTCTGCCGCCACGACGTCCTCGAACCGGTCCACATCCTCTTCGACGCGGCTCGACGTCAGCGTGTTGCAGGTCCTTCGGAGTCGGTAGGGGGAGGTGCGAACAGCAGGTGCTCGCGCACGACCTCGAGCCCAAAGGACCGGTACAGGCGCAGGGCGTCACGGTTCGTGGCCATGACCGCCAGACCGGCGGCAGTGGCCCCGGCGTCGCGCTGCCGGGCGAAGTAGGCAGCCATCACGGCCGTGCCGATCCCCTGACCTCGCTCGCTCCCGGCCACCGCGAACTGGTTGATCCATCCCGTGCCGTCGCTGTGGGTGCGACCGATCGCGGTACCCACGATGCGTGGCCCGCGACAGGCGAGCAGCGGTAGCTCCTGCGGCAAGCGGCCCATGACGAACAGCCGCTGCCACTCCTCGAGCGGGCGCAGGTCGTGCCCGGGCTCGTCGGCGAAACGCGCGTCGTCGTAGATCAGCCGGTGCAGGGCCACCGCGTCGTCCGGCGCGTAGTCGCGCACCGTCACGCCGTCGGCCCACGTCGGTGCGGGCAGTGACCAGCCGTCGTCGAAGGCACGGCGCAGGTCGAACACCGAGTGGCGGTGGGTCCAGCCCCGCCCGGCCAGGGTGTCGCGCAGCACCGTGTCGCGGTCGAGCACCGAGACGCGCTCGCCGTGTCCGCCCTCGAGCCAGCCCAGCAGGTCGGCGTGGACGGTGGGGGCGTCGGCGTCCGGGTCGACGACCAGGCCCGCCTCCGTCGAGAACCGCCAAGCCGCGGCGACGAGACGGTCGCCGTCGGACACGAGCCGGGTGTTCACCGACAGGTCGCCGACCAGGTCGAACCGCTCCGTCGTCTCCCGCTCGTCGGTCTCCGGCGCGCCGAACCAGGCGGTGTCGTGGCGGCGGTGCAGGTCGGCGACCGCCGGGACGTCGGCGCGGGTGGCGGCCCTGATCGTCACAGTGGGAGCCGGCGGAACACCGCACGCGGCAGCACCCGCAGGCCGAGCATGACCCAGCGCAGCAGGCCGGGGACCCACACGGTCCGGGTACCACGGCCGAGCTGGGCCGCGACCGCGTCGGCCACCGCCGCCGGGTCGGTCGCGAGCGGCGCTGCGGCCAGGCCCGCCGTCATCCGGGAGCGCACGAACCCGGGCCGCACGACGAGCACGGACGCACCGCTGCCGGCCAGCTCGTCCCCGAGCCCGGTCGCGACCGCGTCGAGGCCGGCCTTCGTCGACCCGTACACGAAGTTGCTGCGCCGCGGCCGCTCGCCGGCGACGGACGACAGCACGACGAGCACGCCGTGCCCCTGCTCGCGCAGGCGCTGCGCCACCCAGAGCATCATCGACACCGGCCCGACGTAGTTCGCGGTCAACACCGCGACCGACGACGCGGGGTCGGCGAGCATCGCTGCCTGGTCCGGCAGCACGCCCGCAGCGACGACCGTGACGTCGATGTCGCCCTTGGCGAACGCGGCGGCGGCGACCTCGGCATGGTCGGCCGGCGCGGTGGCGTCGAAGTCGACCACCTCGACGTCGTCCACGCCGTGGGCGCGGACCTGCTCGGCGGCCTCGTCCAGCCGCCGGCCCGGACGCCCGGCCAGGACCACCCGCCGGAGCCGTCCGCCGTCGGCCAGTCGTGCGACGATCGCCAGCCCGATGTCCGACGTGCCACCCAGGAGCAGCACGGATTGCGGTGCGTGCAGCCCGTCGATCACAGGGCGAGCCTACGGGCGAGATCCGAGGCGAAGACGCCGCGCGGGTCCAGGTCCGCGCGCACGGCCCGCCACTCGTCGAGCCGTGGGTACATGCCGGCCACCAGGTCCGGCCGCAGGCGCGCGTCCTTCGCCAGATACACCCGGCCGGCGGCCGCGGCGACCAGCTCGTCGCAGTCGTCCAGCACCGCGTGCAGCGCCGGGTCGGCCGGCAGGTCGACGGCCAGCGTCCAGCCCTCGACGGGGAAGGAGAGGTGACCCGACGCGCCGGGGCCCAGGCGTTTCAGGACGACGAGGAACGCCGGCGCGCGCCGCCGTCGCAGCAGCTCGAGCACCGCGACGCACCCGGACGCCGTCGGCGTCGCGCACTGGTACTGCACGAACCCGGCCGCGCCGTAGAGCCGGTTCCAGCCCGATACCCGGTCGAGCGGGAAGTGCCCGGCGTCCAGCGGCACCACCTGGCCGCGGGACCGGCGCGGCGAGCCGTGGAACCGCGCCGCGTTGAAGGCCGCGATGCGGCGCGGGGTGAGGGTGCGGGCGGGCGTCCACGCGGGCGTCGGCAGGCCTCGTCGCGGGCGGCGGTCGAGCGGCTCGTGGCCTGCGGGCACGGCTCCGAGCAGGGCGTGGTCGGCCTGGTCGAGCACGCCCCGGAGGCGGCGGCTGGTCGTGTCGATCCAGGCAGCACGGTGCTCGCGTCCACGACCGTCGTCGAGAGCGGCGAGGAGGTCGTCGAGGTCGTCGTAGCGCGTGCGGTCGAGCGTCAGCCAGGCCGTCGCGACCGGCGCGGTCTGCAGTCGTACCGCGGTGATCACGCCCGTCAGCCCGGCCCCGCCGGCCGTTGCGTCGAACTCCGGGTTGCCGGCAGTCAGCACGCGGGTTCGTCCTGTTCCGTCGACGAGCTCGACGTCGGCCACGTGCCGGGCGAACGACCCTCGCAGGGGATGGTTCTTGCCGTGGACGTCGAACGCCACGGCCCCGCCGACCGTGACCCGGCTCGTGCCCGGCAGCACGGGCAGCATCCGGCCACGCGGCACGACGTGGGCCAGGACGTCGGCCAGGGTCGCTCCCGCGCCACACGTCACGGTGCCGTCGGGTTCGAGCGGGCCCAGCGCGGTGAGGTCACGTGTGGACACCACCGTGCCGCCGCCGTTCTGCGCGGCGTCGCCGTAGGAACGGCCCGCGCCCCGGGCGAGCACACCCCGTGGGCCGGCCGACGCCACGACGGACGCCACCTCGTCGGTCGAGACGGGGTGGACGACGGACGCCCGGCTCGGCGCGGTCCGCCCCCAGCCGCTGAGCAGGGCCGGGTCAGCCACGGACCGCGAGCAGGAAGATGGCGAACCAGGCGACACCCAGGAACTGCAGGGTGCGGTCGGTGACCAGGAACCGCTCGGGTGCCTCGGCGCGTCCGGCGTCGGCGTCGAGCAGGTAGCGCAGCAGGGCGACCACGAGCGGCACGATCGACAGTGTCGCCCACGGGAAGCCGGTCCGGTGGGCCCCGACATCGAAGGCCCAGAGCACGTACGCCGACATCGTGACCGCAGCTGCGATTCCCAGCACCATGCGCAGGTAGGACGCGTGGTAGCGGGCCAGCATCGGCCGGGTGACGGGTTCCTTCCCGTCGAGCTGCACGAGTTCGGACAGCCGCTTGCCGGCCACCAGCACGAGCGACCCGAAGCCGGCGACGAGCAGGAACCACCGCGACAGCGGGATGTGGTTGGCCGGACCACCGCCCACCGCGCGCAGCAGGAACCCCGACGCGACGATGCACAGCTCGACGACCGGCTCGTTCTTCAGGCCCAGCGAGTAGGCGATGTTCAGGACCAGGTAGATCCCGATGACCAGGCGCAGGGAGTTGGTGCTGCACAGGGCGATCGACGCACCGGTGCAGACCACGGCGATGATCAGCGCGGTGCGCACCGGCACCGCGCCGCTGGCGACGGCACGCAGCCGTTTGCGGGGGTGATGACGATCGCGTTCGACATCGCAGACGTCGTTGACGCAGTACACGGCGCTCGCCGCGAGGCAGAAGGCGACGAAGGCCTGTGCGGTCGCGATCGCGACGTGCTCGCGGCCGAGCATGCCGGCGGCGAGCGGTGCGGCCGCGACCAGCACGTTCTTGATCCAGTGCTCCGGCCGCAGGATCGCGAGGTACGGCGGGAGCGCGACCCGTCGGGTCGACGCCGACACCGTGGTCACGGGCGGCCCACCGTCTCGAGCAGGTCCGCGAAGTCCTTGACGGTCGCGTCCCACGTGTAGCGCCGCGCGTGCGTGATCGCCTCGGTACCCATCCGGCGCAGGGTGTCCGGGTCGCGCACCAGCGTGCCGACTGCGGCGACGAACCCGTCGACGTCGTCGTGCGGTACGAGCACCCCGGTGACGCCGTCGACGACCGACTCGGTGAGACCGCCGCTCTGCGCGAAGGCGATGCTCGGCGTGCCGCGCGCGCCGGCCTCGACGACCACCAGGCCCCACCCCTCCTTGACCGACGGGACGAGCAGGATCCAGCTCTCGGCGAGCAGGCGGTTGCGCTCGTCCTCGGACACCCATCCGACGAAGCGCACGGCGTCGGTGAGGCCGCGGTCGGCCGCGTGCCGTCGCAGCGGCTCGGACCACCACCCGCGTCCGGCCACGGTCAGCACCAGGTCGGGGAACTCCTCGCGCAGCGTCGCCACCGCGTCGAGCGCGATCTCGATGCGCTTGTGGGGAACCAGACGGCTCAGTGACAGCAGCGTCGGGCTCGTGGACTTCGGTGCGGTGCACTCGGCGGGCGCGTCCGTGCCGTTGTGCACGACCCGGATGCGCTCGGGGTCGAGGCCGAGACCGGCGAGCTCGGTGCGCGTCGCGTCCGAGACGGTGACGTACTGCTGGCGGCGGTTCACCCACGGCGCCAGCCGGGACTCGGCCCACCACCCGATGCGGGCGCGGACCGGCCCGAACAGCACCTGCCACTGCTCGCGGTGCACGTGGTGCACGAGGACCACGACCTTGCTGCGTCGGGCCCACAGCCGCGCCAGGAACGGGACGCCGTTGTGCACCTCCACCACGACGTCCGGCCGCCCGAGGTCCCCGCGCAGGTAGGCCCGGGCTGCGTGCAGGTACACGCTGTGGCGTCCGCCGCGACGCAGGATGCGGACGCCGTCGGGCAGACGCTGCTCGGCCGGCGCGTCGCCGTGCCTCGAGCAGAACAGGGTGACGTCGTGCCCGAGCTGCGCCAACCCGGCCGCGACCCGTTCGACGTAGAGCTCGGACCCGCCCCCCTCGGGGTGGGTCGTGTCCCGCCAGTTGAGGAAGACGATGCGAGGGCGCGCGCGAATCGGTTCGCGCGCACGCGACAAGGCAGACATTCTCACCACAATCGACCGGCCGGCACCGGTTATCGACGGTTAATGTACGGTACCGGCGGTGTTGCCGGACACCACTGCCCAAGCTCGTCTGGAGACTGACCGAACGTGCCGTCTGCTGGACGTTCGACGACGCTGATCTGGCGGCTCAGACAGCTCGTGATCTGCCTGGCGCTCACGGGTTTCGCCTTCAACTCGGGGTCCGGACTGCTCACCCCGGACACCAAGCTCGACCTCGACGTCGACCCCGCCGCGTTCCTCGCCCGGTCCCTGCATCTGTGGGACGCGCAGGGGTTCGCGGGCCAGACGCAGGACCAGGCCTACGGCTACCTCTTCCCGATGGGCCCGTTCTTCCTCGCGGGGCACGCGGTCGGGCTGCCGGCCTGGGTCGTGCAGCGGTCGTGGTGGTCGTTGTTGCTCTGCGTCGCGTTCCTCGGCGTCGTGCGGCTGGCGCGCGCCCTGGGCCTCGGCAGCTCCTGGTCGCGGCTGCTCGCCGGGGTCGCGTACGCCGCGTCGCCGCACATCCTGAGCCTGCTGGGAACCAACTCCGTCGAGATCCTGCCGATGTGTGTAGCGCCGTGGATCGTGCTGCCGCTCGTGCTCGGTTCCCGCAGTGGCGCGTCGGCGCGTCGAGCCGGGTTGCTGTGCGGCCTCGCCGTGCTGTGCATGGGCGGGGTGAATGCGGCCGCCGACCTCGCTGCCGTCGTCCCCGCGGCACTGTGGCTGCTGACCCGACGCGTGAGCCGCGACTCGATCAGGCTGGCCCTCTGGGCCGTGGCCGGCGCGGTCCTGGCCACGCTGTGGTGGGTCGTCCCGCTGCTGCTGCTCGGTCGCTACAGCCCACCGTTCCTCGACTACATCGAGAACGCGCGCATCACGACGTCGACCACGGCGCTGGCCGAGACGCTGCGCGGCACCTCGGACTGGGTCTCCTACCTGCCGACGGACGGCAACCCGGCCGGCCGCCTGCTGCTGACCCAGCCCGTCCTCGTGCTCGAGTCGCTGCTCGTGGTCGCCTTCGGCCTGGCCGGCATCGCGCTGCGTCGTACCCCGCACCGCGTGTGGCTCGTCGCCTGCCTGGCCTTCGGGCTGGTGGCCGTCACCTTCGGGCACGGAGCGTCGATCGGCAGCGTCGCGGCGGCGGGCGAGCGGTCGATGCTGGACACGCTGCTGGCGCCGTTGCGCAACATCCACAAGTTCGACGTGCTGATCCGGCTCCCGCTCGTGCTCGGCCTGGCCCACGTCGTGCCGCGCCTGCGCTGGGGTCGGACGGTCCTGGACCGCCGCGTGACCTCGCGGGTCGGGGCGGCGGTCGTCGCCATCGCCGTGATCGGCACGGCGACGCCGCTCCTCGCGCTGCGGTTGAACGCGCCCGGCAGTTTCACGGCCCTGCCGACGTACTGGCGCTCGACCGCGTCGTGGCTGCACCGCCACGACGGTGACCGGGGCCGTGCGCTGCTGCTGCCCGCGTCCCGGTTCGGTCAGTACGCCTGGGGCAGCCCGCTGGACGAGCCGCTGCAGGCGCTCGCGTCGTCGCCGTGGGAGGTGCGCAACGCGATCCCGATGACGAGCCCGGGGCACATCCGCATGCTCGACGCCGTCGAGACCGCGCTCGCCGACGGCGCCGGTTCGCCGGACCTCGCTGCGTACCTGGCGCGGACCGGCATCCGGTACCTGGTGGTGCGCAACGACCTCGACGTCACCGGAGTGTCGGCCACCGAACCGGTGCTCGTCGCTGCCGCGCTGACCGCGTCGCCGGGCATCCAGGTGGTGAAGAATCTCGGGCCGCCGACCGGCATCGCGAACGGGCAGCTCGACCAGGGCCTGCGCGGCAGCTTCCCCAGCGTGCAGATCTACCGCGTGTCCGCTCCGGGCGAGGGTGACGCGCGGGTCACCACCGCCACGACGGGGTCCACGGTGCGTCTCAGCGGTGGGCCGGAATCGCTGCTGTCGACCCCGGGCGTCGTGGCTCAGGGTCGGCCGGCCGTGCTCGCCGGCCAGCCGGGTGACTCCCTCGGTTCGACTGTCGTGCTCACCGACGGCAACCGGCGCCAGGAGGTCAATTACGGCGGCCCGGTCGGGCAACGCTCGGCCACGCTGACCGCGACGGACGACGGCCGGCTGCGCCGCCGCGTGATGAACTACCTGGCCGTCGACGGCGTCCGCCACCAGAGCGTCGTGCGCTTCGTCGGCGCACGCGACGTCACCGCGTCGTCGTCGGCGTCGGACGCCACGAACGCCACCGCGCCCGAGCCGTCGGCGCAGCCGTACGCCGCCTCCGACCGCGACCCCCGGACGGCCTGGCAACCGGCCGTGGGGACGGCACCGGTCGGGCAGTGGTTACGGGTCGACCTCGACGGTCGCCCGTCGCTGTCGTCGGTCACCGTCACCCAGTCGGCCGCGGCGACGCAACGCATCACCGAACTCAGGGTCACGACGCAACGCGGGTCGAGCGACGTCGCGGTGCCGGCCGGGAACGGCGCGGTGGCCGTGCCGGTGCCGTCCGGACCTACCTCGTTCCTGCGGCTCGAGATCGCTGCGGTGCGCGGCCCGCTGACCGGCCATGTCGGTGTCACCGCGGTCGACGTCCCCGGCGTCCGCATCGGGCGGACGCTGGTCCTGCCCCGCGACACCCCGCGTGACCGCGCCGTCGACACGGTCGCGCTGAGCGCGGGGCCGGCCCGCACGGGTTGCCCGCTGCTCGGCAACGAACCGTACTGCGCCGCCGGGCTCGCCCGTCTCGGCGAGGACGACGCCGGCCTCGACCGGTCGTTCACGACCGGCCGCGGCGCGGCCTACCGGCTCGGGGTGGCTGTCGTGCCCACGGCCGGATCGGCGCTCGATGCGCTGATCGCCCGCAACGCTCGCTACGCGCTCACCGCCACGGCCAGCTCGTCCGCCGTCGACGACCCGCTCGCCGCACCGCAGACCGCCGTCGACGGGGACACCGGCACCGGTTGGATCGCCGCATCCACCGATCGCGACCCCTCCATCACCCTGCGATGGAAGCAGACCCGCTCGGTCGGCTCGCTCAAGGTCGTGAAGGACGACTCTCTGGCCGCGACACGACCGGACGCGCTCCGCATCACCGACGCGAAGGGCCAATCGGTCCTGGCGGCGGTCGAGCCCGACGGCTCCGTCCGGTTCCCGGCGCTGCGCACGAACCGGCTGACGGTGCACCTGCTCAGCGGCACCGGTCTGCGCACGAGCGTCGACTCGTCCGTGGGGCCGGGGCGGCTCGGTCTCGGGCTCAGCGAGATCCGGGTGCCCGGCGTGGCCACGACGTCCCGGGCGGCCACCGAGAACGTCGCCGTCCACCTCCGGTGCGGCTCCGGGCCGTCGGTCGTGATCGACGACGCGGTCGTGCAGACGTCGGTCGACACCACGGTGGGAGCGCTCCGCGACCGTGTCGGGATCGAGGCCCACCCCTGCGGGACCTCCGACGTCACGCTCGCGGCGGGCGGGCACCGCGTGACGATGGCGTCGTCGGCGTTGTTCACCGCCGCCTCGGTGACGCTGCAGCGGCGGGCGGCAACGACCTCGGCGGGCCCGGCCGCGTCGGTGCGCTCCTGGGGTTCGACCGCACGCAGCGTGCACCTCGCGGCCCGGAGCTCGTCGGCCCTGCTCGTCGTCAACGAGAACGTCAACGCCGGCTGGCACGCGACGGCCGGCGGCCACACCCTGCGGGCCGTGGCCGTCGACGGCTGGCGGCAGGCCTACGTCGTGCCCGCCGGGGCGGCCACGACCGTCCACCTCACCTACGGACCGCAGACGGAGTACGCGGCCGGCCTGATCGTCGGCGCGGTGGCCGTGGCCGTGCTGCTCGGGCTGCTCCTGGTGCCGGCACGCCGCCGCCGGGCCACCGACCTGGGTTCCTACCGGCCGGACGTCGTGACCACGGCTCTCGGCGCCGCGGCTGCCGTGCTCGTCGGCGGCTATGCCGGGCTGGCGGTCGCCGTGCTCGTGCCGGTCGCCGGGGCGCTGGTGGTGCGCCTCGTGACCGGTGTCGTGGCCGGTCCGCGCGCACGAGCCGCGGTCGTACCGGCGCTGGCGGCCGCGGCCGCCGTCCTGGCCGGGCTGCGCCTGGCGGTGGGCCATTACGGCACCACGCACTACGTCGCCGACTCCGCCTCGACGCAACTCCTGTGCCTGATCGCCGTGGTCGCTGCGACGTCCGGCGGCTTGGTCACGCGTCTGTCGCGACGTCCGGGGGCCGCGTCGGGGCCGACCGACGCCGCGACGGGACGAGCCGACGCAGACTCATCGCCGGGCGTTCGAGCCAGCGGAACGCCAGACCGGCCACCGGGATCGTCAACGCCAGGGTGAGCAGGTAGATCGTCACCACGCTGCCGCTGCCCAGCGGTGAGTCGAGCAGGTTCTGCACGCCCTCGAGCACGAGCAGGTGCAGCAGGAAAACGCCGTAGGACACGTCGCCGAGGTAACGCATCGGCCGGTTGGCGAGCACGGCCAGGACGAGCGGCGAGGCTCCGAACACCGCCGGCCAGACCAGAGCCGCGGCGACGACGAGGTAGAGCAGCGAGCGCACCAGGCCCTGCTCCGGCGTACGGAAGGTGAGCCCCAGCGGCCCCGACAGCGGGGTGACGACGAGCAGGTAGGCGCACGCGGCGATCGACCAGCACACCCCTGGATGCGCGCCGAGTTCACGGATCCAGGCCAGCCGCGGCGCCTCGTCGGGCGTCACCGTCGTCAGATGGGCGTGCACGCCGGCCATGGCCATGCCGGCCGCGAACCACCCGATGGTCGAGGGCAGCCACAGCTGCGCCGTCGCCAGCCAGGCCGCGCCGGAGGACCAGAAGTACAACGTCCACACCACGCCGAGCACGACGAGGCCGGCGCAGACCAGCGTCGCGGCCCACAGCAGGCCGAGACGGCCCCGCGCGAGACGCACGATCAGCACCGCGAACGCGGGCAGCACGAGGTAGAACAACGCCTCGGTGCACAGGCTCCAGGTCTGGGTCACGCCGTTGCGCAGCCAGCCGGGCCGGTAGATCTGCAGCAGCGCGAAGTGCCGCAGCCAGTCACCACTCGTCGCGTTCCGGTTGGACCTCAGCAGCAGCAGCGCCGCGGTGACCGTGACCCAGTACAGCGGCAGGATGCGCAGGGCGCGGCGCCAGAGGTAGGCGACGAGTCGCACGGGCTGACGCCCTTCGACGTGCGCGACGAACCACTCCCGGGACAGCAGGAAGCCGGAGATGACGAAGAAGATGGCCACGCCGACGTCGAGGTGCGCCAGGATCGACGACCCCGGCCCGCGGGAGTAACGACCGGTGGCGAAGGCGACGTGGGTCAGCACCACCGCGCCGACGGCGACGGCGCGCAGGCCGTCGAGGGCGGGGAAGCGGTTGTGGTCCGGCGCGCCGTCGGTGGTGGCGGGCGCCGGCCCGGACGCCTGTTCCTCGGTGGTCGTCACGGCCCGGTCCCCGGGGTCGGCACGGCGTCGCCGACCTGCACCCTGGCCGTGCACAACGCGCCCGAGCTCAGGCCGTCGATGGTGATGTGGTCGACCGCTCCGGTGGACATGACGTACACCGCGTGCAGGCCGGCGGCGACGTGGATCGGTGTGGCGAGCGAGCCGGCCCGCACCGTCGTCGTCGCCGCCTTGCTGGCGATGTACTCGATGCGGACGTACCACGTCCACGGGAATGTCTTGTGGGTCAGCGCGATCCTCGTCGGCGCGGAGTCCACCCGCCACCCGCAGGCGCCGTCCGGGCCCGGGCGGGCCGCGACCCCGTTCACGCCGGCCAGGCGCGCGTGTCCCGTCCTGTCCAACACGTAGAGGCTCGACGTCGTGTCACCGGGACCGAACCAGGTGGGCCGCGGGCTGTCGTGTCCGACTAGCGATCGCAGGGTGTTGTAGGGATAGACCCAGTGCCATACCGCGCGGTCCGGTGCCTGGCCGTCGGCCAGCATCAAGCTGTGCCCGGTCTGCGCCAGGTCGTGCCGCGCGTTGGCGAAGTACGGCTTGGCGTAGTTCGGGCGCCAGTAGCGCTCGTACCCGTTGCTCGAGGCCACCGAACTGACGACGTAGACGAAGGACACGGCGACGACGGCCACGAACGCGATGCCAGTCGGACGGGCCGGGACGTCGAGGACGGCGCGGTAGGCCGCGAGGGTCTCGCGGGTGGACGCGCGGGGCACGAGACGCTGCGGCTCGCCGCGCGCGAAGTCGCCGGCGACGGGCATGAACGACAGCCCCAGGACGAGCACGACGACGAGCGCGAGATCGGTGCTGTAACGGTACTCGGTCCCGATGGAGGGGCCGACCACCGTGGCTCGGCTGTTGGCCACCAGGAACAACGTGGCCGCGGCGTAGCCGAGGGCCAGGAACCAGCCGAACGACGCGCGGACCCACAGCGCGAACGAGGCGGCGACGACGGCGGCCGCGGCCAGCGTGGCGAGCCAGACGACGGCCTGTGGCGGGTTTGCCACGGCGGCGTTCCACCCGACCGGGTGCCAGCTCCACGGCCCGGAGAACAGCCCCGGCAGGACGGCGTGGCCGTACAGCTCGGTGCCCAGTGTGAACGTGCTGCCGACGCTGGCCCCGCCGCGGGTGGGAGAGGGCACCTCGGCCACGTAGTAGCCGGCGTAGCCAAACGCGACCACGCCGTAGGCGATCCAGAGCCACCAGTGCGCACGGGCGACGCGCAGCACCCGCCGCACGCCGGTGCCGCCGCCGAAATACAGCACCGTGAACGCCGCGATGAACGGCACGATCAGCAGGGTCTTCTCGGAGAACAGCAGACCCGCGACCACTGCGGCGACGGCGGCGGCACCACGCCACCACGCACCGGTCCGCAGGTACCGCACGTGCATCAGCAGGGCGGTCGCCATGGCGAGCTGGAGGGGCAGCTGGTTGATCGCCGCCGCCCACCACACGAACGCCGGCAGGTTCATCGGCGAGAACAGGTACACGGTGAGCGGGATCAGGATTCCGGGTCGTGGCCCGAAGAGCTCGCGCAGCAGCCGGAACACGACGAACCCCGTGAGCGCCTGCACGGCGACGTCCAGCGTCGCCACGGGCACGAAGTTCATCGGCCACAGATCGGTGAGGACGCGGATGACCGCGAACCCGCCCGGCATCAGATGGCTGTTGTAGTCGTGCAGCAGGTAGGCGCGGCTCCAGAACGGCAGCGCTCGGGCCCGGCCGATGAAGGCGAAGTCGTCACCGACGAACCATCCGCGGTAGCACAGCCATCCGCGGTAGGCGGCCTGTACGGCGATGAGGCCGAGCGCGATGCGCAGCACGAGCCGACCGGCGTCGGGCGCTGCTCGCGCGTCCTCGGACGGGGCCGCGGCGGCGGTTTCGGTGCGCGTGGACGTGCTCACGGCGACACCTCGGCGGTCACCGGGTCGAGCGGGGTCACCGGGCGCGGAGCGGGCCGGCGCAGCGTGACCACGATGATGACCGCGGCGCCCACCGCGACCACGACCGCCACCAGCGACGCGACCGTGGTCGCGCTCGTATCCCGGTCGAGCGGGGCGACGACGAGGACCTCGGCCAGCATGGTCATCCACACGACGGCCGTCAGCCCGGAGCGTCGCACCGCGAGGGCGGCGAGGACGGCGAACTGGACGAGAGCCAGGAAGGACCCGGTCGCGGCGTAGATCCAGCCGGTGTGTACCAGGCCGTGGTAGCCACCGCCGACGGCACCGACGACGAGCCCGCCGGCCAGCGCGGTCCCGAGGACGACGGCAGCCCCGATCGCCGCGATGAGGGCCAGCGCCTCGCGGACCGTGCGGCGGTGGTGCTGGTGCGAGGCCAGGCGGCTGAACACCAGGGTGCCCACCGTCTGCGGGAGCCACAGCGCGGCGCGGGTGATGATCGAGCCGGCCGCGTACTGAGCGGCGGCGCCCGATGCGAGCACGTGCCGCGCGAGCAGCAGGTCCAGGCTGCTCAGCAGCAGCACGCTGCCGTGCCCGTGGCCCGCGTGCAGGATCTCGCGCAGCAGGCCGAGCCCGTGGTCGACCGTGCGGTGCACGTCGGGTCGGGACAGGGTGAGCCCGACCGCCACCGCGACCAGGGAGCCGACGGCCACACCGGCGACGGCCGCGGTCGCCGACCGTCCGACGGCGAGTCCGAGCAGCCCCCCGCCGGACCGGCCGGCCTGCTGGATCGCGGTGAGCGCGGCGAACCTGCCGAACCGGGCGGCGCCCTGGGCGAAGCCGAGCAGCGGGCCGAAGCAGGTGGTGGGCACGACGGCGGCCGCGACCAGGACGGGGCCCAGGGCGCCGGACAGGTGCAGGAACGTCGTCAGCGGTTCGGCCAGGGCCGCGAGCACACCGCCGCAGGCCAGCGCGAGCCCGGCGACGGTCACCAGGACACCGGCGGTGTCGCCGGCCGCCCTGCGCCGCGCGGCGACGGTCTGCACCGCAATGGCCGGGACGGTGCCCACGAGCAGGACGCCGAGCAGCGACACCAGCTCGCCGAACGCGTCATGGTCGAGCGCGCGTGCGCCGGCCAGCAGCAGGACATAGGCCAGTAGGTTCCCGGCCACGGCGGTCGCGGGCACGGCGAGCACCGCACTGCGGGCGCAGCGCGTCGTCAATCCCTGCAACGGGGTGGTCAACATGGGTCCATACGTCGGTACCGGCACCGCAAGGTTGCCTGCCCCGTCGGCCTTGCGCAAGCGACGCACCGCGGCGCTCTGGTCTGGCGCCGGCCGTGGCCATCCTTGCTACAGTGCCTTGCCGGTTTCAAACGTTTGGGGTTTGTCATGCGCACTGTCGTGTCCTCGGTTGCTGCTGCCCTGGTGGCGCTCGCTCTCGCTGCCGTCGCGGCCTATGGAGTGGTGGCCGCCAACACCAGCGCGCCGTCCAAGAACCCCGCCGGGCAGAACCACAACGGCGACGTCGGCTCGAACTCCGCCTTCTACGGCAACTGACGCCGATGGCTCACGACGGCATGGCGGACGGTCAGGAGCCGCGTCGAGGTGGCACCGCGCGACGCGTCTTCGGCGTCCTCCTCATCGGCGTCGGCGTCTTCGGGATCGTGATGGCGTTCGTCTTCCCGTTCGTCATCGTGCCGCACTCGAAGAAGACCCCGCTCGACCTCGACATCACGCAGCGTTCCAGCGGCCCGGCCAAACTGCTGGACCCGAAGACCAACACCCTGCAGAACGTGCAGCTGCGGGCGACGCGGGTCGTCAAGACCGATTCCAAGTACTCGAACGACACCGACACGACCGTCAACGAGACGCTGTGCATCGTCAAGGTCGTCGGCAACACGCCGGACTGCACGAAGGACAGCCGGCTGCTGAGCCTGACCACCGATCGCGTCACGGCCAACCGCAAGAGCGGCGAAGCGGTGCACGTCGCGGGTTGGAACGAGAACGTCAACGGCAAGTCGGTGCGTCACACGGGGCTGTCGTACAAGTTCCCCATCGACACCGAGAAGAAGACGTACCAGTTCTACGAACCCGATCTGACGGCCGCGTTCCCGGCGACCTACCAGGGCACCGAGAAGGTCAAGGGGCTCAAGACGTACAAGTTCGTGTCGAACACCGGTCAGCAGAAGTACAAGCTCTTCGGCACCATCGCCGGCTTCTACACCGACACGCGGACGGTGTGGGTCGAGCCGCAGACCGGCACGATCGTCAAAGGCACCGAGCACCAGGTGCAGAACCTGGGCGACGCGAACGGCAAGCCCGGCCAGCTGGCTCTCGACACCACGCTGAGCTTCGAGGACAGCGCGATCACGTACCAGACCAACTACGCGAAGAGCAAGATCGACGATCTCAAGCTCGCCGGTGTGTGGGCGCCACTGGCCTGCGGCATCGTCGGTCTCCTCGCCCTGGTCGGCGCCTTCCTGCTCCTCGGGCGCAGACGACGCCCGGCCACGGGTGGGGACGGTGGCCAGCACCGTCCCGGCGGCGGCCCCGGGGACGGCCCGGACGACGGTTCGGACTACGACCCGAACTACTCGCCCTTCGCGGGCAGCACGCACACGTAGATCGCGGTCCCGGGCAGGATCGCCCCGCGCAAGGGCGACCACTGACCCCACACCTGCGTGTGACCCGCGGGCCACTCGGGCTCGACGACGTCGACGAGCTGCAGGCCGGCCGCGGTGATCTCGCGGACGCGGTCGCCCAACGTGCGGTGGTGCTCGACGTAGGTCGGCATGCCGTCCTCGTCGTACTCGACGTAGGGCGTGCGGTCCGAGTACGGCATGGTGGCGACCAGTCCGCCCGGCCCGGGGTCGTCCGGGAACGCCCAGCGGGTCGGGTGGGTGGTCGCGAACACCCATCGACCGCCGGGGCGGAGCACCCGCGCCACCTCGCGCATCAGCCGGGCGCTGTCGGCCACGAACTGGATCGCGCCGAACGCCGTGAAGGCGAGGTCGAAGGACGCGTCCCGGAACGGGATGTGTTCGGCGTCGGCCTGCACCAGCGGCACGTCGAGACCGGTGTCGGCGTTGCCGGTGCGCGCGTGGCGCAGCATGCCGCCGGAGAGGTCGAACGCGAACGGGTGGGCGCCCTGCCCGACCAGCCAGCGCGAGCACATCGCCGCGCCGCAACCGACCTCCAGGATGCGGCGACCGCGCACGTCGCCCAGCAGGTGCGCGTCCTGCTCGCGCAGGTTCTCGGGGCACCACACGAAGTCGGCCTCGCCGAGGAAGCGGCCGTGCTCGGCCTGGTAGCCGTCGGCGTCGGTGTCCCACCACGCGCGGCTGGCCCGCACCGAGGTGGGGGAGTCGGCCGGGCGGCGCCCCACGCCGACCGCCTGCCCGACCGAGCCGTCACCGGAGGACATACGCCGACCCTAGTGTTCTGCAGGTTACCGATGAGTAGGGTCCGTGCCATGCCGCTTCCGCTGAGGACCCGCGTGTTCTGGGGCCTGTACCGCACCTTCGACGTCGCGCCCGCCATGCAGCAGCCGGCCGACAAGGTCCGCAAGGCCGCCGACCGCCGGGCCAAGTCGCTCGCCCTGCCCGGGTCCAGGTTCATCGTGGGCCGGACGGATCCGCGGGTCACGGTTCGCGACGACACCGCCACGCTGCCCGACGGCACGGCCCTGCCCATCCGGGTCTACCGGCCCGGCGCCGCCCCGTCAGGGGAGCGGCTGCCCGTCGTCCTCAACTTCCACGGGGGCGGCTGGGTGTCGGGCAACATGCGGCAGTCCGAGTGGTGGGCCAGCTCCGTCGCCGCGGAGGCCGGCGTCGTGGTCGTCTCCGTCGGCTACCGCCTCGCCCCCGAGCACCCGTATCCGAGCCCGCCGGAGGACTGCTACGCGGCCACCGTGTGGGTGGCCGAGCACGCGGCCGACCTCGGGGTCGACGCCGAGCGGCTCGCGGTCATGGGCGACAGCGCCGGCGGCAACCTGGCCGCGGTGGTGGCCATGATGGCCCGCGACCGCTCGGGCCCGGCGATCGCGCTGCAGGTGCTGCTCTACCCGTCGGTCGACTTCGTCGGCGACTACCCGTCCGAGGACGAGAACGCGCACGCGCCCGTCCTGGCCAAGAAGGACCTCGACAACGTCCCGGACCTGTACTTCCACGGCACCGATCACGAGCGGGGGGAGCCGTACGCCTCGCCGCTGCGCGGCACCCACGAGAACCTGCCGCCGGCGCTGATCCAGACGGCCCAGTACGACCCGTTGCGCGACCACGGCCTCGCCTACGCGGCGGCGCTGCGAGAGGCGGGGGTCGCGGCGCGCCACACCAACTACGTGAACGCCGTGCACGGCTACATCTCGCTGCCCGGGGTCGTTCCCGCGGCGCGGCAGGCGCTGGGCGAGGCCGCAGCCGAGATCCGCAGCGCGCTGGGAGCCGGCTGACCGCCGCAGATTTCGGCGAAGCTGAGCGGGCGGGTATTGTCGTATGTGGACAGGTCTGCGGCCTCGATCAGGCGTAGGCCCCAGAAATCAGGCCTCTCCGCGACCGACCACTCACATTGTCAGGATCCATCCACTCAATGACGTCCACCGTAGAAGCACCGGCCGGCTCGACCACCTCGGGCGGCACCCCGCAAGTAGCCATCAACGACATCGGCACCGCTGAGGACTTCCTCGCAGCCATCGACCAGACGATCAAGTACTTCAACGACGGCGACATCGTCGAGGGCACCATCGTCAAGGTCGACCGGGACGAGGTCCTGCTCGACATCGGCTACAAGACCGAGGGCGTCATCCCCTCGCGCGAACTCTCGATCAAGCACGACGTCGACCCCAACGAGGTCGTTTCCGTGGGCGACGAGGTCGAGGCCCTGGTCCTCCAGAAGGAGGACAAGGAAGGCCGCCTGATCCTGTCCAAGAAGCGCGCGCAGTACGAGCGCGCCTGGGGCACGATCGAGGAGAAGAAGGACAACGACGAGGTCGTCGAGGGCACCGTCATCGAGGTCGTCAAGGGCGGTCTGATCCTGGACATCGGCCTGCGCGGCTTCCTGCCCGCGTCGCTGGTCGAGATGCGCCGCGTGCGCGACCTGCAGCCCTACGTCGGCAAGACGCTCGAGGCCAAGATCATCGAGCTCGACAAGAACCGCAACAACGTGGTGCTCTCGCGCCGTGCGTGGCTCGAGCAGACCCAGTCCGAGGTGCGCAGCGAGTTCCTGAACAAGCTGGCCAAGGGCCAGGTCCGCACCGGTGTCGTGTCCTCGATCGTCAACTTCGGTGCGTTCGTGGACCTCGGCGGCGTCGACGGTCTCGTGCACGTCTCCGAGCTGTCCTGGAAGCACATCGACCACCCGTCCGAGGTCGTCGAGGTGGGCCAGGAGGTCACCGTCGAGGTACTGGACATCGACCTGGACCGCGAGCGCGTCTCGCTGTCGCTCAAGGCGACCCAGGAAGACCCGTGGCGGCACTTCGCCCGCACCCACCAGATCGGCCAGGTCGTGCCCGGCAAGGTCACGAAGCTGGTTCCGTTCGGTGCGTTCGTCCGCGTCCAGGACGGCATCGAGGGTCTGGTGCACATCTCCGAGCTGGCCGAGCGTCACGTCGAGATCCCGGAGCAGGTCGTCAACGTGGGCGACGACCTTCTCGTTAAGGTCATCGACATCGACCTCGAGCGGCGCCGCATCTCGCTGTCGCTCAAGCAGGCCAACGAGGGTGCGCTCACCGACGACTCGTTCGACCCGGCGCAGTACGGCATGGAAGCCCAGTACGACGACAAGGGCAACTACATCTACCCCGAGGGCTTCGACCCCGAGACCAACGAGTGGCTCGAAGGCTACGACGAGGCTCGCGAGGCGTGGGAGAAGCGTTACGCGTCCGCGCGGGAGCGTTTCGAGGCGCACAAGAAGCAGCTCGAGGACGCGCAGAAGGCCGATGCCGACGCGGCGTCGGACTCCGGCGAGGCAACGTCCTACAGCTCGGACGCCCCGTCGACCGGCGACGAGTCGGCCGACACCGGCGGCTCGCTGGCCTCCGACGAGGCGCTCGCCGCGCTGCGGGAGAAGCTCGCCGGCCGCTGAGCAGCAGCCATTGACGAAGGGCCCCGGGATGACCTCCCGGGGCCCTTCGTCGTTCTTGGCTGACGTCCTCCACCTGCCCTGCGCCCGAGTGGTCAGTTGCGTGTCGAGTGGTCGCCTGCAGCTGACCATTGGGCGCAGAACCGACCACTCGGGTGTGTGGA
Organism: uncultured Jatrophihabitans sp.; assembly: GCF_964252635.1. Lineage (GTDB taxonomy): Bacteria > Actinomycetota > Actinomycetes > Mycobacteriales > Jatrophihabitantaceae > Jatrophihabitans. Next base: position 48,204 of record NZ_CAXUNP010000013.1, read on the forward strand.
CGCGGCCGGCGACTACGGTCACCCTCATGCGCGTCGGGCTGACCGGGGGAGTGGGGTCGGGCAAGAGCACGGTGGCGCGGCTGCTGGCCGAGCACGGTGCCGTGGTGATCGACGCCGACGCCGTCGCCCGCGAGGTCATGGCCAAGGGCACCCCGAGCCTGGCGCAGGTCGTCGACGCGTTCGGCGAACACGTGCTGACCGCGGACGGCGAGCTGGACCGTCCGGCCGTCGCCGCGCTCGTGTTCTCCGACGAGCAACGGCTGCAGCAGCTGAACGGCATCATCCACCCGCTGGTCCGCGCTCGCGTCGCCGAAGTGGTGGCCGCCACCGATCCCGACGACGTCGTCGTGCACGACGTGCCGCTGCTGGTCGAGACGAACCCGTCGGGCGACGGGTACGACCTCGTCCTGGTCGTGCAGGCCTCGTTGGCAACCCGTCTCGCCCGCCTGGCGGAACGGGGGATGGGCGAGCAGGACGCGCGAGAGCGGATGGCCCGCCAGGCCGACGACGAGCAGCGCCGGGCCGTCGCCGACGTGGTGATCGACAACGACGGCTCGCTGGCTGATCTGCGTAGCGAGGTGGAGCGCGCCTGGGTGCGGATCGTCGCTGCGCAGGGCGGCTGAGGCCCCACCTGAGTTGGAGGGCGTCGAGCGCATCGGATAGAGTCGTCGATCGGCGCGCGGCACGAAAATTGTCGCGAGTCTGCGGACGTAGCGCAGCTGGTAGCGCATCACCTTGCCAAGGTGAGGGTCGCGGGTTCGAATCCCGTCGTCCGCTCGAAGGCACCGTCTCGTCAGTACGGCGGCGTGGCCGAGTGGCTTAGGCAAGGGCCTGCAAAGCCCTGTACGCGGGTTCGATTCCCGCCGCCGCCTCGACAACATCACCGCCGGCAACGGCGGTGTGCATAAGGGCGATTAGCTCAGTGGGAGAGCACTACCTTGACACGGTAGGGGTCACTGGTTCAATCCCAGTATCGCCCACCAAACGCGCAGGCCGGCGGGTCCACGTTGCGCGACGTTCAACCCGACGGGACCAGGACCCGCAGTTCCCGTCGGGATCGCAGACCCAGCTTGGTGAAGATGTTCCGACGACGGGACTCCCGTCGGGCTCGCCCAGGACTACGCACTGGTCAAGGGTTCTTCGCGGGACGGCTAGGAGCTGTGGTTGCGCGACCTGCTGACCAACACCCTCGGCGGATCCGCTGCCGCAGCGGCGCCCTCGCACGCCGTCTCAGGTCGTGACGACGATCTTGCGGCCGGCGTACAGGCCCTGGTCGAAACGCCGGTGTGCCTCGACCACGTCGTCGAATCCGAAAACCGTATCGACGGCCGGTTGCAGGGCGCCGAGCCGCACGCCGGCGGCCATGAACGCCGCGGTGCGTGTCAGCTCCGGCCCGTCCAGCAGGTGGTCCCAGCCGCGATAGTTCAGCACCGTCGACGGCGAGTCGACCGGCTGCGGGGTGGGACGTGGGTCGAGGAATCCCCCGGCCACGAGAACACCGCCCGGGCGTGCGGCCCTCAGCAGGTCCTGCTGACCAGGACCACTGATGAGATCGAACACGACGTCCGCGCCCTCACTGCCGGTGAGACGACGGGTCTCGTCGACAACGTTCTCCGCGTCCGTGGCGATGACCGCCGTCGCGCCGGCGGAGAGCAACTCGTCGATTCTCTCGGCGCTGCGTGTCACGGCAATGGGCACAGCACCGATCTCGTTGGCGATCTGCATCGCCATCCGGCCGACGGCACCCGACGCCCCGGCGACGAGGACGTGGTCGGCGGGTCGCAGCCCCGCCATCTCGATCAACGACCCGTAGGCCGTCGCGAAGGCGACCCAGATCGACGCCGCGTGGGGGACGTCGAGCCCTGCCGGGCGGGGGATCACCGCGGTGGCGGGTAGCGTGACGTGCTGCGCGTACGCACCCCTGACCGCGGAGTCGGGCAACGCCGCGACGATGACCGCGTCGCCGACCCGCAACGTCGAGACCTCAGCACCGACCGCGTCGACGATGCCGGTGCCCTCGATACCCAGCCGGGCGTGCGGCAGCGGCACCGGCGCGGGGGAGCGTCCCGAGCGCATCATGGCGTCGAGCGGGTTGACGGCGAACGCCTCGAGGCGCACGCGGACCTCGTGCTCGGCGGGCTCCGGCTCGGATTCGCCGACGATGTGCAGGACCTCGGGCCCGCCGAACTCGTCGAAGACGACGACCTTGGACATGCTGTCTCCTCGTACCGATCGCAGTGGTCTGATCCGATTCCACGCTAGGTCGCTGCTCGTTACCGATCGGTACCTTGAAGCCATGCAGAATGCGTCCGGAACGGCCTTCCTCGCCGACTGCCCAACGCGCCTGGCCGTCGAGATCATCGCCGACAAGTGGGCCGTTCTCGTGCTGTTCGGGCTCGGCCAACAGCCACGCCGTCACGGGGAACTCGTCGAGCTCATCGGTGGCATCTCGCGCAAGGTCCTCACCCAGACCCTGCGCCGGCTGCAGCAGTACGGCCTCGTCGAGCACCGCGAGCAGGACGGGCGGTACTCCGACTACCACCTCACCGATCTGGGCCGCACCCTCATCGAACCGATCGAGACGCTGACGACGTGGGCACGCGATCACGGTGCTGCGATCGCCTCCTTCCAGGAGACGCATGGCTGGTGACGGCGCCGTGGCACTCGTGACCGGTTCGACGTCGGGCATCGGTGCGGGCGTGGCCCGGCGCCTGGCCGCCGCGGGGTACCGGGTCATCGTGCACTCGAGGTCGTCGACGGAGGCCGGCCGTGCCCTGGCGGAGGACATCGGCGACGCCCACTACGTCCAGGCCGACCTGGCCGTCGACGCCGACCGCAGCCGGCTGGTCAACGACGCCGTCGCGGTGTGGGGCCGCCTCGATGTGCTGATCAACAATGCCGGTATCAGCCACGTCATCCCGCACCAGGAGCTGGCGGCCGCCACCCCCGACGTCTGGCACGCCCTCTACGAGGTCAACGTCATCGCACCGTTCCGGCTGATCACTGCGGCCGAACCGTTCCTGCGTGCGGCCGCGCGGGACGGTCGTAGCGCGGCGGTGGTCAACATCGGGTCGCATGCCGGCGTCCGGCCGAAGGGCGCGTCCATTCCCTACGCCGCGAGCAAGGCCGCCCTGACCCACGTCACCAAGCTGCTCGCGGTGTCCCTCGCGCCCGGGATCCGGGTCAACGCCGTCGCTCCCGGCCTGGTCGACACACCGCTCACCGCGGACTGGCTCGACGCCCAGGAGCTGTGGCGGGTCCGCTCGCCGATGCGCCGCCCGGCCACGCCCGACGACGTGGCCGAGATGGTGCTCGCGCTCGTCGGATCGGACTACGTCACGGGCGAGGTGCTGGTCGTCGACGGCGGCCTCAACCTCACGTGAGCGGGCCGGACCGGCCTAGGGTTCGCCCATGACCGAACCGTCGACCGACACCGCGGTGCCCCCGATGTTCAGCGTGCCGGACGCGCAGCTCGAGGACTTGCACCGGCGCCTCGCGTCCACGAAGTGGCCGGCCCGGTGGCCGGACCGCCGGCCCGGCGACTGGACCGCCGGGGCACCGGCGGACGAGGTGAGCAGGCTGACTGATCGCTGGCAACACGGCTACGACTGGCGACGGGTCGAGCGCGAGCTCAATGCGCTGCCGTGGGGCCACGTCGATCTGGACGGGGCAAGCATCTCCTACCTGCACTTCCGGGCCGAGGACGCCGACGCCCTACCCATCGCCCTGACGAACGGGTGGCCCAGCAGCTTCGCGGAACTGGTCGGCCTCGCCCGTGCGCTGTCGCAACCCGCCGCGGGCACCGAGGACAACCGCCCCGGCTTCCACGTCGTCGTCCCGTGCCTGCCGGGTTTCCCGGGAAGCGACCAGTCACCGGCTTTCCCCGCGGCCGTCCCGACGCACGAGCTCTGGCACCGACTCATGAGCAAGCACCTCGGCTACCGCCGCTACGGCGCGCACGGCGGCGATCTCGGCGCAGGGACGACGTCGCTGCTCGGCCAGCACCATCCCGAACACGTCGTCGGTATCCACCTGACGTCCGTCGCGGACCCGGCCGCCTACGACACGTCGACCCTGACCGCGGACGAACGGGCCTACCTCGCCGATGCCGCCCGATGGGTACGGGACGAGGGTGCCTACGAGCACCAGCAGATGACGCGTCCGGAGACGTTGAGCTACGGGCTGTCCGACTCGCCAGTCGGGTTGCTCGCGTGGATCGTCGAGAAGTACTTCGCCTGGTCCGACAACGACGGAACCCTGGCGTCGGTGTTCACCGACGACGACATCCTCACCCAGGCGTCGCTCTACTGGTTCACGAACTGCATCGCGACCTCGTTCCGGCCCTACTTCGAACACGCTCAGGGCCACGCGCCCCGTGTCGATCGCGTCGAGGTGCCCACAGCGGTTGCGGTGTTCCCGAAGGACCTCACGCGGCCGCCCCGCAGCTGGGTCGAACGCACCTACCGGGTCGAGCGGTACACCGTCATGCCGCGCGGCGGGCACTTCGCGGCCCACGAGGTTCCGGACCTGCTCGCCCGGGACCTGGCCGCGTTCTTCGCCGGGCGGAGCTGACCACGACCGGTCGTACAGCGGACCGGTCCTCGCGGCGGGGCCGGTTCCCGAGGCGGTCGATCAGCCTCGTCGACCGACGACCGGGTTGAGTGCGGTCGCGGCCGGTCCGTTCGGGACGGCGCCGGGCAGGAACTCCTGCCACGTACCGCTGATCATGGTGGGGGAGGCGACGACCCGCGCGCCGTCGGCGAAGTAGGTCGTGGCCAGCGCGCGCCGCGGCTGGGTGGTGTTGTTGCGGCCGGCGGTGTGGAAGCACGTTGCGCCGTGGAAGCTGACCTCGCCGACGGCGTAGGGACCGTCCTCGACCTGCACGCCCGCTGCTGCGAAGCGCGCCGACACGGCCTCGTCGTAGCTGGTGCCGGCCCGGTCGAACACGAGGCCGTCGAGCAGCGGCCGCAGGTCGGCGCCACGCGCGAACGACAACGGGCCCATCGCGGCCGGGATCGCCGACATCGGCATCCACGCGGTGACCGCGGACAGGGTGGCCAGCGGGAAGTGCTCGGCGTCGTGGTGCCACGGCGTGCGGCCGCAGCCGGGTTCTTTCGACAGCGCGTTGTCGTGGTAGATCCGCACGTCGGTGTCGAGCAGGGCGGCCGCGATCGCGCCCAGACGGGACGACAGCGCAACCTCGCGCATCAGCGGGTCGTGCTGCCACATCTGCTCGAGCGCGGTGAACCGCCCCGCGGTGTCGTCGCCGTGCTCAGCCGTCAGGAGCTCCGCGAGACGGTCGGCCAACCGCCGCACGACGCCGGGGGTCAGCACGCCCGGCAGCTTGACGAACGACTGCTCGCGGAAGTGCTGCACGTCCTCAGGTGTGAGCTCGTACGCCGTGTCGAGCAGGACGGCCACTTCGGCGTCGTCGGCCGGCGGAACGTCAGGCAGCCCCGGCCCGTCGACGAGCGGTGTCGCTGCGTCGTTCGAGGCGAGGCTGACGTACCAGTCCCACCACTGCTGGTCGTCGCCCGCCCAGTCCTGCTCGAGCGCGCCGTCGCGGTTGGCCTCGGGCAGCAGCGGGTTCACAGCCACAGCAACATCACCTCGTGGTCGAAGGAGTACGCGCCGGACGCGTCGCGGCAACCGGCGAGGTAGTCGCCGAGCACCGGGGCTGCTTCCATCTCCTCCAGCGAGGTCGTGTCGTCGAACGCGCAGCGCTGCAGGAAGCCCTCGGCGACGGAACGGTCGGCCGTGCCGGACGTGTAGGTGATGACCTGGGTGCGAACCCTCGCGCCGGCCGACTCGAGCGCATCGCGTACCTGCTCGGCGCTCGTGTAGGGCGTCTCGTCCCGGACGCCGGCGCGGAAGGCGTCGTAGAAGGCCAGGTAGTGCGAGCGCGCGGTGGCCTGGGCGACCAGGCCGAGGCCGCCGGGACGCAGCGCCGCGACGAACCGCGCGGCCGCGTCGCCCAGCTCGTCCGGGCGCAGGGCGTACAGCGCGTGGGTAGCCCAGACCACGTCGTAGGGCTCGGTGTCGGTCGGCAGCGCCTGCAGGGTGATCGCGAACTCCTCGGCGGCGCGGAACGGCGGCCGCAGCTGCGCCCGTGCCTCGGCGATGCTGAACGTCGACGGGTCGAGCAGGTCGTACGCCAGCTCGGGCAGGTCGGCGATGTCGGTATAGGTCGTCAACGCCGTCGGGAACTTCCCCGATCCGCAGGCGACGTCGAGCAGCCGCCAGCCGTCGTGTGCGACGGCGCCGAGGGTGGCCGGCCAGTCCGCGGCGAGGGCGAGCTGGTGGTAGTCCTCGGTGGCGAGTGCGTAGAACGCTTCCATCTCGGCGCGACCGGCCTCGCTCCAGTGCTCGAGACTGCGCTGCGCGGTGTCCCCGGGTCGCCCAGGTTGCCCAGGTTGCGCGGTGTCGCCCGTGGTTCGGGATGCGGGTGCGGCGTCAGAGGTCATGGTGCCCTTTCGGTGCAGCCGCAGCCGTCGCAGGTTTCGATCGGCATGAATCGTCGGCATGGGTCGCGGTGCCCCGACGATGCGATGGGACCGATCCGAGAGACGTGGCTAGATTGAGTCTAGGTCGCGCGGCTTCAAATCCAAGCCCGCTCGATCCGTGCGGGCCGCGCCGGCCTCGAGGGGACGCATGAGCCGCACCGTCGTCGTCACCGCTGTCGATCGCCTGCGGGACGAGCTGCGCGACCGCCCGCCCCTGGAGGCGCTCGAGCCGTCCGAGTACGCGACCACCCACGCGCTGTTCGAGGCCCGCTCGGATCAGCGCGCAAACCTCACGAGCTGGGTGGTCCGGCACGTGGCGGCCCGGGCCACGTCGGCCAGTCGGGTGCTCTCCCTGGGCTGCGGTGACGGATCGGTGGACGTGCAGGTCGCCGCCGCACTCGCGGCGTTCGGGCGCCCCGTCGACTACGTCGGGGTCGAGCCACACGCCCCGAGCGGCCGCGTGTTCCGCGACCGCCTGGAGGACCTGGCCACCGCGCGTCCCACGCTGGTGACCGACACCTTCGCGCAGGCCCGCCCCGCAGGCCTGTTCGACGTCGTGCTCGCCGTGCACTCGCTGTACTACGTCGACGATCTCGCGAGCACGGTGCGCCGGGCGCACTCGCTGCTTACGCCCGGCGGCGAGCTGGTCATCCTGCACGCACCGCGCGAGCCGTTGAACACCCTGGTCCCGATTCTGTGTCCCGGGCGCCGGCAACCGTTCTCCGACCAGCTCCTGCGGCTGACCCGCGCGGAGTGGCGACCGACGGTCACCCGGATCGACGCCCGCTTGGACCTCACGGCCTCCGGCGATCCCGAGGTGGACCGTCAGCTGCTGGAGTTCACCGTCCAGGCCCGGCTGCCCGACAGGCTGCTGCCGCTGGTCCGTGACGCGCTGGCCGACCACACGCTGCCCGGACCGGGCACGGTCCTGCCCCATCCGGTCGACGCGTTCGTGATCGCGCGCTGATCGCTTCGCCCCAACCCGACCTGCAGACGATCAGTTCCGGTCATTTCTTGACAACTCTGGTCATAGCGGCTTCGGTATGGACGGGTGACCGGTGGGCATCGGCCTGCCCACCCGCGGCAGCGACGCCGCACGACGTCAGGAGCAGAGCGTGGATCAGCACCGAAAGCACGTGCAGCGGCTGGTCGTCGCCTTGACGTCTCTGGCCCTGGTCCTCACCGGGTTGGTGGCAGCCGGCCCGTCTGCCGCGGCACCGTCGCGTGTCCACGCCGCGGCGCACCAGGTGGGCGCCGGCAACGGCCGGATCAAGCCCGTCATCAACAGCAACTTCGCCGACCCGAGCGTGCTGCGGGTGGGCCGCGTCTACCACGCCTACGCGACGAACTCCGGCGGTCAGAACATCCAGCACGAGACGTCGACCGACCTCGTGCACTGGACCAAGCGCGCCGACGTGCTGCCCACCCTAGGCGCCTGGGTCGGCCCGTGCACCTTCACTCCCGGCGGGGCCACCGACCACTGCGTCTGGGCGCCCGAGGTCACCCCGGTTCGCGGCGGCTACGTGCTCTACTACACCGCTCGGGACGCCCTCGCGCCGCGGCAGTGCGTTGGCGCCGCGTTCTCGCGGTCGGCGAGCGGCCCGTTCGCGCCGATCGGTACACAGCCGCTCGTCTGCCCCGACGGTGAGCGCGGTGCCCCGAACCTCGGCGGCGCCATCGACGCCTCGACCTACCGGGAGCACGGTCAGCTCTACCTGCTGTGGAAGTCCGACGGCAACTGCTGCTCGCTTCCGGCCACGATCTTCCTGCAGCCGCTGTCGGCCGACGGCCGCACCCTGACCGGGCCGGCCACCGAGCTGATCCACAACGACCAGCCGTTCGAGAAGGCGGTGGTCGAGGCGCCGAAGCTGGTCAAGCACGGCGGCCGGTACTACCTGTTCTACTCGGCCAACGTCTTCGGTGGCGGGAACTACCGCACCGGCTACGCGACAGCCACCAGCCTCACCGGGCCGTACACCAAGTCGCGCACCGAGCTGATGGCCACCGACCAGTTCCACGGCCGCGTCATCGGCCCCGGCGGCGAGGACCTCGTCACCACGCCGAGCGGCGGGACGGCGATCGTCTTCCACGGGTGGGACCCGACCTACAGCTATCGGGCGATGTACGTCAGCGCGCTGGACTGGTCGACGCCCGGGCAACCCGCGGGCACCCCGCACGTGGTGGCCGCCGACCGGCGTTTTCAGGCCGAGGACGGCACGGTCACCGACGCCCGGGTCGTCGCCGACGACACCGCATCGGGTCTGGCGAAGGTCGGCGGGCTCGACAACGCCGACAGCTCGGTCACGGTCCGGGTCTGGGCCGACCGGGCCGGCCGGTCCACGTTGGGTATCCGCTACGACAACGGCTCCACCGACGCCGACGGCGTGGGCGTGCCGGCCACCGACACGATCACCGTCAACCGGCGTCGCGCGGACCCGCTGACCCTGCCCAACACCGCGTGGGGCAACTGGCAGACCGCCGAGTACCGCACCGTGCTGCACCGCGGGTGGAACACCGTCCGGCTGGCCAAGAGCACCTGGTACGCCGAGATCGACGCGATCGACGTCTACCGCGAGGCGCCGGCCCGCCCGGCGCCCGCCGCTCCGACGTGCGCCACCACGCGCTACGAGGCAGAGAGCGGAGTCGTCACCGACGCCCGGGTCGTCGACGACGCGCTGGCGTCGGGCGGCGCGAAGGTCGGCGGTCTCGACCACCCCGACAGCTCGGTGGCGCTGACCGTGCAGGCGCGGCGCTCAGGCCTGACCACCATCGCCGTCCGCTACGGCAACGGCTCGCTCGACAACAGCGGGTACCCCGTGGCGGCGACGGACGCCGTGACCGTGAACGGCCGCGATGCCGGGGTGCTCACGTTCCGCAACACGACGTGGGACAACTGGCAGACCGCCAACTACCGGCTGCGCCTGCACGCCGGCACCAACACGATCACCTTCACCAAGAAGACCTTCTACACCGAGCTGGACGCCGTCGACGTGTGCTGACGGCCACGGCCGCCGAACCCTGGCGCGGGTTGTGGGCAGGAACAAACCACGACGACACGAGGAGCGACGTGGACACGGCAGCACGCCTGATCGAGGTACATCGACCCCGTAACGCCGAGGCGGTCGCCCTGGTGCTGCACGGTGGCGGCTCGCGGGTGGGGGGAGCGGCCGTCTCGCCGACCCAGCTGTCGGTGCTGCGGATGATCCCCATCGCCCGCCGCATCGCCCGCATCGGTGGTCGCCGGCTGGCGGTGTACCGGCTGCTCAACTCGGTCCGCGGCTGGGACGACGCGCACACCCCGGTGCAGGATGTGCACTGGGCACTGGACGAGCTGGCCCGGCGGCTCGGCGCCGAGCTGCCGGTGGCACTTGTCGGTCACTCGCTCGGCGGGCGAGCCGCGCTGCTGTCCGCGGACCGACCGGAGGTTCGCTCGGTTGTGGGGCTCGCCCCGTGGGTCTATCCCGCGGACGGCCAGGTCGACGCGTCGGGTACCCGAGTGCTGATCGTGCACGGCACCGCCGACCGCATCGCGTCCCCCGAGAGGTCGTGGCAGGCTGCCCAGCGACTGCGCCGCACCGCGTCGTCGCTCGCCTACGTCCGGGTCGACGGCGGGAAACACGCGATGCTGGCGCGGCACGGGGAGTTCTCCGGTCTGGCCGCCGACTTCGTGGCCGCGACGACACTCGACCGGTTCACCCCGTCGCGACGCGTGGCAGCACTCGTCAACGGGGTGGAGGACGCGGTCGTCGTCTGACGCAGGACGAATTCGACGAGACGTGTCGGACCGTGTCGAGAACCGACGATCCGTTCCGTCCCCTGGTCGGAGGACGGCAGGATGGTCGTCCCGGACCGAAGGAGACACGTCATGGCGAAGTACCTGTTGCTGAAGTACTACCGCGGCGGCCCGGAGCCGGTCGGCGCAACCCTCGTCGGGGCATCGCCGGAAGAGATGCGGGCCCACGTCGAGCACATGGGAGCGCTCAACACCGAGCTGCAGGAGCGTGGCGAGTTCGTCGACGCGCAGGGCCTCGCGCCCACCGGCACGTTCGTCCGCGGTGGCGGCGAGGGCGGCGGCCCGGTCACCGACGGCCCGTTCGCCGAGACCAAGGACCTCATCGCCGGGTTCTGGATCGTCGACGTGGACTCCGAGCAGCGCGCGTACGAGATCGCAGCGCGCGGCTCGTCGGCGCCCGGCAAGGGCGGCCGGCCCGTCAACGACTGGATCGAGGTGCGGCCGTTGATGTCCGAGGCGCCGGCGTCCTTCGACGAGCTGTTCGACCAGCTCTGACCATCGGGCGCGACGGGATGGACGACGTCCTGCGGGCGGTGGCGCCCCGCGCACTCGGCGTCCTCGTCCGCCGCGGACACGGGTTCGCGGCGGCCGAGGACGCCGTGCAGGAGGCCCTGATCGAGGCCTACCGGCGCTGGCCGGACGCAGGGGTGCCGTCGGACCCGTTGGCTTGGATCGTCACCGTCGCCCACCGCCGCTACCTCGACGCCTACCGGTCGGACGTCGCGCGACACCGGCGGGAGGACGCCGCGCTCGACGAGCCGCTGCCGGGTGCGACCGAACAGGCCGACGACACCCTGCAGCTGTTGTTCCTGTGCTGTCACCCGGTGCTGTCGCCGGCGTCGGCGATCGCGCTGACCCTGCGCGCGGTCGGCGGGCTGACCACGCGCGAGATCGCCGACGCGTTCCTGGTCCCGGAGGCCACGATGGCCCAACGCATCAGCCGGGCCAAGAGGACGGTTGCCGGCGAACGGCTCGACCGTGCGGGCGAGCTCGACCGCGTGCTCACCGTGCTCTACCTCGTCTACAACGCCGGACACTCCGGACGGGTGGACCTCGCGACCGAAGCGATCCGGCTCACCCGTGACCTCGCGACGACCCGACCCGATCCCGAGGTCCAGGGGCTGCTCGCCCTCATGCTGCTGCACCACGCCCGCCGCGACGCGCGCACCGGCGCCGACGGTCGCGTGATCACCCTCGACCGGCAGGACCGCACGCGGTGGCACCGTGACGAGATCGCCGAGGGGGTGGCGATCCTGCAGGCGGCACTGGCCGAGGACGCCCTGGGCGCATACCAGGTCCAGGCGGCCATCGCGGCGCTGCACGACGATGCGCCGAGGGCGGCCGAGACGGATTGGACCCAGATCCTGCAGTGGTATGACGAGTTGCAGCGGCTGCGGCCGGGTGACCCCGTCGTGGCCCTCAACCGCGCCGTAGCGGTCGGTGAGGCGGACGGCCCACAGGCCGGTCTCGCCGCGACCGCCGGACTCGACGACGCCCTCGCCCACAACCACCGCCTCGCCGCCGTGCGGGCGTACCTTCACGAGCGGTCCGGCGACTCCGTGCGTGCGGCGCAGGTCTACGGGCAGGCGGCCAACGCGGCGACGAACGTCGAGGAGCGGGACCACCTCGCCCTGCAGGCCGCCCGCCTGCGGCACCAGGCCCTTTGACGACACCCTGGGCAGCGCGCCTAAGTGGGGGAGCTGGTCACCAGGTCATCGTGCGGACGTCGTGCATGGAACCCACGAGTGCACTGCTCTCGCCGGTCCGGGTGACCGCAGTGATGTCGCCCGGGTAGTACTGCACCGCGCTCCACACCCCGCCGACGGACGTCGCCGCAGCGTTCCCGGTCGCGACCAGGCAGGACGATGTCGAGGTACAGAGCAGCCGGGAGATGGGCAAGGGAAGCACGTGCAGGATTTGTGTCCGAGAGGACACGATGCTGCCGCGTGCGGTGCCGGCCAGGCAATCGATGTGGCTTGAGCAGTACAAGGAGAGCACCTGGTCGTTGCCGATGTCGACCACGCCGCCGTCTGTCCTCCAGACACCGTCCGACAGCGTGGCCAACCCTCCGTCCGTGGCCGCGACCTCGCACTGCCCGGCGGCCCAGCAGGAGACGTTCGCCAGCCCCCGCAAGACGCCGAAGGGCAACGCAGCAGAGGCAAAGGAGCCACCGTTGTACACCCACGCCTTGGAGCGTGAGATGGCTACGCAGAACGTCGTCGATGTGCACTGCACGGCGAGGATGGTGACGACCCGGTCGTCGACGGGCGGCTCGACACTCGTCCAGGACAGCCCGTTCCACCGCCACACAAGATTCTCGGTCGCGGACAGGCAGAACGTCGCCGATGTGCACGACAGCGTCTGGTAGCCCGCCGAGCCTGTCGCGCCGTCCGGCGACACGGGAGACCACGAATGCCCGTCGCTGGTCAGGTAGCGATCATGGTTGTCGATGGCCATGCACAGACCGGGGTCCGGGCACGCCAGCTGGTCGATCCAGCCGGTGGAGTCGACCGTCGTTGCCGCCCCGAAGGTCTGGGGCCGGGACGGGCCGTAGCGGTAGGCGTCGTAGCGCGACGGCGCTGAGGAGTCGACGGCGTTCGTGACCACGACCTGAGCTTGGCCGGCTGCGTGAGCAGGGGTGACGGCGGTGACCGTGTGTGAGTCGACGCCGACGACATGGGTTGCGGGGACGCCACCGAAGGTCACCCGCGTGGGGTGGTCCAGCGCGTTCCCCGTGATCGTCACCGTGACACCGCCTGTGGTGAGACCGTCGGCGGGGTTGAACCGGTCGACGGACGGCGGAGGCGCAATGGTCAGCGACATGGTGGCCACGCCCTGCGCGGCGCTGACACGCAGGGGTATGCGACCGGCAGCACTGACGATCGAGGGGAACGTGATGCTCCGGCCGTCGTTCGACTGCGAGAAGTAGTAGGGGTGGACGCCGCCTTCGGTCACCGAGCGCACGTCGTACAGGTAGCGGCCTTGGACGGTCACCATAGGCAAGTTAGTGCTCACCACCTTCGGGCTCACGGACGTGAGTACCGGTGCCGGCCAGTGGTAGGCGAAGGACGAGGCGCGGCCGGTCGACGACGTTCCGCCTGCCGCGGTGTGCATCCGCAGCCATCCGTGCGCGGGTGTCGAACGGGACGGCACGCGCACGGTGATGGTGTGGTCGGAGAGCCGTCGGTAGCCGACCACCCGGCCGAGGACGGTCACCCGCAGGTGCTGGGACATGTTCCGGCCGTGCACCACGACGCGCTGCCCGCCGGTGGTCGGTGCCGACCGCAGCGACATCGAGGTGACGGCGGGGCGGTGCTTCGTCGTTCCGGCTGCCGGGCCGGCCAGCACTGCCGTCGTCAGTGCGGCCGTGAGTGCGGCGACCGACCAGGCCACCAGGAGACGTGCTCGCACCGGCGCTCCCAGGCTCATGATCGTTGAGGAGGATCGTAGCTCACGTCTGGTTCACATGTCGCCCGCAGCGATCACGAAGCTGGGGACCGGGGTGGGCGGCGTGCGCGTCAGGCCGGTGGAATCAGGGCCCGGATGGCCGACGCGGACACCTCGTCGAGCTCGAAGCAGCCGAAACGGAGCTTGGCCCTCGGCAGGTGGTCACCGAGGCGGGCCAGCGGCACCGGTTCGATCTCGCGCAGCTGCGCCCGCCGCCGGAAGCCGCCGGGGATGGCCTCGCTCGGCTCGACGTCCGTACCCGTGACGGCACCCACCACCGTGATGGCCCGCAACGGTTCGCCGCGCGGGAACGACCGGGTCGGCGAGTAGATCAGGACGTCGTCGCCGACCGCCATCCGCGCCAACGGGGCACGCTTGCCGTGGTTGGCCATGACGTATCCGGCCTCGACGCCGCGCCGGGCGTGGTCGAGGGACGCGACCAGGACCCACGTGCGCGACGCCATGCCGACACCCTAGGCAGCGCCTACCTCGGAGAAGAACGATGAGCGGGTTCCGGACCCACTAGCGTGTCAGGGACACAACAGCCGCCGGCTGGCGTCCGAGCACGGAAGGGGACGTGGATGGGCGTCCTCGACGTGTTCGACCAGGTCACCGACGCCCTCTCCGGCTCGCCGTGGACCTATCCACTGATCACCGGCATCGTCGCCGGCGACGCCGTGCTGCCCGTCCTGCCCGGTGAGACCGCGGTGGTCACCGGCGGTGTGCTCTCCTCGAACACCGACCTGTCGATCGTGCTGGTCATGGTCGCCGGGTTGGTCGGGGCATTCGTCGGCGACACCGTGGTCTACCTCATCGGTCGCTGGGCCGGTCCGTGGGCGCGGCGCGTCCTGCTGTCCGGCAAACGCGCCGAGAAGACCATGCACTGGGCCGAGGAGCAGCTCGGCAAGCGGGGCGGCTCCATCATCGTGGTGGCCCGCTTCGTCCCGGGCGGCCGCACGGCGACGACCTTCGTGGCCGGCACCACCGGCTACGACTTCCGCCGATTCGTGGTCGCCGACCTGATCGGCGCGACGGTGTGGTCCGTCTACAACGCGTTGATCGGGCGCATCGGCGGCGCGGCTTTCGAGAACCAGACCTGGAAGGCACTGCTCTTGGCCTTCGCGCTCGCACTGGTCGGCGCCGGCGTCATCGAGGGCGTCCGGCGCCTTCTCGAGCGTCGGAACAAGCCCGAGGATGCGGAAAGTCGCACACCCCGATGATCTTAGGATCCCCGGTTCGTTAATATGGCCGGGTGAGTGCGGGAGCCGAGTATCCGGATGCCGGCACCGGGGACGTCGACGGCTCGGCGAGCAAGGTCGCGGTCCTGCGACCCGAGGGCGATCTCGACACCGGCTCGGTCCACGAGCTGCGCGAACGCCTCGACGTCGTCCTCAACGACGACCACGTCTCGACCGTGGTCCTTGATCTCACCTTCATCCGCTTCGTCGACTCCAGCGGCCTCGGTGCGCTGGTCGAGGCCCGCCTGCATGCCGAGGCGACGGGGACGCGGCTGGTGCTGCGCAACGCCGGCCTGCAACCCCTGCGGTTGCTGCGGACGACCGGCGCGTACGACGCGTTCACCTGGGGCTAGCCGTCGGGGCCTAGCCGTCGGGGGGACCGCTAGTCCCTGCCGCGGGCGGTGCACGGGGAGCAGGCTGGGACGTGTACCCACCACGGAAGGATCACCCATGACCTCACCGGTCACCGCTGCCGGCACGTACACCCCCGCCGACGGCCTCACCCTCACCCGCATGGGCTACGGCGCCATGCAGCTCGCCGGCCCCGGCGTCTTCGGACCGCCGAAGGACCGGGACCGCGCCGTCGCCGTGCTGCGCGAGGTCGTCGAGCTGGGCATCACCCACATCGACACCAGCGACTTCTACGGGCCGCACGTCACGAACCAGATCATCAAGCAGGCATTGCACCCGTACGCCGACGACCTGCACATCGTCACCAAGGTCGGGGCGCGCCGCGACGCCGACGGCGGCTGGCCGCACGCGCTCGAGCCCGAGGAGCTGCGCACCGCCGTGCACGAGAACCTCGACAATCTCGGCCTCGACGCCATGGACGTCGTGAACCTCCGCATCGGTGCGGTCGACGGCCCCGAGGCCGGCTCCCTGGAGAAGCCGTTCACCGCCCTGGCCGCGATGCAGCAGGAGGGCCTGATCAAGCACCTCGGGGTCAGCAACGTGACCGCGGAGCAGGTGGCCGAGGCGCAGGCGATCGCCCCGATCGTCTGCGTGCAGAACAACTACAACGTCGCGCACCGCGACGACGACGCGCTGCTCGACTCGCTCACGGCGCAGGGGATCGCGTTCGTGCCGTACTTCCCGCTCGGCGGGTTCAGCCCGCTGCAGTCGAACACGCTGTCCTCGGTGGCGAAGCGGCTCGGCGCGACGGATCAGCAGGTCGCGCTGGCCTGGCTGCTGCAGCGCTCGCCCGCGGTGCTGGTCATTCCGGGGACGTCCTCGCCGCAGCACCTGCGAGAGAACGTCGCCGCCGCGACGCTGCAGCTCCCTGCCGACGCAGTGAGCGAGCTGGACTCGATCTCGTCCTGAGGTTCACCCGCGCGACCAGCTCCGGACGTGGTCGGGCACGGCAACCCCGCCCGGCAGATCCGGAGCCGGCTGCGGGGTGCCGGCCCGCAGCGGCACCAGGGGCAGCACTCCGGCCCAGTAGGGCAGGTCGAGGTCGGCTTCGTCGTCCGCCGGCGGCCCACTGCGGGTCTTGACCGAGGCCTCGGTGAGCGGCAGTCGCAGCACCGTGGTGGCCGCGAGTTCCTTCGGGGTCGGGCCCCGCACGTCCGCCGACCGTCCCGGGACGACCGCATCGACCAGGGCGCTGAGCGCCGCCTGCTTCGCGGCCGGGTCGACGACCTCCTCGGCACGGCCGTGCACCACCACGGCGCGATAGTTGATCGAGTGGTTGAAGGCGGACCGCGCAAGCACGAGACCGTCCACCAGGGTGACCGTGACGCAGACCGGCAGGCCACCGTCGCGGGCGGCGCGCAGGGCGCGGGCGCCGGACGATCCGTGCAGGAACAGCTCGTCGCCCACGCGGGCGTGCAGCTGGGGGAGCACCACCGGTTCGCCGTCGACCACGAACCCGACGTGACAGAAGACCGCCTCGTCGAGCACCGCGTGCACGGCGGCGCGGTCGTAGCCGAGCCGCTCACGGTGCCGGGTGCCGGTGGTGCGGGCGGTCGTCTCGTACGTCTCAGTCATGCCGTAGTTCTTAGCGTGTTCCCAGCGTCAGCGCATAATAGTTTGCATGGCTAACAATGCCTTACCGGCGAGTTTCCTCGCCCTCGGTGACAGCTTCACCGAGGGCCTGAACGACCTTCGTGACGACGGCACCATGCGCGGTTGGGCGGACCGCTTCGCCCTGCTGCTGGACGAGGCGCGGCCGGGCATCCGCTACGGCAACCTCGCCATCCGCGGGCGGGTCCTCCAGCAGATCCTCGACGAGCAGCTGCCGATCGCGCTGGCCGAACATCCCGACCTCGTCGGCTTCTCGGCCGGCGGCAACGACATCCTGCGCGTGGGCAGCGACCCGGACGAGGTGGCGGCCCGCTACGAGAACGGCGTCCGTGAGCTGCGCGCCGCAGGCAGCCGGGTGCTCGTGTTCACCGGTTTCGACGTCGGGGTAACGCCCGTCCTGCGCCTGGCCCGCGGCAAGATCGCCATCTACAACGAGCACCTGCGGGTCATCGCTAGTCGCAACGACTGCGACCTGGTCGACCTGTGGTCGCTGGACACGCTGCGCGACCGCCGCTCCTTCAGCGAGGACCGGCTGCACCTGTCCGCCGAGGGCCACGAGCGGGTGGCCCGTTTGGTGGCCCACGTCGTCGGTGTGCCGGCGGGCGATCCGGAGGAGCCGTACACCACGATGCAGTCCGCCGGGTCGCGTCGTGCCGACCTGCACTGGGCCCGGGAACACCTGCTGCCGTGGGTCGGGCGTCGCGTGCGGCACCAGTCCAGCGGCGACGACGTGCCGGTCAAGCGACCCGAACTCAGCGAGCTGCGTCCGCCGCTCGGCTGACGGGGGCAGATGCCGCGATCGCGGACGCCAGGAACGGCGCGGTGACGCTCTCACCGCTGCCCGACACCACCTGCGGCGTGCCCGACACGACGACCCGGCCGCCCTCCGCACCGCCACCGGGACCCAGGTCGATGACGTGGTCGGCGCGCGCCGCGACGCCCATGTCGTGTTCGACGAGCACGACCGTGGCGCCGCTGCCGACGAGCTCCCCGAGCTGGGCCATCAGCCGGTCGGTGTCGGCCGGGTGCAGGCCGGTCGTGGGCTCGTCGAGCAGGTAGAGCGTGCCCGCCCGTCGGCGCCGCTGCAGCTCGCTGGCCAGCTTGATGCGCTGCGCCTCACCGCCCGACAGCTCGGTGGCGGGCTGGCCGAGCGTCAGGTAGCCGAGCCCGATGGCGCGCAGGGTCGTGAGACTGCGCTCGACACTCGGTTGGTCGGCGAACACGTCGACGGCGGCGTCGACGGTCAGGGCGAGCACGTCGGCAATGGTGTGACCCCGCCAGGTGATCTCCAGCGTCTCCGGGTTGTACCGCGCGCCGTGACAGGTCGGGCACGGGCTGTAGGTGCCGGGCAGGAACAGCAGTTCGACGGCCACGAAACCCTCGCCCTGGCAGGTCGGGCAACGTCCGGCGGCCACGTTGAAGGAGAAGCGCCCCACGCCGTACCCGCGGCTGCGGGCCTCGTCGGTCGCCGCGAACAGCTTGCGGACGCCGTCGAACAGGCCCGTGTAGGTGGCCAGGTTCGACCGCGGGGTGCGGCCGATGGGTCGCTGGTCGACCTGCACGAGACGGTGCACGTCCTCCAGGCCCAGCACCCGGTCGACGCTGCTGCCCGTTCCGGAGGTCAGGTCGTCGTCGTCCTGATCACCGTCGGCGTCGACGTCTGCGTCGACGGCGGGGGAGTCGTCGGTGCCGAGCGCGTCCCGAACCGCGTCGGCCAGCACGGTCAGCAGCGTGGACTTCCCCGACCCTGAGACACCCGTCAGGACAGTCAGCACGCCGAGCGGGATGTCGACGTCGAGGTCATGCAGGTTGTGCCGTTCGACGCCGTGCAGGCCGAGCGTGCCCGTCGGCGTGCGAGCGGGTGACTCGGGGCCGGCGGCGGTCGCGTCCGGGAAGAGGTAGGGCCGGGTCAGCGACTCGGTGACGGTACGCAGGCCGTCGACAGGGCCGCTGTGCAGCAGCCGTCCGCCCCGGGTACCGGCGCCGGGGCCGATGTCGATCAACCAGTCGGCCGCGCGCAGCAGGTCGAGGTCGTGCTCGACGACGACCAGCGAGTTGCCGGCGGCACGCAGGCGGTCGAGCACCGTCCGCAGCGCCGCGGTGTCGGCCGGGTGCAGCCCAGCGGACGGCTCGTCGAGCACGTAGACAACCCCGAACAGCCGCGACCGCAGCGCGGTGGCCAGGCGCAGTCGTTGCAGCTCGCCCGAGGACAGGGTCGGGGCCGGACGGGCCACCGACAGGTAGCCCAGGCCGAGTTCCACCAGGACCTCGATGCGGGCGAGGACGTCGGGGACGATCGTCGCCGGCACGCTGTCGTTCGAACGGGCACCGTGGGCCGCACGCTCCAACGCATCCCGCAGCACCGTGGCCAGGTCGGCGACGGCGAGAGCGGTCAGCTCGGGAAGGGTGTGCCCGGCGAAGGTGACAGCCATGGCCTCGGCGCGCAGGCCCGATCCGTGGCACAGCGGGCAGGCGCTGACGTCGACGAACCGCAGCACCCGCCTGCGCAACGTCGAGCTCTGGGTGTCGGCGAGCGTGTGCAGGACGTAGCGCCGCGCGCTCTGGTACGTGCCCTGGTAGGGCCGCTGGATGCGGTGCGCCTCGCGCTGCGCGTGCACGGTGACGACGGGCTGTTCGTCGGTGAACAGGATCCAGTCGCGGTCGGCCTGCGCCAGTTCCCGCCAGGGCCGGTCGACGTCGTAACCGAGGGTGGCCAGGATGTCGCGGTAGTTCTTGCCCTGCCATGCACCTGGCCACGCCGCGACCGCGTGCTCGCGGATCGACAGCGACGGGTCGGGCACGAGCGACTGCTCGCTCACCTCGTGCACGCGTCCGAGCCCGTGACAGCGGGGGCAGGCCCCGGCGGGTGTGTTCGGCGAGAACGCGTCCGAGTCGAGCCGCGCCGCGCCCTTGGGATAGGTCCCCGCTCGCGACAGCAGCATGCGCAGCGAGTTCGAGACGGTGGTGATCGTGCCGACCGTCGAACGCGACCCCGGCGCGGCGTGCGTCTGCTGCAGCGCGACGGCCGGCGGCAGACCGTCGATGTCGCGCACGTCGGCCGCCCCGACCTGGTGGATCAGCCGACGTGCGTACGGAGCCACTGACTCGAGGTAGCGCAGTTGCGCCTCGGCATAGATCGTGCCGAACGCCAGCGACGACTTGCCCGATCCGGAGACGCCGGTGACGACCACGAAGGCGTCGCGGGGGAGGTCGACGTCGAGATCACGCAGGTTGTGCACCCGCGCACCGCGGACCCGGATCATCGCGTCGTCGGCCACGGGCCGACTCTAGGCGGGCAGCGCTCACGGGGAGCGCTCGCGGGCAGCGGGTCAGTCGCGGAAGGTGCGGGCGGCCTGCTCGATGCGCTCGACGTGGGTGCGACGCTGATCGGCGTCGTCGAGACCGAGGTTGTCGTTGCCGTCGCGCACCCCGAGCCTGCCGTCCACGGTCTCGCGCAGGATGTCGGCATGACCTGCATGGCGGTGGGTCTCGGCGATGAGGTGCACGAGGACCTGGTGCAGCGTGACGGACCGCCGTTCGACCGGCCACCAGGGCACGGTTCCCGCGGCGTCGAGCGGCAGCGCGTCGACCGTGGCGTCGGAGTGGGTCCATACCCTGCGGTACAGCTCGACGATGCCCTCGCGCGACTCGTCGGCCGTGGCCCACATGTCCGCCTCCGGTTCGCGGTCGTCGACCAGCCAGGCCGGCGGGTCCGGGAAGGGGCGGTCGAAAACGAGGCCCAGGTACTCGGCGTCCACCCCGGCCGTGTGCTTGACGAGGCCGAGCAGGTTCGTCCCGGAGTCGACGAGCGGGCGGCGGGCGTCGTACTCGCCGACCCCCTCGAGCTTCCACAGCAGCGCCTCGCGCCCGCGTTGCAGGTACTGGCGCAGATCGTTCTTCTCGCTCATGTTCAGTGCTCCGTGGTGTCGGCGCCGTGTCGTGGTGGTTTGAGGACGGCGAACGGATCGGTGACGGTGAGGTGCCGGGTGGCGAAGCGGTACAGGGTGGCCGGTCGGCCGCCGGTCGCACCCGACGACGCCGTGCGCCGCGTCGATTCGATCATGTGGCGACGGGACAGGACTCGGGTCAGGTTCGTGGCGCCGACGTCGTACCCGAGGGCCGCGGACACGATGTCGCGCAGCTCGGAGATCGCGAACTCGTGCGGGGCCAGGGCGAACCCGATGTTGGTGTAGGACAGCTTGGCGCGCAGCCGCTCGACGGCCGCGTCGATGAAGAAGTGGTGGTCGAAGGCCAGCGGCGGCAGGTCGTCGACCGGTTGCCAGGCGGTGTCGGACGGCAGCGCGGGATCGACGTCGGACGGCACCAGCCCCAGGTAGGCGGTGGCCAGCACGCGGGCCCGTGGATCGCGCCCGACTGCGCTGTGCGTTGCGAGCTGCTCGCGATGCGCGAGCTCACGGACGTCGACCTTGGTCGCGAGGTGCCGGGTGATCGCATCGCGCAGCCGCTCGTCGGGCTCGACCCCGCCGCCGGGCAGCGACCAGCGGCCACGGAACGGGGCTCGCGCGCGCCGCCACAACAGCACGCACAACTGGCCCCGACGCACGGAGAGCACGACGGCCAGCACTTCGTGGGGGTAGCTCAGCCAGTCGATCCCGTCACTGTTCCCACCGGTGGCCACGGCCGTGATGCTATCGTCGGACCAGTAATCGCCTACTAGGCGAAAACCGGCAGTGAGGGAGACGCTCGTGACCCAGACCGTGACGAGCTGGCAGGACGAGGTCCATCGGCTGGCCCGCGAGCGCGACGCCGTCGTCCTCGCGCACAACTACCAGGAGCCGGAGATCCAGGACGTGGCCGACCACGTCGGCGACTCGCTGGCGCTGTCGCGGATCGCGGCACGCACCGACGCGAGCACGATCGTTTTCTGCGGGGTGCACTTCATGGCCGAGACGGCCAAGATCCTCAGCCCGGACAAGACGGTTCTCGTGCCGACCGCGGACGCCGGCTGCTCGCTGGCCGACACCATCGACGTCGAGCAGCTGCGGGCCTGGAAGGCCGAACACCCGGGCGCGGCGGTCGTCGCCTACGTCAACACCTCGGCGGCGGTGAAGGCCGAGTCCGACATCTGCTGCACCTCCTCGAACGCCGTCGAGGTCGTCGAGTCGATCCCGGCCGAGCAGGAGGTGCTGTTCCTGCCCGACCAGTTCCTGGGTGCTCACGTGCGACGGCAGACCGGACGCGACAACATCCAGGTGTGGCTGGGGGAGTGCCACGTGCACGCCGGCATCAGCCCGACCGACGTGCGCTCGCAGGTCGCGGCCCACCCGGACGCCGAACTGCTCGTGCACCCGGAGTGCGGGTGCGCCAACTCCGCGATCTGGCTGGCCGGCGAGGGTGATCTCCCGATGGGTCGCACGCGGATCCTGTCGACCGGTGGCATGGTCGACGCCGCCCGGGACATGACGTCGCGTACTGCGCTCGTCGCCACCGAGATCGGCATGTTGCACCAACTGCGTAAGGTCAACCAGCAGACGACCTTTCTGCCGATGAACCCCAAGGCGTCGTGCCGGTTCATGAAGATGAACACGCCGGACCTGCTGCTGCGCGCGCTGCGCGAGGGCCGCGACGAGGTCGACGTGCCCGCCAACGTCTCCGCCCGAGCGCGGTCCGCGGTGGAGAAGATGATCGCGCTCGGCAACCCCGGGGGTGGGGAATGAGCGAGGCTCGCGGAGCGGACGTGTCAATGAGCACGGATGTCGACGTCCTGATCGTGGGGGCGGGCGTGGCCGGGTTGTCCACCGCGCTGGGCCTGGCCGCCACGCGCTCGGTGCTGGTGCTCAGCGCCGGCGACGGCAGCACCCCGTGGGCGCAGGGCGGCATCGCCATCGCCTTCGGCGACGACGAGCCCGCCGACCACGCCGCCGACACGCATGTCGCAGGCGCCGGCATCTGTGACGAGGACGCCGTGCGCGTGCTCGTCGAGGAGGGCCCGGCCCGTGTCGCCGAACTCATCGCGTCCGGCGCCGTGCTCGACCGCGACGAGACCGGTGAGCTGTCGCGCACGATCGAGGGCGGCCACGGACGGCCGCGTGTCGTGCACGCCGGGGGCGACGCGACCGGGGCCGAGGTCGCCCGCAGCCTGCTGGCGACGGTGCGCGCCGCAGGCGTGACCGTGCTCGACGCGCGAGTGACCGGGTTGCTGCTCGACGACGACGACCGTGTCGTGGGCGCGGCCACCAGCCAGGGTCGGATCCGCGCTCGCGCGGTCGTGCTGGCCACCGGCGGCATCGGTAACGCCTACCGGGCCAGCACCAACCCCGCCGCGGTCCGGGGCGACGGCATCGCGCTCGCGCTGCGCGCCGGCGCGTCGGTCGTCGACATGGAGTTCGTGCAGTTCCATCCGACGGTGCTGCACACCGGCGCCGCGGACGGCCAGCTGCCGCTGGTCACCGAGGCCGTGCGCGGGGAGGGCGCGCACCTGCTCGACGTACGCGGTCGCCGCATCATGGCCGGGCGGCACCCGCTCGAGGACCTGGCCCCCCGGGACATCGTGGCCCGCGAGATCGACGCCGCGATGCACCGTGACGGGTCGGCTCACGTGTGGTTGGACGCGACGGCCATCGACGGGGCCACGTTGCGGCGCCGCTTCCCGACCGTGCTCGCTTCGTGTGCCGCGATCGGGGTCGACCCGGCCGTGGACGCCATCCCGGTCGCACCGGCCGAACACTTCCTCTGCGGCGGTGTCCGTACCGACCGTCGCGGCGCCACCGACGTCCCCGGCCTGTACGCCGTGGGCGAGGCTGCGGCCACCGGCGTGCACGGCGCGAACCGGCTGGCGTCCAACAGCCTGCTCGAAGGGCTGGTCTTCGGGCGCCGGCTGGCCGGTGAGTTGACCCTCGTGCTGCCACCGGCCGGGCGTCCTGCGCGGACGGTCGAGCTGGGCGACGACGCCGATCCCCGACGCGTGCAGGAAGTGCTCTCGGCCCGTGCCGGCATCCGCCGTGATGCGTCGGGTCTCGCGACAGCCCACGACGAGCTGGCCGCCCTCGGCGACGGGCCGCTCGCGACCGTCGCGCGGGCCGTGGTCGTCGGAGCTACGACGCGGACGGAGAGCCGTGGCTGCCACTGGCGGGCGGACTTCCCGGACAGCAGCACGGCGTGGCTGCGCCCGGTCGTCGTCCGCCTCGGGCCCGACGGTCGCCCGGTCGCGGACGACACCCTGGTGCGGGTCGCTTCCTAGGCCGTCTTCTCGGCGGCCCGCACCACGCCGCGTCCGATGATCAGCTGCTGGATCTGGCTGGTGCCCTCGTAGATCCGGAACAGGCGCGCGTCGCGGTACAACCGCTCGACGGCGACACCGCGCATGTAACCCATCCCGCCGTGGATCTGCACGGCACGGTCGGCGACACGGCCCACGGCCTCGGAGGCGTAGTACTTCACCATCGACGGTTCGGTCCGCCCGATCGTGCCGCCGTCGAACGCCGCCGACGCGCGGGCCAGCATGGCCTCGCCGGCGTAGAGCTCGGTCGCGGACTCGGCGAGCATGGCCTGCACAAGCTGGTAGTCGGCCACCCGCGAACCGCCCTGCCGGCGGCCGACGGCGAACTCCGTCGACTCGTCGAGCAGGCGGCGCATCATGCCCACACAGATGGCGGCCACGGACAGCCGGCCTCGTGCCACGGACTGCATGGCGATGCGGTAACCCTGGTCACCGCCCACCCGCGCGGTCGCCGGGATGCGGGCGTCGCTGAGGTAGATCTCGCTGGTCAGGCTGCCGGCCTGGCCCATCTTGTGGTCCTTCGGGCCTACCTCGACGCCCGGCGTGTCGGTCGGGACGGCGAACACCGAGATGCCGGTGTCCTGGCCGTCGTCCAGCACCCGCGCGAAGATCATCACCAGGTGAGCGGCGGGGGCGTTGGTGATTCACCGCTTCGTGCCGTCGAGGACGAACTCGTCTCCGTCGACGCGGGCCGTGGTCTTGAGCGACGACGGGTCGGAACCCGCGTCCGGCTCGGTGAGCCCGAACGAGGCGATGACCTCTCCGGAGGCGATGCGCGGCAACCACTGCTGCTTCTGCTCGTCGGTGCCGGCCATGACCAGGATCTGCCCGGCCAGCCCGTTGTTGGTGCCGAGCATGGACCGGAACGCCGGCGCGGCGTAGGACAGCTCCACCACCAGCTCGGCCTCCTGCGCCATCGACAGGCCGAGGCCGCCGAACTCCTCCGGCAGCGCGAAGCCGAACAGACCCATCTCGGCGGCCTGCTTGCGCAGCTCGTCCGGGATCTCGTCCTTCTCGTCGATCTCCGCCTCACGGGGCAGCACCTCGCTGCGCACGAAGCGCTTGACCTCGGTCAGGGCCTGCCGGAAATCCTCGTCGTCCATCGCAGGGTCCGGCGCTTCAGTCCGCGGACCGGATGGTGAGCACCGGGCACGGCGCGCCCATGAGGACGCGCTGCGCGGTGCTGCCCAGCACGGCCTTGGCGACCGGGGACACCCGCTTGATGCCGACGACGACCAGCTCGGCGTCGGACTGGTCGGCGGCCTCGAGCAGGGCCTCGGCCGGTCGCTGCCCCGTCGTGGCCTCGATCGTGCGGATCTCGTGCCGGACGCCACCGGCGGTCAGCTCGGCGTCCAGGGCGTCGAGGTTCTTCTCGTCCGCGGCGGTCGGGTGTGCGTAACCGGCACCGCCGATGACATTGACGACGATCACGTCGCTGTCGCGCCACAGGGCCTCCTGCGCGGCGAGACGGACGGCTTGCAGGCCACTGGCATCGGGCACGTAGCCCACGACGACGGTCATGGGCTGATCGTAGGCCGCTGCCGGCCCCTCGCGTGAGGGGTCACCCGGCGGCGATCACCGACCGTGGAACTCGGCCGTGCGGCGTTCGCGGAACGCGGCCGTGCCCTCGACGTAGTCGGCCGTGTCGAACAGGGCCAGTTGCCCGGCGCGCTCGGTGGTGTGCGCCGCGTCGAGTCCCGCGAGGGTGGCGTCGGCGAGCGCGGCCTTGGTGCGCCCGTACGCCAACGTGGGGCCGTTGGCGAGCTTGGCGACGAGCGCCTCGAGCTCGTTGTCGTAGGCGTCGTCGTCGGCGACGTGGCTCACGAGTCCCCACTCGAGGGCCTGGGCCGCCGGGATGCGCTCGCCGAGCAGCGCCATGCGTGAAGCGCGCGCCCGGCCGATCGCGGCCGGGACGATCGCGGTCGCACCGCCGTCGGGCATCAGGCCGATGTTGGCGAAGGCGAGCAGCAGGTAGGCGCTGCCGCGCACCACCTGCAGGTCGCAGGACAGCGCGATCGTGGCGCCGACGCCGGCCGCGAGTCCGTTGACGCCGGCGACCACCGGCTTGGCGGAGTGCACGATCGCGTGGACGAGGTGGTTGGCGCCGTCGAGCGTGCCGGTGACGTCGGTGCCGCCGTCACCGATGTCGGCGCCAGAACTGAACGCCCGGCCGATGCCGGTGATCACGACGACGCGGATCTCCGGATCGCCGGAGGCGGCGTGAATGCGGTCCGCAGCCTTCTCGAGCATGCCGGGGGTGAGTGCGTTGAGGGCGTCGGGGCGGTTGAACCGCAGGACCAACCGCCCGGCGTCGAGCAGGACCTCGAGATCGTCCAGGCCGGCTACCGGCATCGTTGCCTCCATCGTTTGTCGTGGTGATGTGCGGACTAGCGCGGCGCCATCCGGATCGCGCCGTCGAGACGGATGACCTCGCCGTTGAGCATCGGGTTCTCGACGATCGAGCCGACCAGCAGGGCGTACTCGGACGGGTCACCGAGGCGGGCCGGGTGCGGCACCTGCGCGCCGAGCGCGGTCTGCACGTCGTCCGGCAACGAGCTCAGCAACGGGGTCCGGAACAAGCCGGGCGCGATGGTGACGACGCGGATCTTGCTGGCCGCGAGGTCGCGCGCGACCGGCAGGGTCATGCCGACGATGCCGCCCTTGGACGCCGAGTAGGCGGCCTGCCCGATCTGGCCGTCGAACGCGGCCACCGAGGCGGTGTTGACGATGACACCGCGCTCGTCGTCGACCTCGTCGTTGGCCACCATGCGTTCGGCCGCGAGCCGGATGACGTTGAAGGTGCCGATCAGGTTGACCGTGACGACCTTGGTGAAGTCGCCGAGCGGTGCCGGGCCGTGCTTGCCCACGGTCTTGGCGGCCGGCCCGATCCCGGCGCAGTTCACGGTGACGCGCAGCGTGCCCAGCTCGGCCGCGACGTTCAGTGCGGCCCGGACGTCGTCCTCCGAGGTCACGTCGCCCGGGCTGAAGCGGGCCCGGGCGCCGAGGTCCGCCGCCACCTTCTCCCCGTCGGAGGAGGGCAGGTCGATCAGCACGACGGCGGCGCCCCCGTCCGTCAGCTTGCGGGCAGTGGCGAGGCCGAGCCCGGAGGCCCCGCCGGTGATGAGCGCGACGGCTCCGTCGAGACGCACTGGCTGCTCCATCCGTTGGCGGTATCGGCCCGACTATAGGACCGGCGGCGCTCGTCGCCGGCGCCCAGCCCGGGCACAGCTGGCGCACCTACCGTTCAGGCATGACGCGCTCGGACACGACGTCCCCGCCGGAGTCCGAGTCCTCGCCCAAGCGGCTGGTGCGGCGGGCCGAGGCCTTCCGTGAGGGCGTGCGCGCCAGACCGGGAGGGACCCTCGGCTGGCGCATCGCCGTCACCGCCGTCGGCGTCGTCGTGGTGCTCGGCGGCATCGTGCTGGTGCCGCTGCCGGGCCCAGGTTGGCTGATCATCTTCGCCGGCCTCGGAGTGCTGGCCACCGAGTACGAGTGGGCCCGGCGGCTGCTGCGCTTCGCCCGGGACCAGGTGCAGCGGTGGACGGACTGGGTAAAGCGCCAGCCCCGGTGGATCCAGGGCCTGGTCGGGCTGCTCGGCGTCGTGTTCCTGGCCGCCGTGTTCGTGGCCGTGTACGTCGTTCTTTATGCCTGAGCGGTGCCCTGTAGTCTGATCCGCGCCGCTTCGCACGATCCAGCGGTCGTCCCGGGCGATTAGCTCAGCGGGAGAGCACTGCCTTCACACGGCAGGGGTCACTGGTTCGATCCCAGTATCGCCCACCAGCTTCTAGCCCAGCGATCCCGGCCTTTTAGCGGCCACACCACGCTCACTTTCGGTCCGCGGTTTTCGAATTCAGTCCGCATTTAGTCCGCACACGCTCACCAAACATGGACCGTTGGGTGCCGTCGGCAGGCAGTGATTGACATCGATTAATGGCTGCGATGCCCGTTCGCGAGAGCCTGCGCTCGCTCTCGAAACGCGCGAGTCCAGTCATCGAGGTCTCGAGCTGTCTGTCGTCCCATGCCGTGCCTGGCGTGCGATATCCGTCTGATTGAGACTCGACGGTGGGCTTACGGCTTCGGTCGTCGCGTCCAGAGATGCGACGGGTCGGCTCGATAACCGTCTGCCGGTCAGCGCAGGCTGATCAAGGCGATGCCTCCCAGGACAACGGCGGCGCCGGCAATCCGGCGGGCGACGTGCCGTTCGTGAAACAGCCACCAGGCGAGCAGGGCAGCGATGACGATTGACGACTCGCGCAGCGGCGCGACGATCGCGACGGGCAGAGTCTGCAACGCGGTCAGCACCAGGATGTATGCGAGCGGCGACAGAATTGCCACCAGGCCGATAGCGCGCAAGTTCGCCCCCACCGTCTTGGGGATCGCCGAGCGCCGCTGCACCGCCCACGGCGAGAGCAGCAGCGTCTCGAGAATCAGGGTCGCCGCAAAGTAGGTGACCGGTTGGAGGTGCAGGGTGGCGATCGAGTAGCTGTCCCACAGCGTGTACGCCGAGATCGACGCCCCAGTCGCGACTCCCCATAGCAATGGGCCGAGCGGCGTCCCGCCCACGAACGGGTTGCCGATGACGACCACCACGCCGGCGATGATCAGGAGAGCGCCGAGCGTGGCGACGACGCCGGGCCGCTCGCCCAGTAGGGCGATCGCGACGATCAGGGTTAGCAGTGGGCCGGTGCCGCGAGCGACGGGGTAAACGAGGCCGACGTCGGAAGATCGGTACCCCCGTTGCAGAACAAGCGAGTACACGACGTGCAATGCCGCAGATACGAACGCAGCCAGGGCCAACGACCACGTCCGCGTCTCGCCGCGCGACATGGGCACGGTCACCGTGACAACCAGGCACAGCACGCCGGACAGCGCCGTATAAGCCCAGACGAAAACAAACGTGTCACCGTCAGCGTCCTTGGACGCCAAGTTCCACAGTGCGTGCGCCAAAGCCGCGATGAGGACGAGCACAAGTGGACCGGCGTTCACGTGGCGCTACCGTGTACGGGTGCGACCGCCGATCTCGGACTGTGACGAGCTGCTGGCACTACTGGTGTCCTTGGACGGTGTCTATGACGCCCCACCGCCTGAAGGCGACCCGGTCGACCTGCTGCAACACGGTCTGCAGTGCGCTCACGAACTTCGCGCACACCATCCCGACGACGTCGAGCTGCAACTGGCCGGTCTGGTCCACGACGTGGGCCACGCCGTCAGTGACGACCCCGATCACGCGCGCACGGGCAGACAGATCGTCGCGCCGGTGCTGGGTACACGCGTCGCGGAGCTGGTCGGCCTGCACGTAGCAGCCAAGCGTTACCTGGCCGCCACCGAGGACTACGAGCTGTCGGAGGCCAGCCGGCTCAGCCTGCAGCGTCAAGGGGCCGCGATGGCCCCGGCCGAGATGGAGGCGTTCCTCGCCCTGCCGCTTGCCGCCGACGCGATCGCGCTGCGCCGGGCTGACGAAGCGGCCAAGATTGTCGAGCTCGACGTGCCGG
The DNA here is from genome assembly GCF_964252635.1 of uncultured Jatrophihabitans sp. Taxonomy (GTDB): domain Bacteria; phylum Actinomycetota; class Actinomycetes; order Mycobacteriales; family Jatrophihabitantaceae; genus Jatrophihabitans. The sequence continues at coordinate 77,939 of NZ_CAXUNP010000013.1, forward strand.
GTCTCGAGACCTGGTCCCGACCGATGCGGCAGCACGCGATTCTCGTGGCCGCGGCTCAGGGCGCGACCGAGTAGCGCGGCTTCGGGCCGGCCGGCCCGGTGAGCAGACCCGGCAGGTCGTCGAGCGGCAGCGGGTCAGCCACCAGCTCCTGCCACGGCACCGACTGGCAGGTCGCGAGCAGGAAGTCGATCGCCTGCGTTAGGTGCCACGGCTCGTAGTTGTGGACCCCCGCAATGCTCAGGTGGCGTCGCACCACCGCCTCGGCATCCAGGGCCACCGGTGCACCGGGCGCAACCGAACCGGCGAGCACCGCCACGCCCTGGACGTCCAGGCGCCCGAGGGCCGCTTCGACCGCGGTGGACACGCCCGAGAACTCGAGCACGACGTCGACCTCGGCGGCCTCATCGACCGATGCGAGTGTGACGGTGGCACCGCATCGCAGCGCGAGCTCACGGCGCCCGGCGTCGGGATCGACCGCGATTACCTCAGCCGCCGCGTCCCTGCTCGCGGAGGCGCAGGCGGTCAAGCCCAGCATGCCCGCGCCGACGACGAGCGTGCGCCGCCCAGCGAGCGGGCCGGCGCGATCGACGACCGCCATGACGGTGGCGGTGGCGCATGCGGCAGGAGCGGCAAACGCGTCGGGAAGCTCGTCAGGCACAATTGCGACGGCCAGCCCGGCCGGCAGCAACACGTGCTCCGCGTAACCGCCGGACAGCGGCCAGCCGGAATTCAGCGGCTCGTGCCCGGACTTCCGCAGCGTGCGGCACTTGGCACTAACCCCGGACCGGCACCGGTCGCACTGGCCGCAGCCCAACGTCACCGACCACACGACGCGTTGTCCGACGTGCAGGGGCGAACCGCCGATTGCGCAGGCGCCCCCGGTTCCCAACTCGACAATTTCGCCCACCGCTTCGTGGCCGAGGACCGACGGGCAGGGCGACGGGCGACGGCCACTAACGGTGTGGCGGTCGCTGCCGCAGACGGTCGCGAGCCGGACGCGCACCAGCACCTCGCCGGCCTGCACCGCGGCCACCGGCAGGTTTTCGACCACGATGCAGTCTCCGCCGTGCCACACCGCGGCACGGGTGACGACCGGCGAAGCAGCGATGGTCATGATCCGGCGAGCGCGTCGGGGGGCAGCCCGAGCCGTCCTGGTACGTCGGCGACTGACGCGAGGATGTGCGAGTCTGGCGCGCGGCCGAGTGCGGGCGCGTTGCTTGCGCCGCCCGGCACGCCGCCGACCATGCCGGCGGCAGCGTTTGTGCCCGCATCGAGGTGCGGGTGTGTCTCGTAAGCGAGATCAAGCCGGGGGCGGAAGTGTTGGGCGAGTCTGTCGAGAAGTTCCGCCCTGGGTGGCGTGTCGTCGCTGGGAGTGCCGGCCATGTCACAGACGACGAGACGTACCGGAGCGGTGATCATGTTCGTTTCTCCGAGTTCAGGTTGCGGCTCAGCGCCATGCGGGTGTCCAGGGTGTTGCCGATCGTGAAGCTGACGATCTCCGGCCGGTAACGGTCATCGGAGTACTCCAGGACCCGCCCGCTACTGTTGCGGGCCCAGCGCTGCTGCCGCAGCAACGGCGCCCCGAGAGGCAGGTGAAGCTGCTCGGCGTCGACCTCGTCGGCGCCCAGCGCATCGATCACGTGCGACGCCGCGGCGAAGTCGGCGCCCCGCGACTGCAGGTAGGCCCACAGCGAGCCCGAGTCGCAGTCGAACTCGAAAAGCTGGCGCCCGACCTCGCCGAGGAAGCAGCTGCGCTCCAGCATCGCGGGCAAACCGTCGAGCAGCCGTTGCCGCAGTACATGGACAACCTGATCGCCGATGTCGACACCGAGCAGTTCGGCGACCGTCTCGTCGGCCGGCCGTAAAGCGAGTTCAAGGGTGCGCTGGCCCGGCACGCGTCCGATCGATTGAGCCCACGCCGAGTACGAGAGCAGCGTGTCGAACGACTGGGCAAGCGACGTGCTGCACACGACCGGGGGCTTGCCCCGACCGCCGGCGATCAGACCCTCGGCGCGCAAGGAGGCAAGCGCCTGGCGCACCGGGCCTCGCGACGCGTCCCACGCAGTGCACAACTGGGACTCGGACGGCAACGCCTCGCCGACCGCGAATTCGCCCGAGCGGATCCTCTGCCGCAAATCCTCCGCAATCGTCGCGTGCATAGCGGTTGTCACAACTTGAACGTACAGGTGAGGCTTCGATGTTGACAGCCCTTCTGGACAGGTAGCCCAGGAAATTCAGGCAAGTGAACGGCAGGAAAACACTGTCCGCGTTTCGTCTGCCAGCCATTGACGGCTCGTCCTGGGTCGTAGACCTTTCTTGTCATGACAAGTTCGAGGTGGCCGCAGGCGGATCTCGTGGTCGTAGGCGCCGGGATTGTCGGCCTCGCTCACGCCTACGACGCGGTCCTGCGCGGCCTCGAGGTCACCGTGATCGAACGCAATGAATTTGCCGTCGGCGCTTCGGTACGCAACTTCGGCCATGGCTGCATCACGGCGCAGTCCGGTGCCGCCCTCGACTACGCCATGCAGGCACGGTCGCGCTGGACCCAGCTCGGGAAGAACGCTGGTTTCGCAGTCGCCGAGACCGGCACCATAGTTCTCGCCCGGGCCGCGGACGAGCTCGCCGTCCTCACTGAGTTCGCCGAGCAGCGCGGTGACGACGTGGTCCTGCTCGACCGGGCCGCGATCGCCGACCGTGCCCCGTTCGCTGCAGGAGTGATCGGCGGTGCCCTGTTCCCCCTCGACCTGCGCATCGACGTTCGCGCTGCTGCCGCGGCCATCGCGACGTGGCTGGCCGATCAGGGCGTCCGGTTCGTCTGGGACACCTCGGTCACGGGCATCGAACCCGGCGTCGTCCGCACCTCGCGGGGCTCGATCACCACCCGGCGGGCGGTGGTGTGCCTCGGCCACGACGTCGACCGCCTGTTCCCCGACCTGGCCTTCGCGCACGACGTGCGCCGCTGCGCCCTGCAGATGTTGCGGGTCGCGGACCCGCACGGACGCCCGATCGCACCCGCCGTCCTGACCGGTCACTCGTTGCTGCGCTATGACGGGTTCGAGGACTGCGCGTCCCTACCTGAGGTGCGCAACCGGCTGACCGCCGAGTCCCCTTACGCCGTGGCGGCGGGGTTGAACCTGATGTTCACGCAGCGCCCGGACGGCAGCCTCACCATCGGCGACACCCACGACTACGACCGGACGCTGTCGCCGTTCACCGACGAGCGTCTGGACGCACTCGTGCTCGACGAGACCGCGCGTCTGCTGGGTGTCCCGCAGCTCAGGGTGCTCGAACGCTGGCAGGGCGTCTACGCGTCCGCGCCGGAACCGTTCCTGATCGCCACCCCCACCGACGGCGTCCGCGTCGTGTCCGTGACCTCGGGCATCGGCATGACCACCGCTCTGGGTCTGGCCCCGTCCGTCCTCGATTCCCTCCTCTGACCGAGCTCCGCCGTCCAGCAGGCAATGCCCGTCCCGCACACCGACCGCCCGACACCTCGAAGGAAGCCGCCATGAAGCTCGCTCGTCGCACCGCATCCCTCACCGGGAGCGCCGTGCTCCTGGTCGCCCTCGCCGCCTGCGGCTCCAGCTCCGGGAGCTCCCATTCGTCAGGAACCGGGACCGCCGCAGCTGCCGGGAAGGTCTCGTGCCCCAAAGGCGGCACGATGCGGATGGCCACCGAACCGTTCGAGGACCCGGCCAAGCTCACACCCGCCTTCCAGCTCGTCGGCAAGTCGCTCGGCAAGGCCCTGGGCTGCAAGGTCCAGACCAGCATCGTGTCCGACTACTCGGCCGAGGTCGTGGCGATGCGCAACAACAAGCTCGACGTCGCCGAGTTCGGCCCGCTGGGCTTCGTCTTCGCCAGCCAGCAGGCCAATGCCCAGGCCGTGGCCTCCTTCGGAGACTCCACCGGCAAGCTGAGCACCTACAAGGCAGGCATCTGGGTGCCGAGGAACTCGAGCATCACCACGGTCGCCCAGCTCAAGGGCAAGTCTTTGGCGCTGTCCAGCGTCGGCTCCACGTCCGGTGACGCCTTCCCCCGCTTCGCGCTGCGCAGCGCAGGGCTTAAGGACTCCGACCTCAAGCTCACCTATGCGGGCGGGCACCCGCAGTCGCTGCTCGCGTTGAAGAACGGCAAGGTCGACGCCGCCGAGATCAACACCCAGCAGCTGGCCACCGCCACCGCGGCCAAGCAGTTCGACCCGTCGAAGTTCCGGCAGATCTGGACCTCGGCGCCGATCCCCAACGACCCGATCACCCTGCGCAGCTCTCTCAGCCCGGCCTTCAAGGCCGCGGTCACCAAAGCGCTGCTCAACCTGCCGCCGAGCGACATCGCCAAGCTGGGTGCCCTGCTCGACGTCGAACCGGCCGGCCCCCTGGTGACCGTTTCCAAGACCACCTATCAGCCGCTGTTCTCGCTGGCCCGCACCCTCGGGCTCACCGCCAAGGACGCCGGATGACGTTCGCCGGGCCGCCCGGTCGCCCGGTGCGCTCGGCGCAACGCACCGATCGCCCCACCGGAGCGGTCGATCCGCGGATCCTCGCCGAGGCGCGGGCGGAGCTGCCCCCACCGCTGGTCACCATCGATGAGCCGACGGCGCCGGTGCTGCTCCAACTCATCGACGTCCGGAAGTCCTTCGCCGGCGTCGAGGTGCTCAAGGGCATCGAGCTGCAGGTGCGTGCCGGGGAATTCGTCGCGATCCTGGGGGCGAACGGGTCGGGCAAGTCCACTGCCCTGCGCTGTGTGGTCGGGTTGCTCGAGGCCGACGACGGCACCATCCGGGTCGCCGACGTGGCACTCGACCCCAGCCACCGGGAACGCACGTCCGAGGCCCGCCGGAAGGTTGCCATGGTGTTCCAGCAGATCCACCTGGTCCGCCGTCGCAGCGTTCTGGACAACGTCTGCTGCGGAGCGCTGGGTCGCCTGCGGTGGTGGCGCTCGCTGTCTCCCGCGCTGTTTCCCCGTGACGTGCGACTCGAAGCCATGCGGTGTCTCGACCGCGTCGGACTGGCTGAGCGGGCCGGCGAGCGCGCGGGCCGATTGTCCGGCGGACAGCAGCAGCGGGTCGCGATCGCCCGGGCCCTGTGCCAACGTGCCACCGTCGTCCTCGCCGACGAGCCGGTGTCTGCCCTCGACCCGGCCGCGGCCGACAACGTCGTCGGCCTGCTGCGCGACCTCGCCCAGGAGGGTTACGCCGTAGTGGCCGTGCTGCACCAACCCGAGCTCGCGCTGCGCTACGCCGATCGGGTCGTCGGCCTGCTCGGCGGCCGCGTCGTCATCGACAAGGCACCCCGCTACGTCCGCGACGACGAGATCGACCGCCTGTACGCCCCGGACCGCGCCGCCGCCCTGGAGGAGCTGTGACCGTCACCCTCGACAAGCCCACCGGCCGACCGCCCGTGCCCGATCCGCCCCGCCGCAAGACCATCGGCGTGCTCGGCCTCGTCGTCCTGGCCGCGCTGATCGCGGTGCACGTGATCGCCTGGCGCAAGACCGACATCTCCGTCAGCGAGCTGGTCAGCGGGTGGCACGGCCTGCAGAACTTCTTCTCCGGCGCATTTCCGCCCGATTTCTCGTGGGACAAGGTGGTGCACCCGGGCATCACGGCCGCGCTCGTTACTTTCTACATGGGCCTGCTCGGGACGACGCTGTCCATCCCCACCGCCTTCGTGCTCGCGCTGCTCGCCTCCCGCGCCACCAACCGCAACGCGTGGGTCTACCAGAGCGCACGGACCCTGCTCTCGACGTTGCGCGCCATCCCTGACGTGGTGTTCGCGCTCGTATTCGTCGCCGCCGTCGGTCTCGGGCCGTTCCCCGGCGTGCTCGCGCTGATCTTCCACAACACCGGCGTCATGGGCAAGCTATGGGCCGAGGCCATGGAGGAGAGCGATCTCGGTCCCCGCGACGCGCTCCGGGTGGGCGGGGCGTCGAGCGCTCAGGTCGCGACCAACGCCGTCCTGCCCACCGTCCTGCCGCAGATCGTCGGCCTGCTGCTGTATCGCCTGGACGTCAACGTCCGCTCGTCGCTCATCCTCGGGCTCGTCGGGGCCGGCGGTATCGGTTTCCTCATCGACCAGTCCATCCAACTGTTCCGCTTCGACCAGATGGTCACCCAGATCCTGATCGTGCTTGTCCTCGTCATCGCGGTGGACCAGGCGTCGGCCTTCATACGCAAGCGCATTGCCGCATGACCCCGGTTCGGACAGCGTTCGAGGTGAATGGTCGCGAGTACGTCGTCGGCGGCGGGCCGGTCGTGGTGATCTGCATCGACGGCAGCGCCCCCGGCTACCACGAGCAGGCCCTCCAGGCGGGCCGGATGCCCTGGCTGGCGACGCTGCTGGCAGGAGCCGGCACCTCGTGGCCGGCGCACTGTGCCATGCCGGCGCTGACCAACCCGAACAACCTCTCCATCGCGACCGGACGCCCGCCCGCCGTGCACGGCATCAGCGGCAACACCTACTACGACGTCGCCACCGGGGCCGAGCAGCCGATGACGTCACCGGAGCTGCTCCGTTGCCCCACCGTGTTCGCCGCAGCCCAGCACGCCGGCCTGGACGTCGCGGTCGTCACGGCGAAGGACAAGCTGCGCCGGCTGCTGGCCACCGGGCTCGAGCTGCCGGGTGCGGTCTGCTTCTCGGCCGAACACGCGAACGGGACGACTCTGTCCGGACACGGCATCACGGCCGTCCCCGAACTCATCGGCCGTCCTGCGCCGGAGGTCTACTCCGCCGACCTCTCGGAGTTCGTGCTCGCGGCCGGGGTTCACCTGGTGCGCGAACAGCGACCGAATCTGACGTACCTTTCCCTGTCCGACTACGTCCAGCACAAGCACGAGCCAGGAAGCCCGGCCGCCGAGGACTTTTACGCCATGATCGACCGGTACGCGGAATCGCTCGACGCGCTCGGCGCCACGGTCGTGCTCACCGCCGACCACGGCATGAGCGCCAAGTCCGACGCCCACGGTCGAGCACACGTCATCTACCTCGAGGACGAGATTGCGCGGCTCCTCGGCGGACGTCGCGACGTGCGGGTCGTCCTGCCGATCACGGACCCCTACGTCGCCCATCACGGCGCGCTCGGCTCCATCGCCTACGTCCACCTTCCCGACGACGTGGACCCCGCGGCGCTGGCCGAAGCACTGCGCACCTTTGACGGCATTCAGACCACCTACGAGCGCGCGGATGCGGCGCGGCAGCTCGCCATGCCGGCCGACCGCATCGGTGACATCGTCGTTCTCGGTGACGCCGCGACCGCCATGGGCAAGAGTGTCGCCGCCCACGATGTCCGCGGTCTCGACGCCCCCCTGCGCTCGCACGGCGCTTTCGGTGAGCTGGCGATCCCGTTCATCGTCAACCGACGACTCGACCGGCCCGCGCTGAGTTTGGGACTGGGGGCATCGCCCCGAGGCGGCGCCGGGGCCGCGCTCGTCCACAACTACGACGCGTTCTACGCCGCCACCACCCTGGTCGAGCGCATGCACACGCCGGCCACTGCCACCGAGAGGTCCTCCGCATGATCGAGCTTGCCGTCTTCGACGTCGCCGGAACCACCGTCGATGAAGGAGGGATCGTGTACCGCGTCCTGGCGGACAGCGTCCGGGCTCTCGGCGCGGATCCGACACCCACACAGATCGAGGCCTGGATGGGCGCCGGCAAGCGCGAGGCCATTGCGGCGCTGCTCGGTGAGAGCGGCGTCGACGTCACGGACGAAGCCGTCGACGCAGGCTTCGCCGACTTCCGCGACCGGCTCACCGCTGCCTACCGCGCCCAGCCCCCCGCGCCCTTTCCGGGCGTCCCCGAGCTCATCGCGAATCTGCGTTCATCACGCGTCAAGGTCGCGCTGACCACCGGATTCGACCGGGAGGTCACGACCTCACTGCTGACCGCGCTTGGTTGGGACACCGATGTGGTCGACGCGGTCGTCTGCATCGACGACGTTCCGGCGGGAAGGCCGGCCCCGTATATGATCTTCCGGGCGATGGAGATGACCGGCGTCGCTGATGTACGCCGTACGCTCGTGGCTGGGGACACCGTCCGCGACATCAGGGCCGGCCACAACGCCGGCGCCGCGGTGGTACTTGCCGTGCTCACCGGTGACGTCAGCGCCGAGACGCTCGCCGCAGCCGAACCGACCGAGGTCCTGGCCGACGTCGCCGAACTTCCCGGCTTCCTCGGTCGACGAGGCCAGCCCGTTGGTGTCGTCGTCGGCCTCTAGCGGTTCCGCGTCGACCGACCTCCAGTGCAGTCGGGCAGACCCTGAGCGGACCCGTACGCGGCGCGGAGCGCCTGTGCCGCTCCGCCGAGGTTGTGGTTCAGCGAAGGTGTTCTCGAGCGCGGCGTACCTCGTTCGCCAGCAGGACGCCGAAGGTGAAGCCGTTCTCCCCTGGTGTGGTTCCGGCCACCGCGCCGAGCCGGCGCAGGAACGTCGTGGCGACGACAGCGTCCTGATATTCGCCGAGGCTGGTTTGCAGCTTCTTCGCTGAGCTATTCGACGTGCGCGCCGTCTTGCCCAGGACCGGTCGGCTCAGCTCGGCCGTGTAGCGGGCCCGCTTGGCCGCCCTGCGTGCCCGGTGCAGCGCCGCATCCTTGTTGGGGTCGTGCTGCGGCAGTCGGTCGGCGGCAGCGAGGCGGCGCTCGAGTTTCCTGTCTGCTGAGCGCAGGTACCTCTCGACCCGTCGTGCTGGTTTGCCGTGCGCACCGATGAGTGGCGGCTCGACGGACCAGGTCTGCAGCTCGGCCAGCAGCGCGAGATACCGGCGACCACGAAGGGTCGCGGACAGGGTCCGCTGGGCACCCGTGATCTCCCTGGTCAGGGTCTGCTCCAGCCGGGCCGAGACCGGGCCCAGCACGTACTGCTGCGGAAGGTCGGCCAGCTCCGCCCGCAGGTGATCACCGAGGACCTGCAGATCCCGGACCGCTCCGAGGATCCCGCTGTACCAGCGGAGTTCGGCGTCCAGAGCCGATGCGCGCTCGGTGTCGAACACGTCGGCGAGGACCTTCAGCACACTGCGGTAGCGGCGGATCGCAACCCGGGTGGCGTGGATCTGGCCCTGCTCACGCCGGAGGGCAAGATCTCCAGCCAGAACGGCGTCGTGCTGTCCGTTCAGATACGTGCGCACCAGCCCGGCCAGGTCCGCACCCGCTGAGGCGCCGTCGTCTGCTGCACCGGTGCCAGGTGCAGCGTCGCCCAGCGCGCGCGTAAGCGTGGGGGAAGAAGCGGACACGATGGCCCCGGCCTTGCGGACTTGTTTCGAGACCCGCTTCAGTAGCGCATGGTCCCCTTCCCGCACGTCGATCGCGATTTCCCGCCACCGGGTCATCACGGCCGTCGACCCCAGCCGCGTTGCAGTCACGGTTTTGAGCACCAGCTCGACCAGGGCCGACCCGTCGACCCCATGAATGACACGCACGTCACGCTGCGTCCGCACCCGCGCCACCGCGCGCAGCGGTTGCCCGGAACGCACGCCGAGGGTCAGCTGGCGAAACGGTGCCGGCACCCCTCGGCCCTCGATCGGCAGATGCAGCTCGGTGGGAGCGTCGCCTGCCGGCAATGTGAGCAACCAACCGGCGTCCTCATCGCCGCTGCGCCGCCGTAGCGCCAGTCGAGCTCGGAGCAGTCCGAAGTCCGCGGTGTCGTAGTACATGGTGTCCAGGGCTGCAGTTCGATGCGACAACGAGCCACCCGGCGGGACGACACCCGAGAGGTCCACGTCCGTCCACGGGCCGTCCGGTATCTCGAACTTATTCGTGTGTTGCTGCTGCTTGCTCGGTTTCATGCCATCCAGCCATCTCGTGTGCGAACCAGAGACAGTACGCAGCCAAAATGAACATGCCGTCCGGCGGCGTGAATGGTGACCGCAGCCCGAGCCGTCTCGCGCTGGCGGACAGTATCCCCAGGGGAGAGCGCGGGCACGGATTCAACCGGCGGAGACCGACCTAGATTGGAGGTAGCCATTGAAAAGTGCGCCCTGGTACTTCGTCCGGGGCAAGAATCTTGCTGTTGCCGGGGTCCAGGGTCATGGGTGCGAGCTGTCCTCGTCGAGCCGGTTGCAACTGAGCGCCTGCGGCCCAGTCATGGATGGCTCATAAGTCATTGATTTGCCGCCATGGCTCCAGACAACCCACTGCTGCTACACGGCGCGCTGGGCAGCGGGTGCCCGGCCTGCGCAGCAACCGCGGTTGCCCGGCCGCGCGGATAGATCGTGGTCTGTGAGCCGGAGTTGGTGCTGTCCGAAACAGCCGCACGTCGCGGCAGAGTAGGACGTTGTCACGCCCTGTGCGGACAGTATGTGTGCTTACTCAACGCCCTGAAATTGGCCATAACGGTGGCGGCGTCCAACATCAGGACCGCAACGCGATCTGCCTGGTCTAGGTGGGCGCTGCCCAGGATCCGTCGACCGTCGTGATCACCTTCCTGGCCAGGTCCCGGCTAGGTGTCGACGGTGTCGATGATCAGCCGCGTCGACGTAGGGCGTGGGGAAGTAGGGCGATTCTTTGTGTCCGTAACCCGGCGTTCCAGAAATGGGGAGACGAGCTTCCACCCATCCAGGGTGGGGCACACCGCCTTGACGTCGGCATGCTGAAGCGTGCAAGCATGGTGCCGTCTGATGTCCGGTTTCTACAAGGTAGGTCATGACGACAACTACTGAGGCCCAGCAAGCCCGCCGTGTCAAGGCCGAGCAGGCAGCGCTGGACGCACTGGCCGAGCGACTGGCAATCCAGTTCCCGGAGCTATCAGCAGAAGAGATCGCGGCCAGGATCCAGGGTCGTTACGAGGGTTTTGACAGCAGCGCGGTTCGCGACTTTGTTCCGGTCTTAGTCGAATGAGGCGTTCGCGCCGATCTAGACAAATTGACTGACCACCGCGTCTAAGTCCGGTCAGCCCAGGCGCCAGCCGAGCTGACGGCAGCGATTGTGTCGATGTGCGGTTGGCAGGCGACTTAGTTCTCCGCCAAATGGTCAGAGGGCGTGATCTCAAGCACGTACAGGCTGTCCATGATCGCCATAGGACTCTGAGTAGATAGCTCCAGGAGCCGGTAAAAGACGAGACACACGCGCTTTCATGCCGCGTCGACGCTGCCGCGGGGACTTCACCGCTCGGCCGGTTTGTGCCGATAAAATCGGACAGGCTCGGCAGGCAACGGGCTGTTGCCGAGGATCAGGTCGGCTGCCTTCTCGGCGACCATCATGGTCGGCGCATAGATATTGCCGTTAGGTATGTAGGGCATGACGGATGCGTCGACAACCTTGAGTCCGGTGAGCCCGTGCACATCCATGGTCAGCGGGTCGGTCACCGCGTGGGTCCCCGTGCCCATCGCGGCCGTGCACGACGGATGCAGCGCGGTCTCGCCGTCTTTGCGCACCCAGTCCAGAATTTGCTCGTCGGTCTTGACGTCAGGTCCGGGTGAGAGCTCGCCACCGTTATAAGGCTCCATTGAGGGCTGCCGGAGAATCCGGCGGGCGACGCGAACGGCTTCGATCCACTCCCGACGGTCCTGTTCAGTCGACAGGTAGTTGAATCGCAATTGGGCCTTGGCGTGCGGGTCGGACGACACGATCTGCACTGTTCCGCGCGCGTCCGAGTACATGGGTCCGATGTGCACCTGGTAGCCGTCACCCGACGCGGGCGCTGAACCGTCGTAGCGCACCGCGATCGGCAGAAAATGAAACATCAGGTTGGGGTAAGCGACTTCATCGTTGCTGCGGGCGAACCCGCCGCCTTCGAAGTGGTTGCTCGCGCCGGGACCTTGGCGTCGGAACAGCCAGTCGGCGCCCACCGGCAGCATCCAGCGCCGCTTGAGGTATTTCTGCACCGAAACGGGTTCGGTGCACGCGTGCTGGATGTACACCTCGAGATGGTCCTGCAGGTTCCGGCCGACGCCCGGCAGGTCTGCCCGGACGTCGAGGCCCAACGCCTCCAACTCGGTAGCGTCTCCGATGCCGGACAGTTGCAGCAGTTGGGGAGTATTGATCGCACCCCCGCACAGCACAACGGTGCCGGCCGCGACTGTCTTCGTTTGCCGTAGGCGACCAACACCGCGTTCGTACCGGACGCCAGTGGCACGCGCGCCGTCGAAGGTCACCTCGGTCACGTGCGCGAATGTCACCAGGTCGAGGTTGCGACGATGCAGCACCGGATGCAGGTACGCACGAGCAGCCGACCACCGGCGCCCACGCCGGACGTTGCGGTCGAACGGGCCGAATCCCTCCTGACGGTAACCATTCACGTCTTCTGTGCGCGTGTAACCAGCCTCAGCGGCGGCCCGGAAGAAGGCCTGGAACAAGGGGTTGTCAGCGGGGCCTCGTTCGAGGGTGAGAGGTCCACCGTGACCGCGGAGCGGGTCATCCGGCCCCGCAGCGGTGCAGTCCTCTATCCGCTTGAAGTAAGGCAGGCAGTGCGCGTAGTCCCACGTATTCATCCCCGGGTCGGCGGCCCACCGTTCCAGATCAAGTGGGTTGCCGCGTTGAAAGATCATGCCATTGATGCTTGACGAGCCCCCCAGCACCTTGCCGCGCGCGTGATAAATCCGCCGGCCGTTCATCGCCGGTTCGGGTTCGGACTCGAAACGCCAGTCATAGAGCCGACTGCCGATCGGATAGGTGAGCGCCGCCGGCATGTGGATGAAAACGTCCCACTGCCTATCCCGGCGCCCGGCTTCAAGGACCAGCACTTTAACAGCCGGGTCGGCGGACAACCGATTGGCCAGCACGCAACCTGCTGAGCCTGCGCCGACGATCACGTAGTCGTAACGATTCGAGCTCATCCGACCCCTGCTGTCGTTGCGGTCACGCGGAGAACCTAGCGCGCAAGGGCCAAGATCTGAGCCTCCGCCGAGGGATCAGCGAACAGCAAGGCTCGAGTTCGCTCGTCGTTCACCCACTAGACAAGTCCGTAGGCGTCAATCACCTCGTACGGCCGACATCGATCGCGCTCAGCGGGCACCAGTCCGACGGCGCAGGCGTGGAGACGGAGCGGGGATGCAATACAAGATGATGGGCACCGTGGCGGTGGCCGCCGCGGCCGCAATCGTTATGGCGGGCTGCTCGAGCAGCGGTTCAGGTAAAGCCGGTTCGGGCAACGCGTCCGACAGCGGCAGCAAAGCAGGAAGCGCTGCGGTCGGGTGGTCGAAGGCGCAGTCGGCGCAGGCCGGCGGCGGCATGGCCGCCTTGGTCTCGGCGGCCAAGAAGGAGGGCAAGCTGAACGTCATAGCGCTGCCGCCGACCTGGGCCAACTACGCCTCGATCATCGCCGGGTTCACGAAGCAGTACGGCATCGCTGTCACCAGCGAGAACCCGGACGGATCCAGCGGTGACGAGATCAATGCGCTCAAATCCACCAAAGGTCAGGCCAGCGCACCTGACGTCGTCGACGTGGGAAACTCCTACGCCCTGTCCGGCGCCCAGGACGGCCTTTACGCGCCGTACAAGGTGGCCAGCTGGAACGACATCCCGACTGGCCAGAAGGACTCCGATGGTCTCTGGTTCAGCGACTACGGCGGTTACATCTCGATTGGTTGCAACGCCACCAAGATCAAGACCTGCCCGACCACCATCAAGCAGCTCGACAACCCCGCTTACAAGGGTGCCGTCGCGTTGAACGGCGACCCGACGAGCGCCAACGCCGCTTTTGAGGCGGTGTGGTCCGCGGCCCTGGCCAATGGTGGCTCGGCGACCAACATCCAGCCGGGCATTGCCTACTTCAAGAAGCTGAATTCAGAGGGCATCTTCAACAAGACGAAGGTCACGCCGGCCACGGTCGCCTCCGGGGCCACTCCGATCGTGCTGGACTGGGACTACCTCAACGCAGCCGAGACCTCGGCGCTGAAGGCTAAGAACATCACCTGGAAGGTCACCGACCCCTCGGACGGCCTTGTGTCGGGCTACTACGCGCAGGCCATCAACATCGGCGCACCTCATCCGGCCGCCGCACGCCTCTGGGAGGAATATCTGTACAGCCAGAAGGCAACCGACGGTCAGAACGGTTGGCTGGCCGGTTATGCCCGTCCCATTGAGCTGGTCGCGATGCAGTCAAACGGGTCCGCCAACAAGGCGCTGGTCGCCAAGATCCCGCCAGTGACCGACTCGAACTCGTTCAACCCCAGCCAGGCACAGATCACCGCGGCGAAGGCCGTCGTGACCGCCAAGTGGGCGTCAGCGGTGTCGGGTTGATCGTTGCGGACCGGGTCAACCTCTGTGACAACTCTCGCTGACGCCGGCGGGGCCGGAACCGTTCGGCCCCGCCGGCGTCCAGGTCTGCGACGCACGTGGGCCTGGCTGGGTTTGATCCCGTTCTTTGCCTTCGTCGGTCTGGTGTTCGTCATGCCGATCGGGTTCATCCTGGTTGACGCATTTCGGCGGACAACAACGTCGAACGGAACGGTGCGCGACCCAGTCACCCAGCAGTTCGTCCACACGTCGACGACGCGGTTCACCGGGGCCAACCTCTCGCAGTCCTTGCACGGGGTGTACCTGACCTCGCTCGAGACCAGCGTCAAGCTGTCGGCGCTCGTGGCGGTCGTCGGTGCGGTGCTCGGAATGGTGCTGGCGTCGGCGGTCGTGAATTCCCGCAACTCGGTGCTGCGCCAGGTCGTCACCTCTGGCTCGGCGGTACTGGCCAACTTCGGCGGAATCCCGCTGGCGTTCCTGTTCATCGCCACCCTGGACACCAACTCCGGCGTCCTGACCACGTTCCTGCAGGATCACTTCCATTTCTCACTCGTCGATGACGGGCACGTACAGTTGTCGCAGCTCTCCGGCCTTGCGTTGGTTTACCTCTACTTCCTGGTGCCGCTCATGGTGCTGGTCATGACACCGGCGATCGAAGGTCTCAAACCGCAGTGGGGAGAAGCGGCCGAGAACCTCGGCGCCAGCCGGTGGGCCTATTGGCGCCACGTCGCCGGCCCGGTACTAGCACCAAGTTTCTTGGGTTCGGTTCTGCTGCTGTTCTGTTCGTCGTTCTCGGCCTTCGCGACCGCGTACGCAATCAACTCCTCGTTCCCGCTGGTGACGATCCGCATTCAGTCGGTGCTGTCGGGCAACGTGCTGCCCGGCCAGGAGAACCTCGGCGCCGCCCTGGCCCTGGACATGATCGTGATCGTGCTGCCATTGACGGTGGTCTACCAACTCCTGCAACGTCGGACGTCAAGGTGGCTCACATGACCAATCCCGCGGTGTCGGGAGCTGCGGTGGTCGACACGCTCGTGCCGCCGGCAGCCGACGCGCCACCACCCGTCCGCCGCCGGCGTTCTCGCGGCCAGGTCGGGCGCCGGGTCGTGTTGCTCGTCGCCGCCGTTTACTTCATCGGCCCGCTCGTGGCCGCCATCAGTTTCACGGTGCAGAACCCTCACGGCGGTATCACGTTCTCGGCCTACCGGCAGATCTTCACCAATCCTGGTGACGGGCAGATCAACCTGGTTCAGGCCCTGGTCTACTCCCTGGAGATCGCCGTCGTCACCATTGTCGTTGCCTTGGCGCTCATGGTGCCGACGCAGCTGCTGCTGCACCTGCGCGTGCCGCGCATGCGCGGCAGCGTCGAGATTCTCACGCTGCTGCCGCTTGTGTTCCCGCCCGTCGTCCTGGTCGTCGGGGTCAGCGACGTGTATCAGGCGGCCGCACCCTCAAGCGGGGCCGCCGCCGGCCACGACGAGGGATTCGCTTTCCAGGTCCTGCGCTTCCTTCGCGACACTGACCACCCGCTGCTGCTGGCCCTGCTCTACGTCATGCTGGCCATGCCGTTCGTCTACCGGGCCATCGATGCCGGGATCCGGGCCATCGACGTCGCGACCTTGGTCGAGGCCGCACGCAACCTCGGCGCCAGCTGGCCCTCGGTCTTGCTACGGGTCATCGTGCCGTGCCTGCGTACTTCGCTGATCAACGCGTCATTCCTCTGCTTCGCCCTGGTGATGGGCGAGTACACAATCTCCTCGATCTTGCTTTACACCAAGCCCTTCCCGGTGTGGCTGGCACAGTTGCCTACACGTTCCGGCCAGGTGCAGGCTGCAGTGTCCGTGTTCAGCCTGCTACTCGTCGAGGTAATTCTGCTCGCCATCGGAGCAATCACTGCGCGCGGCAAACGGGGGGCCACAGCATGACAACGCAGTCGTCACTCGACCCCGCCGGGCTCGCCGCCGTGATCCCGACGCGGTCCGGAACCGCGGTCGAGTTCTGCGCCGTGACGCGCGTCTTCGGTGCCACGTCGGCACTTGACGGCCTGGACCTGCGTATCGAGCCCGGCGAGCTCTTAGCTCTGCTCGGGCCGTCGGGTTGCGGCAAGACCACCGCGTTGCGGCTGCTAGCCGGTTTCGACCAGCCGAGCTCCGGATCGCTGCTCGTCGACGGCGCGGACATTACGCGGACGCCTGCCAACAAACGCGACATGGGCATGGTGTTCCAGTCCTACAGCCTGTTCCCGACGATGACGGCCACCGACAACGTCGCCTTTGGTCTGCGTATGCGCAAGCACGGCACAGGAGCGCGGCGCTCCAGAGCGGCCGAGCTGCTGGAGCTCGTAGGACTGGGCGAGCACGTGCATAAATACCCGCATCAGATGTCGGGCGGACAGCAGCAGCGCGTAGCGCTAGCCCGCGCGCTGGCGGTGCAGCCACGGGTGCTGCTGCTGGACGAGCCCCTGTCAGCGCTCGACGCCAAGGTGCGTGAACAGCTTCGCGACGAGATCCGTCGCATACAGCTCGAGCTCGGCGTCACGACGGTGTTCGTCACCCACGACCAAGAGGAGGCGCTGTCAATGGCCGACCGGGTGGGCGTCATGCGCGCCGGCCGACTGGAACAATGCGCCGACCCGGCCACACTCTACGACCGTCCGGCGACACCGTTCGTCGCCGAGTTCGTCGGAGCAATGAACCGGTTGCCTGGCCACGTCGAAGCCGACGACCGGGTGCGGGTCGGTAGCCAGATCCTGCCGGCCGACGGTGAACGGCCTGATGTCGGCGCCGCGGTCACCGTCCTCGTGCGGCCGGAGGCAATGGTGGTGAGTGCCAACGAGGCAGGCGACGCCACGGTCATCGTGGCCACGTTCCGCGGTTCCCTCACGCGGCTGCGGCTCATGCAGACCAACGGGACCGAGCTGCTGGCCGACATACCGTCGCACCGCAGCGGCGAGCTGACCCCCGGCCGCCGTGCCTCGGTGACCCTGCTCGAACGGCCCGTGTTGCTTGCCGCGACGTGATGGCACAACGGTGACGCTTCAGGCCGGCGCGCCCGGTCGCGGTGGCTACCACTCCCTAGTGCCCGGTCCGTCGGCGCCAAGGGTCCTGCGCTGCGACCTCGCCGACGCCATCGGCGACTCGGGAACGCCGCTTGTCACCGTCGTGCACCTTTCAGACCTACACGTGTGCGACGCGCAGTCGCCGGCCCGGGTCGAGTTCCTCGATCGCTGGGCCGACCCCGACTCCCCGGTCCACGACCTGGTCGGCGAGGTCGGCACCTACCGCGCGCAGGAGATCCTCACGACGCAAGTGGTGGCCGCGATGGTGCGGGCAGTCAACGCGATGTCAGCTGGGCCGGTGGGCGGCGCGCCGGTCGATCTGGCCATCGTCACCGGGGACAACACCGACAATGCCCAGGCCAACGAGCTCGCTTGGTACCTCAACTTGCTCGACGGTGGCACGGTACATCCGGACTCGGGCGACCTCAACCGCTACGAAGGAGTCGCCGACGGAATGCGTCCCGATGTGCGGTTCTGGCACCCCGAGACCGGCGGCGATGACCTGCCGCGCGCCCGCTACGGTTTCCCCCGGGTGCCCGGGCTGCTCCAAGCGGTACGCCGCCCCTTCGACTCACCGGGGCTGACAGTGCCGTGGCTAGCCGTACACGGCAACCATGACCAGCTAATGCAGGGCACCTGGGCGGCCGACGCGGTAGCCGGCCAGGTGTCGACTAGTTCGTTGAAGGCAACCGGCTTCCTGATCGACCCGCCGTGGGACGACGTCGTTGCGTTGATGGCCCGGCTCGCTGCGTGCGACCCCTCGGCACTCGCGACCCTCGACGCGGTCGAGCGCCGCGCCGTGACCCCCGACGCGGCGCGTCGCATGGTCACGCGCAATGAATTCCTCGACGCGCACCGGCACCCGTCGGCGCGACCAGCCGGGCACGGGTTCGGCGCCCAGCCGTACTACCGCCACGACCACAGCGAACGCATCAGCTTTCTGGTGCTGGACACCGTCAACGAGCACGGCGGGTGGCAGGGATCGCTTGACCTTGAGCAGCTCGACTGGCTCGAGGCGCAGTTGCGGGCCGCCGACGCGGACCGCCGCTACGTCGTCCTGGCCAGCCACCACCCGATGTCCACGCTCGTCAACGACCGGACGTCCGACGCCCCGAGAGGGCGGCGGGTGCTCGGCGCCGAGCTTCTTACCGTGCTGGCCAGGCATCCCTGCGTCGTGCTCTGGCTGAACGGTCACACGCACGCGACGGCTGTGGTGCCGCACGGCTCGTGGTGGGAGCTGACTGCGCCGTCGTTGATCGACTGGCCGCAGCAGGCGCGGGTCGTCGAGGTGCTGCAGGGTTCAGGTCGCCTGAACATCGCGACCACGATGCTCGACCACATAGGCCAGGCACCGTGGGTGGGCGGTACCGACTCGGTCGACGGCCTGGCCGGGCTATCCCGCGAGCTTGCGGCCAACGACTGGCAAGACCGCGGACGCCCCTTGGTCGAACGGCGGCGCAACGGCACCCCGGCCGACCGTGACCTGCTACTCGCGATGCCCGACCCCTGGGCGTGAGCGCACGACGGTCGCGTCTCGCGTTGCGGCAGCCATCCTTAATGGCCCGCCGGACGGTGGGCACACGGCGTGAGTCGTAGCGTCCGAGAGGTGCGATGGGCTGGCTC